>NZ_JASATN010000004.1:0-405710 GCF_038440355.1 Dyadobacter sp. OTU695 | reverse complement strand
GCAGAGAAAAGCCTCCCTTGAGGAGGCTTTTCTTGTTAAGAATACTAGCGGTAGTTCATTTATTCGTTCCTATTCCCATAATCTCTCGCAGCAAAAGCGGCAGGAGTAACTTTGATCCAGGACTTAATTTGCCATTTAATCTTTCTTGTATTTTTTGTACGGCAGCTGGTAAAAGGGATTATATCTGTTCTTCCAGTCTCGATACCACCTCCAAAAAAAGAGCGGACTACTTTTGAAAGTCCTATAAAGCGTAGTATCTCCTGGATTTTCGGCTTTATACGCATTGAATTGGCGTAACAAATCATTGTACTGATGTTCAGGTGTTCCGCCTTTTAGGTAAGCTCCAGTTGTTGCAAAATTTCCACTCCCACTTACGAATTGCGGGATTTCGCTCTTCATGGATTCAGTCGTGGTAACCATTCCGATAAATACACTTATAAGTGGGATATTGGAAATCAGAATAATTCCGAACACCGCCGCCAAAATAAAGAAGTTCCGCCTTTTCATTTTCGATTTTAGTTTGTTGAGGTGGGAGCTATCAAATTGTCTCCTGTTTTGAGATTATATGGACCGTATGTTGAGGTATTGGTGTAAATATCTTGTCCTAGGGCTCCCGGCGTCATACCCAACCCCAGTGGGCCGATTTCTCCCTTACCGCCAGGCATTGGTACATATGGGTTCATGATTGAGGCAGCCACTGTGGTACAGTTTCTTTCCGTGATATGATAGTCGGGGGTCCCTATATAAGTTACCTGATTATATACCATCTGGGCTTGATCAGCGGTGAGGTTTCCAGATACAGAAATGTCAAAAGTCGAACCGCCATCATCGCCCCAAGCGCCTTGTGAGCTCAACAACATACCCGCCTTCCATTCTTCCTGTACATAAAACCCAAATACCAGTCGTTTTGTTTCTCCTGTTTGCGAGTTGTATTGTTCCAAACCTAAGAACGTATGACCCGGCTTACGGTCAGGGAGGATTGTTTGGACCAGTGCCCTGGTTTTTGAGACGGGTTGATCTATATAAATTGTCAATTTGTACTTAAATTTAGGGTCTTTCGGCATTCCATCCATGCCCATGCCGAATACATTCCTGAATCGCTGCATCAAATTTGCAATGGGGACTTTAGGCCCGACAAATACATAATTTCCTTCATAGTCACTTAAGCTTATATCACCGGGCAGCATTGTCTCGCATCGGCAACTCGCGCTGCCATACGGAGAAGTTTGTCCCGGGAAATCTGCAACCCAATAGCATTTTGGGTATGTAATTTCATACAATTCGCAAAACGTACCATTGTGCGTATAATCCGTGCAATTTCCGTTGATGCAGACTTTGTAATAGTAATCGGTACAAGTACCCCTCGTTTCCCATATCTGATCACAGATTGTCCCGTTGCCTTTGCCGTTCCTGGCCTCCTGTAGGCGTAACTGCTCTTCTCCGTCGACACTCTTTAATAGCCCCGCAGGCACGCCGTCTTTGAATATGAATCCATTCAAGAGCCTTCCCTCCCAATCCCTGACCGTCATTGCTCCTGTAAAAGTAGAAAGGTCATTATTGACCGATTCGCCTCTGCTCAAATACTCAATGACTTTCGGTGTGTAACGATTAAAATCATCTTTAAAAATCCACAAGTACGTATCTCTATTGGGAGATTGTCCGGCCTTATGATGTTCAATGGGAACAACCACTAACGGCTGCCCATTGGACATTTTGCTCATAAAAGCTTTCTCCCAAAATGTTTTCCTCTCCCTATTATTAGATAGCGACGCCTGCATTTTCACGAGGTAAACATTTTCGAACCAGGCCTTTGCTCCTGTAATGGTAACCAACGAATCAGACTGACTTGTTTCTACCGACGGTCTACCGGTATTAACGTCTTCTTCTTTACAGGCCCAAAATATAAGGCCTAAAACAATAGCTAAAATGTAGTACAAAGAAAGCTTTTTCATAAGCGGATTGTTTAAAGTTGAAATTATTTTCAACCCAAATCTGCAACCGCACGAAACCAAATCCTTTGATATTTATCAAAATCGTATCACAGTAGTTACTTATTTTTGTAGGCTGCCCGAATTCTACTTAGGTGTTCCTGTGTAATTCCCAAATAGGAAGCAACATGCCCAAGCTTTGTGCGTTGAAAGATGTCGGGAAATTGCTGGATCAGCCTTTCATAGCGCTCCTCTGCAGTACAAAATGCAAATAGCTTCATCCTTTCATCCAGTAGTAGATAGTTATAGGTTACCATTAATCGTCCAAGCCTTTCGACTATAGGAAAATCTCGGAAAACCGGTTCTAGCTTCCCGTATTGAAGGCTGAATATTTCCGAACTTTCCAAAGTTTGGATGTTATATATGGATGGCAATCCCGAGAATAAGCTATCGATTGCACTGGCGATTCCCCCTTGTGAAGCGAACCAAGCTGTCACCTCTTTACCATCCTTATAATAAAAAACACGAACCAGGCCAGTTGCTAAAAAATGGAATTCATTACAGATTTCACCATGAGAAAGAAGTATAGTATTTTTAGGAACCTCCCTATGAATGGTGATCTTATTGATTGCCTCCTGAGCGTTGTGTGGTAGTTCGACTATGCTATTAAGGTAGTTAATGAATTCGTTCATTGCATGTTGATGAATAAGGTCGTTAGACCATATGTATGTGTGCAAAAGTAGTGGCTACATTCCATTTCTTTATGAAAAGATCACCTAATTCCACATAGAAGTATGTCGATGGTGGCAGGCTATGTCGCGAATGGAGGTATGGCCGTGTCCGAAATCGTGCTGTTTATAGACAAGTAAGACGTGTTTTACAAGCCGATATGGGACATATAGTCGGCGGCAATCCGTTGCAACCAATGACCTCCCCACCAATTGCCTGGTACGCTATGGAGCACTGGCTGCAAGATTTCGTACATCGAATCAACATTCAGGGGCGGCCTGCATTCTGGCAGCGGCCGTAGGTTTACTGACTGGCATGTTGGCTGTTTGCGTCCAAACAATTAAAGCGGGAAGATCCAACCCAATAAATGCACTAAAAAATGAATGAAGTCCGCAGAGTTTCCGTACGCCGTCTTTTGTCGTATGCCTCTTTCACTAGACTCGCGGCAGCAATTAATAAATTAGTCAGCATAGAACTTTCACTCGCTGGTACAGTTGGGAATAATCTCCTATGTCAACCGGACAGTTGCACTGATTGAAATGCTCCCAGAACAAGGCTGGAGGGGACACTGCAAAATCGTACCCAATACACTAATGAACTTTGGCATTTAAACTTAACTTTCCGGGGGCCAAATTCAATATAGATAACGTTGCAATTAATGAATCGACAACAATCGCTGCCCCCTTGTCTATTGACAAATCTGCAAGCGATTGTCAGCATTTGTAAGTATATTTGCTTGACTGTTGAGACGCTTGAAATGCATCAAAACGAGCTAAAAGAATCGGTTACCGTTTCGGTTACCTATTTTGAAGGGAATTGCAAATAATTGATATACAGGCTTTTTCAAGATCTAAATTGTTCCCAGCGGGATCACAGAAGGCACACGAAAGTGTGCCTTTTTTGTTTAAAATGCATTGATAATCAGCACATTTTACAAAAAGGCAGATCAGTCTGAATCATAATGAACCAATCCATTCGGTCACCTATTCGGTCACCTGTTGGATTCGGTAAATTAGGTGACCGAATCAGATGTTTGATTGAGGCGGTTTTGATTTAAGGTTCTCCACGGACACAATTACCAACCTTAAAATGTGCGAGCATGAAGTTCAAACAAAATCTGTCATTACTTTTCTGGCTATACCGGGGCAAGGCCTCACGGGTATCAGGCAATGACAAACAAAACGCCCGGAACTCTTCTATATTCATACAGTTGACTATGATACACTGTTAACTTCCAGCGACTGCCGAACTTTCAAAAATACAACTTCATACCGGGCGGTGTTAATGGTCAATAATGTTTTACCACGGCAAGGTCTCACCATCCTGAGAGAAAGTACCCGTTGGGCCGTTTTCATCCAGTAGGGCTAATGCCACACCACTTTTAGCCCCGTCTTCGGGCGTAAGCGGCGCCTGGTCCGAGCCGATCGATGTTTTTACCCAACCCGGACTTACTGCATTTACCTTGATCTTAGTATCTGCGAGGGCGTTCGCTAAAAATACTGTAAACTGGTTCAATGCTGTTTTAGAGGCGCTGTACGCGTATGGTTTCAATGGGTAAAGCCAATGTGTTTCGTCGAGATGGACGCCAAAAGAACCAGAGAGGCTGCTGATATTCACGATCCGCCCGGCTTCACTTTTTCTGATCGCCGGTAACAATGACTGGGTCAGCTCCACTGTCCCGAAATAATTGATATCGAAGGTGTCACGTAGCGTTTTTAGAGGAACCGTTTCGGTGTTGTTACCAAACCAGGCATTATCCAGGAATACTGCTGCATTGTTGATCAGGATATCAAGTTTGCCAAACTGGTTTTCAATGAGGTTTTTGGTGTTTTCTATATCATCAGAATTACTGATATCCAGCTTGATAAAGGTTACGTCCAGCGACTCCGCACGCAGGGTTTCCTCTGCTTTTTTTCCCTCAGTCTCATTTCTTGCTCCCAGTAACACTTTAATATTTTGTTGCGCAAGCTGTTTAACTGTCTCAAAACCAATACCTTTATTTCCTCCTGTTACTAATGCTATCTTTGTCATTTTGTAAATTATTTTAATTACAATGCAAAGATGAACAGGATCACAAAGGCCGGGTTAGCATAAATAAAACCAATCCTTACTAAATTCAAACTTCCGCGTAAGGCGCTATTAAACAACGAAATAGCTATTTTATGGTTTTTCTGTAATCTGTCGGAGATACGCTGACGTGCTTTTTGAAGAACAAATTGAAGTGGGATGGCTGCTCAAAGCCCAGAGAGGTGGCAATCTCTACAACATTCCAGTTAGTGACCTTCAATAAGATCTTCGCTTCCTGGATTATTCGTGCCGCTATGATTTCGGTGACTGTTCTTCCTTTTGAAAGCTTTACCTGCCTGTTTAAGTAGTTGGGGTGTAATGCCAGATCATCCGCAAAATCTTTCGCCGTTGTTAATCTAAGGATATCCTGGGCGGATTCGATCGGAAACTGTGATTCCAGCAACCGGATAAATGAGCAGGCTATCTCCTCGGTTGTGTTGTTCGTTTTTACATACGAGCTAGCTGGATCAAGCTTTTGTGCATTGAAAATAAGTTCAAGCAAATACGTGCGTTGCAGATTATCTTTGAAATCACTGTTGGCGTGTTTCTCATCAAATATCTTGGCATATATCCCAATGAAATGCTTCGTCTGCTCGTCGGTCAGTGCATATATGTGCTGCCTGCCTGGTTTGTAGATCGGAAATTCAAGCAGCCGGTATCCACTATTGCTTTTTGTAATGAAATCCTCCTTAAACAGGCAGCTTATTCCTGCATACACTCCTTCTGGCGCATGTATGCCAAAGGGAATTTTAGTGCTGGTGAAAATCAGTGAATTGCCCGATACTTCAATATTTCTTTCTTCAAACTCAAGCGTATACTTCCCTTGTAATAGAGTTACCGTATAAAAGGTCTTTCTATTGTAATCAAACGACAACGGACTGTTATCACCCTGCCTGCTCAAATCCAGAACATCAAGACCTGCTGTATCCTTCTCGCCCGGTGCCAAAGGTTTTGTCCCACTGTTTTCGGACAGGGAAGCCGTGTTCGTGTCTGTTTGTACCGGATTCAGAGGTGCTTTCATATGATGACTTTTAGGTGCTTGATTGACAAGAAACGTCTTTTTTTTAAAAAAAAGTCAAATGTGTCCTCCCTTAGTTGAACGTGATTCCGCTCGGGCTGGAAAATTAACGCAATGCATACGAAAGTTTACAAAAGGCAGCTTTGGGCAACCAAAGTTCATAAGCGTCCAGGAATATTGATAATCGGCGACAATGGGGTGGTAATGCTAAAATAAGTCTCGCCTATATTGGAGATTTGCCGGCCGGTGCTGGAATGTTAGCCATCCGGGCTCGCGACCCTTAGACGATCTTTTTCTTTGACGAGAATTGTCATAGGTTAGAATAGCTATTGCCTTTAATACTAAAAAATACATGAAATGTCTACACACCAAGAAGATCGTTGAAAGTGCCCTTCAACGAGCCAAGGACTATCTTTTAGAGCCGTTGGACAGATTTACGTGTCAAATTATATTTTCGTTCAGATGAGACGGATGGGAACCAACGTGAGAAGTTTAGCGGCAGTTGTGCGACAGCCACGGGTGTTTTCCCCGACACTCTAAAATTTGTAATATTTGGACATCCCGGAAAGAGTTATTGCCGTTCCAATCATCAATATTATAGTAAAAAATATGCCGCAAATAAAGGCGATGTTATCGTTGAAGGGCTCGACATAAAAACATACTATTGATAGCAAAACAGCACACATAGATAAACCCATAGTGCATTTCCCGAACCAAGACGCCAGACCTTTCTTATCCACTACCTTCTTTTCGTCATACCCTGCAATTATCCCCAGCCATTTAAACTTCCATGTAACCAGGCTCATAACCATGAACATGATCCCAATAATTAGAAAAACCACCCCTAGCATCATTATGAAATCATTTGACTGTTACTCAATTATCTGCGCATGTTCTTGCTTTCGGCCACCAAATATGAAACCAATACGACCATGTTGATTGGGACATAGCAAGCTACAATCACTATTATCGTCTGATCTTGTAAATTTTCGACAGCGTATCCGAAAGCGATGAAGCATATCCCTACCAGGCTTAAATAACTCTCGCCAAGCGTGGCCACTTTCTCTCTATCAATGATTTTTTACCTCCTTTTGGGATATCGCTCAGCCAACCGACTAGTCCGAAACGCCAGATAGCTAAACCCAGCAAAATCAACAAAATACCTACCGATGCTAATACCCAGTTCATACCTGTTAATTTATCGACCAACAAATAAACAAACCCCTAGCCAGATAAATCCGATGCCCAAGACTACGGCCGCCTTTCTGCGTCCGGACCAATTCCGGATGGAAAAATATAGTGCAGCTTCGACGGCAAAAGCTAGCACACCTGACAGTACAAAATATCGGAACGGCAGTCTTTCAACTGCCGCGACTTTCTCTGCTACTGTATAAAATATCGAATACAGAAAACTTCCGATTATCATAAAACGCCACCACTCCCGTGGCAGCTCTTCCTTTGGGGCCTGATCCATGCTCGATTAATTGCTATTGCCAAAAGTATAGCCAGATTTACATCATCGCGCCTATGAATGCGAGCGTACCGGCGCACAGTTGCTGGTCGCTGGCATGGGCACTTGCGGGATCGGCATTCTTTCCCGGAGCGCGGCCTTGGCCTGCATAAGGTACGGCCTAGGTCAAAGTTAAAAGCCCGTAGCTAGCCGTCCCCAAGCCATATAGAAGTTCATCTGGCAATACATCAATTCATCTTCTTATTCGTCATTGAACGGGCGCGATTAGTCGAAGAAAATTTTCCACTCGTCGAAAAATGATCTTCGCACTAAAATATCTAATTTTTTATTCCTGATTACTACCATCTTGCCATTCCAGATCATGACGTCGACCGACGGAGTTTTTATGGTTTGTATTTTCTACACCAAACTTTAGCTAAAAATGAAAAGTGTAAATCTAGTTGTACTCGAACTGGTAAGGCCCACTAAAAGTGAAAAAGAGGAGAGTAACGGAGACATTATGCTCCATCCATTGCACATTGGGAGTAACCATGTTAAAGACGATTTCAGCAGTGGGTTCAATGGGTGAATTGGCGTTGGAGAACCTATCCAACGAAGATCAGATATGCACCACCGGAGGAACCATGGTTGAATTCTTGGGTTGGTGCGTAGGCGGAGCAAACTGCGGCATGAAGTGCGTTATCTCTAAACAGAATAGCTATACACTTTTTGCGACTAACAGCACATTATACACCTTCTTTTTAAAGGTTGATTTTACTATACAGGCTTGAATTCTTGACTTTACAGTTTCATCATGGATTTTCAATCCGGCTTTCCCGGACGCCTGTATGTCTTACAGCATTTCCGTAAAATGGCGTTTAGCTGCTGTTTTTTGGAATTAGGAAGTCGCAACATGCAGGCTACCCCGTGGCGCGGCCTATGGTTGTTGTAAATTGGGGCAATACGATTTATCAAAACCAAGGCGGGCCGTTAGTCTTCAAAGAACATATCAAGGCTGAACTCGCATTGGAACATCCCACAACTTCTAACAAAGGGGTTGAATCCCTCTCTTAGACAGGAGCATGGGGCGCTTGGTCACTTACAAGAACCGTCTTTATTGGTCGTAGCTATGCCGGGGAGCTATAAACCGCTCGTAGATAGAATCTTGTTTTCCCACATATTGGTCGGCCTCCATTTGAGACCATCTGGCTTTAAGTACTTCATAAATATTGGCGTAAGCGTCGTAGGGAATCGGAACAAAACTAACATGTTCGGGCAACAGTTCGCCAGTTGCTTTGTTTATGTATGCAGCACGGCCTATTCGGGACACGGCAATAATAGATGATGCTGCTAAAAGTACGGCTACTGCCCAACGTACAGGAGCCTTCGAAGGTTGAGTCAGTAATCGCAAGGTTCCGTTCGGGGCCGAAAGATGTTGATACATATACAAACCGACAATAAGCAATAAAGGCATGAGTCCGCGAAAAAGGAAATCATTCACTTTCCCGATCCTGTATAAGGGGAACACAGCTATGAAAAAAAGGATCAGGTACAATGGAAGGCCGGGCAGGCGTTTGCTATCCGTGCCGGTTAGGAACCGGTAACCTAGATAAAACACGATGAGATTGATACCAATGTTAACTGAATATTCTATGGCCCGGCTATTCATGCTTTCACTGAATTGCCAGATGAACCCCGATATCGGGGGCTTCTCGTGTGACAGATATAGGACGAGCACCGGGGCACAACACAAGCAGGGCAACAGGACTTCATTCACGGTGGTCGCGATGTGAAAGCTCCCCTTCCGGGTAAACCATTTATGAAGGATAAGGATGCCAACGAGCAGGCCACAAGTAAAAGCAGGAAACACGGCCCACCAGAAGGAAAGTGCTACCGGTAGCACCATACGTTCCAGTCGGATACCTTCCTTAAGAGCGTACCCGAGCATTCCGCTGATAATGAGTGTAGGTATAACCTGGTTGGGCACCCAAAGCGAGTTTTCAAAATTGGACCACGACTCCACACCAAAATCGCCGAATTTGTAGAGATGTCCCCATATTTTATAGAAAATACTTTTCAACACGTGTGGTAGGTCACCGATGGTCAGGGTCAGAAATACAAAGAGCATCTTTTTATGCAATACTATGTAGAGCCAGCTCAACCCCAGTAAAAACCCAACAAATGTCCACAGGAAAATAGCCAGTTCGCTAATTTTACCTGCCATTTTTGAATACAGTGCGGGCACGAGATAGAATCCGTAATAATAGGCGGTTACCGGCCCATCTCCCGGTATCCGAATTGGCCAGTCATAGCGATACAGCTCGTAGAACTTGGTATTGTGGCACCAGTAGTCGAACGTTTGGTAGCATAAACCGGAAATACCACAAATACAAGTAATAGCCACTGCACAAACGCTAAGCACCCAAAGGTCGCGCTGAGATCCTCTTTGCGTACTTTCAAGGTCGTTCTAACTGAATTCGCGGACCAAAAAATATCCACAAAGCAGCAATCCGACAAAGGAGGTGACACCACTTGTCCAGAAGCAGAAGAAAATCAGGTTGGGTACAAGCAGGTAAAGTATACTTGCAAGTCGCAGGCATTTAATTGTCATGGTAAGTTTGGTTTTCCAAGAAGGGTAGTAATCTGATCCGATCGCGATTATCGGCGCTTATGGTAACGGGTTATCGCCGGTTACTTCCATTACTAATGCAGGCATCAAGCTTTACTGGTGCGCTGCACGGAAATCCCAAGAAGAAAATAAAAACCGTAGTCCGGTAATTGTTTACAAGAAATGTATTCTACTGAATTCGCGAGGGAATTAGTATCTCAGGGGGCCATGGGTTTTCCCATGGTACATTCATACTCAATGATTAATCTGCTGGTGCAAAGATCATAGCCAACGAAAATGGAGCTGCAACTGCGATTGATATTAGAAGGGCCTTCCAAATTTTCTTATATACATAATTGTCGTTTGGAAAATTTTTTTTTGAAAAAATACTCAGACAAAATTATCCCTCCTAGCATATTAAGAAAATATGCAAATGAACCTCCTTTTATATGAAGGCCATTCATAATCAATACGGTAAATGCTGTTAGGGATATTGAAACTAGCAATGCAATGGTGGCTTGTCTGCGTCTATTGCTGCAAAAGCCGTCCGTCATTTTCTCCGTTACCGAATACAGGGTGTAGTGCAGGCGTATGGTATAACAACTCATTGGCGCCAGGACAAACTTCCAGGACTAGCATCCGCAAATCTTCGTATAGATCGGTCAGGTCCTTGCTTTTAAATTCCAGATAAAACAAGAAATCCGGATGGATCTTCCTGGTATTTCCCATGTTGTCAGTCATTTACACGTCAAAACTAAGATAAGAAACTGAAACCTTTTTGTACAAATGGCTAAGTCAATCGCAAAATGCTCCCTTGAAGGTTTTCCTGTCAACCCTCAGCTACCTGGTTCGTTCCCTAAAATCCTAATTCGTTTCATTCCATCCTTGAAAATGGCGGAGCAGCCCGCCCGTCGGCGGGTAAGCACATCTCAAATAAAGGTATATTTTTATTGTTTTTCAATAAAAATACATTAAGCTTGCGTTAGCAAGCCAATATTTATCAGCTATGTCAAAAGTAAACAACGTCGTTTTTACAGGCCTGCGCATTGTTGCATGGCTAATTTTTGTCGGCTTAGGCATTGAAGCCGGGGCGCTGATCGTAAATTTCATATTCAGCCTCTATAAACCCGATTTCGTTCAAAACTTGTATCAGAAGCTCGATCTAAGTGAGATGTATCATCTTAGCAAATGGGCATTCTTTGGCATATATAGTTTAATACTGGCCATAGCCATTTTGAAAGCAGTCCTTTTCTATTTTGTCACCATGCTGGTAACCAGATTTGACTTATCCAAGCCCTTCAACAGCTTCGTCGCAAGGCAGATTTTGCGAATCAGCTACTTTACCTTCTCCATCGGACTTTTAAGTTATATAGCCCGGCAAGCCGCCAACAATTTAGCGCACCGTGGCTTTGCAACAGACAACCTAACCCAGTTTTGGGCAGACAGCCAGGCTTTCGTATTAATGGCAGCTGTGATCTATATTATTGCGGCCATTTTCCAAAAAGGAATCGATATTCAAAACGAAAACGATCTAACTGTTTAAGCTATGCCAATCATTGTAAACCTGGATGTGATGATGGCAAAGCGGAAGGTTTCCCTCAATGAGCTTTCCGAACGAGTTGAATTGACCCTGTCCAACCTGTCTATCCTAAAAACGGGAAAGGCGAAGGCAATTCGTTTCAGCACACTAGAGTCCATTTGTAAAGCTTTAAATTGCCAGCCAGGTGACATTTTAGAATACGTACCTGAAGAAAATGGGTAAGAACCAGATATATGAGCAAACAAAGTTAGCGGTTCGCCCTTACCGAAAAACTGACAATTTTCAGGTTTACCCATACCGTATCCTGAAACACAACGGCGCGGTCATTGAAATGTCCGTGGCTGTGTAATGAGTTGCCGGGACAGGTTATCCGGATCCAAACACTTGCTGATACGCAATTACGGCGCAACTTCGGATAATTCCATGCAAACCTGGTTGTGATCTGCGTTGCCACGCCCGGCTTATCTACCATATAGGCAAGGCTACCCTGATCAATGCCATACAGGTGGGGAACCTGGGAGGTACCCGGGATGGATTGGCCTTGACCCAATCCTGAAATAGATCGAGTTAGCCCGGCTTCGATCTGAACGCAGACTCATTGCGCCATCGGCACCGCTACCGATATTTACGGAATATCCTAAAAGATTATATGGCCATCATTGCTTGCAGAGCAGAGCAACCGGATTCATTTCAAAGCAATGTTCCGTTAATCAGCTTACCGAGGTACTGGGAATTGTTATGTCAGGGAATGGCACATCATTGACATACTCAAAAAGCAATTGCTGGACTACACGTTGCTGCGCGACTTGTGGTCAGATAATCTATTGCCGACTTCATCAATCTGGGAATTTTCAGACAGACATTTTATGCAAAGAAATGTGCAATGGGCAAACCGCCGGAGAGATGGGCTAAAGACCAGCTCGTTAAGCATCTACAGGCAAAGGATCTTTGAAAAGCACATTCAAGCCAATCGGGCGGCTCATGATGAAGTTGGAAGAAAAGAAAGAACTACACCAGCGCCGTTTCCGATCGCTGCTGGCACAGTGTATGTGTGATCAAATGGGCACTTTTCATTTTATGACTTATCCAAGCGAAACTGTACTTTCAATCGTCCGAATACCTGGGAGGACATCAGGTTTAGTTGTTGAATCTTTCTCACTTAAGTTATCCAAAATGCGTCGGAGGAGCCTGTACCGCTTTGGTCAATTGTGGTATCCGATCAAGAATTTTCGCCGCGCGGAGAAACAATGGAGCAATATTGGATCGATGAAGCAAAAAGAAGGGATAAGGAAAGGGTTCTGGTCCAATTCGACCTATCGGACGTATCGCCTGCGCAGCTGGGGCATCTACATGATACCAAACACCAATATGGTTGGATACACCAACAGGACCTACCCGAAGGCAGATTGGAAATGTTATTCCTGGTAGGCTCGCTCCCGTACATTGCGACCTGGCTATTCCCGTTTACGAGTGCGGTAAAAGTGGTAGAACCAGCCGCCGTGTGTGGATACCTATCTGAACTTGCGCAGCGGGCGTATAATTCGTTTTATCAGAAGTGACCCGCATTTTCCGCTAACATGCTGTCATAGGACCTCAAACCTGCCTCTTTCATCTCAGATTTTTACTCTGGCGATCGATGCCGCAATCCGTCAAATTCATTTGTTGATTCTGATCAACGTTCCGGCTTGAGTAACCGCAGTAACTTTACGGTTCGTAAAAGGCAACTATCAATTTTCTTTCTCAATCATGGAACGTAATAAAATGAATCAAAACAGAAATGGCTTGTTTCTGGCGGCTAGCGCTTTTTTTTTAGTCGTTATTGCTGCGTGCTCGGCTCCCAAAACGCTCAGCTACTCTAACCCCGCCCAACGAGAAGAAATTTCTTGGGAACTGGTATTTCAACAAGCCGGAAAAGTCGAATTAACGCACCTAATAACTGGGGAAGTATTGCCAAATAGAAAAGACTTGATTAACTTGAGTAACTCTGAATCAAGTAAATATCCGACAGGGGATGTTTGGCTAAAAAATGTGACCCTTTTACTTAGACATGAAAGCAAAGGTGATTTTCTGATAAATACGGGTTACGATGCTTCATACTCCACCAATGCGCATGGCAAGATTGGCGGACTGATGGCAAATAGGACATGGAAGGCCAGGCAGAATCCTGGGAATGATCTGGTTAGTCTGCTGAAAGAACACCAAGCGAAGCCACACACGATTTTTTTAGAGAACTGGAATCCTGACCATACCGCAAGCATTCCAAACTTACCAAAAGACATCACATACATCTCGGGTGCTGGTGAGAGATACCTCAACGTCCCTTTGCTATTCCATGCTCCTTTCTTAAAAGGTCTTTCGCCGATTAGGCAA
The DNA here is from genome assembly GCF_038440355.1 of Dyadobacter sp. OTU695. NCBI lineage: Bacteria > Pseudomonadati > Bacteroidota > Cytophagia > Cytophagales > Spirosomataceae > Dyadobacter > Dyadobacter sp. OTU695. The sequence goes on along the minus strand of NZ_JASATN010000004.1, from coordinate 392,000 downwards.
ATTGATTTTAGTACGGCAAAAAAAGTGGATAAACTCGGACCTGTAATTGATATCTTGGGAGACCAATCTATCTGGGCGATTTCTGCGCCTGGATTTACCAAGGGCCAGTTAGCTTTCCTGATCGTGAGCAAACATGGGCCGGTACTTTATACAGGCGAAGCTATCACGACCAAATTTCAATTCCAACATGGCGTGGAGGCGGGAAGGGTGGCGGATCGGGAGCAAGCCATTCAGAGCCTTCAAATGCTACGAAACTTTGTCAAGAAGTATCCGCAGGTGAAAGTAATATACGGAAAGGAGATATAGTAAAGGGGAGCTCTAAAATAGCTTACCTGGTATCCTCTGAAGCGTTCTGTTGAAGGGCAAATTCTTTGAAGAATTTGTGCTCACCTCCTTGCGGACTGTTCATCTAAATCCAGATCCGGGCTATAAGTAATCTGCTAAAATACTGAAATTGGGCAATAGGGCTTGCCCGGCCTTAAGAAAATGAAAATGATTTTTTCTAGCAAATACTCCTTATGCGATTGAAGTTGTTAATTTGGATGTTTATGGCTTTATCGTTTCTCTCATTGGGGCGAAACAAGAATTGTATAGCAACTCTTAATAGATGCGTTTAAGAATTTGGTCTTATAAGGAAATCGCACGAAATGATCTCATTACTTATTCGCCAACGACGATTGAAAATGATCTACACGGAAAATGGGGTACGTCATTAGCTGGCTTGTTCCAATATGCAAGATTGCAGTGCCTGAAATGTAGAGATGGCGGTGTTAAATTCTAAATCATGACTTGAATATAAAGTTCTTTCGATTCAAATAAGCAGCAGTATTTTCAAACAATTAACATGGTTGCTCAGCCTCAATCCCCCTATGGAACAGCTAAAAGAATATCTTAATCAATTTGTGGAACTAAGTGAGCAAAATTGGAAATATATTTCCGGAATCACAAAAATTTATCAATTCAAAAAAAACACTTTTTTTCAGCAGAAAAATAAGCATTGCACTACCATCGGATTTATCATCAGTGGTTGTTTTCGCTCTGTTAAGGATATTGATGGAATTGAACGAACGTTCGATTTTGCAGTTGAAAATGAATTTGTTACGGATTACTATAGTATTATTCGACGTGTACCTTCGTCCTACGATATTATTGCAGTGGAGCATTCAGAGGTAGCTTGTATGATAGCTTCGGACATCTGGGCTCTATTCGAAACTGACATGGAACTGCAAAAACTAGGTAGAAAGATTGCGGAGGAAACCGTTTGTTATAACCTCGAAAGGCTTACCTCTGTTTTGTATGATTCGCCTCAGGTACGATATGAGAAGCTTATGCAAAATTCACCTGGCGCGTTAGTTAGAGTCCCTCAACACTTCATTGCAAATTATCTTGGTGTAACGAAAGAAACCCTTAGCAGGATCCGCAGCCGTATGAGTGGTAAATGATTTAAAATGATAACTGATTATTTGATTTTGGTCATCGTTTATAAATACTTCTACTATTTAGGTTTGCAACGTATTAAAATAATAACATATATGCGAGGCAAAACAGTATTGATAACGGGAGGTACAGCTGGTATCGGAAAAGCGATTGGCACCGAACTTGCTAAAAAACAAGCACAACTTATCATTGTTGGCAGTGATAGCGATAGGGCCAGTCAGGCTGTCGAAGAGATTAGACGTTTGTCGTCGAACGTTTTTGTAAGAGCTATTATAGCTGATTTATCGAGTACTGAGGGAGTGGACGAACTTGTCGATAGCATATCGGCTAGATATCCCTCAATAGATGTGCTGATAAATAATGTGGGTTACATATCAATTGAAAGAGAAGTGACCATAGATGGTTTTGAAAAGATCCTTTTCCTAAATTATCTCTTACCGTTTTATTTGACTTTCCATTTGATGCCAATGTTGCGGGCCGCTCCGGCTGCGAGAATCGTAAATATCGCGGGTGGTGCCTACAAGCATGGAGCAATCAATCTTGCTGATTTACAGTCGATAAAAAGATATCAACCCTACCGAGCATTGGCCCAGGCAAAACTGGCATTGGTGCAATATTCGCTTCAACTAGCAAAGAAATTGGAGGAAACTTCAATCTCTGTATTTATAGCCGATCCAGGAGTGTCCACGTCGGGTATGGGGCCAGGGAATCCGGCCTGGCCATGGTTGTATAGGAAAATCTTGATGCCGCTTGTTGCCACTACTCCGCAGCTGGCAGCTGGGTCAGCGATATATGCCGCATCGTCGGGTGACTTGGAGGGCAAAACAGGTTTGTTTATCAATCCTAAAGCAACTGTTATTTTGCCGACGGGCAAAGCAGATCAACCGGTTGCTGGAACAAATCTTTGGAACACTAGTGAAACAATCTTAGGGATCAGATACGACGTATAATCATGTCTGGAATTTGGTTGGTCCGGAGGATAAATGGATATCGTGATTGGAGAATACGGTGTAACAGGTTTCGCCGGAATCTCCAGTCTGGCGATCGGTTGAGAATCAGCCTTGCGGCAAACCTTTTGTTGTGCCGTCGTACTTGCTTTACATAGTCAAATTACTCGCTTCACTAAAGGAATTTTACGAATTATCCCAGCAAGAGTGTAGGAAAATACAACACTCAAAATACAGGCCATAATGTATTTAATAGTTGGTTTAAGCGTTAAATATTCCAAGATAATAGTAACACCAACTACAACAGCAGAATGAAAAATATAAACGCCGTATCTATTTTCTCTTATTATTGATAATATAAAATTTGTAAAGTCAAATTTTTTCTTGAACTGATGAAGGAAAAAGCCACAAAAACCAACACACAAAAAGGTTTGGGCGAATGAAAGTGAAAGTGATTCCCATGTAATGCCCGAAACAAATTTATTAACTATAGATGGATACTTTGAAAGAAGATAAATAATCAAGCAAAAGTAAGTAGCTGCAATAAGTGAGATGGGAAACCATGTTATTGCCACTTTTTTAGAAAGGTCATCAAGCCAATGCTTTCTGAATACCAACAGCCCGATTGCATACATGAAAATATAAGGAGTGATATTGGAAAACTCTATGCCAATAAAATTTTCTCCAAGTGGGAAAAATTGTCGCACTGTGATTGTAAGACCACTGCACAGAAGAATAATCGTCAATATATTTATATGTGTGGGGGGCGCATCTGATAGATATTTTGAAATAGAAAAATGAGGTCTTATGAATTTCCAATAGAAAATATATACTGACTCAAAAGTTATCAACATTAAAATAAACCACGCATGAGAAGTATACGGTTTAGTGTTTTGTTGTAATACATACCTAAACCATGACAATTGAGTTGTCTTATTGTGAATTTCAATATAATATAAAACACTTGGAGCAAGAATAATCATTACAAATAACAACGGTACCACCAGGCGAATTAACCTTGATTTTATAAATTTGGATACCCCCTTTTTTTCTAATGAAGGAATTGTCAAAAAAGCGGAAATGAAAAAGAAAAGGCTCATTGAAAATGATGCCTCAAGTCCAGTTAAGGCCGAAAGGAAAATTTGAACTGTACCAGTCAGTTTTTCAGATGTAACATAGCACCAGCCGCCCATTGTCCCATAACCAATACTAACATGATGGAGTACAACCAGAACAGATAAGAATATCATAAGATTATCTAAATAATGAAGTCGTTTCATTTGCTACATCTAATTTGGTATTATAAATAAATGCCTTGGTAGGGAATTTGTATATATGCGGCACAACGATTACGGCTTGGCGAAGCGGGTTTTCTCTGGCAAATTTACCATCGTCAGCAGCCAGGGAGAAGGAAGAAAATTACTAAAAAAATGTGAGGGAAATCACCGTTCATAATGCCACTGAATATATTTTTATTGCTAATCCATGATTTTAGCTCATGAAAAGTTTCTGATCGGGATACAAACGCTCGCTTTCTACGGCTATTGGGGCAACACCCCTGGGAAGGAGCGGTGAGCTCAACGAAATTGCCTACTCAGTGCTCTACCGGACCTCCGAGGAATCTACTTTCACCACCGGGACCAGGTTCATTATTGACGGAGGAGCTACTATGCTGTGACAGGTACGAAGCCAACAAAGCCCGGGGTAAACTGCCCCGGGCCTGGTCGCACCCCCTCGATCCTGCCGGACTTTCAGGGTAACATTCCTATTGCAATCCTATTTCTTTGAAACCTCTTTTGCGGCCTGGTCGATTACGGCTGCTACTTTTTGCGGCTGTGAGATATAGACAGCATGACTTCCTTTGATCTCTGTAACCTTGGTGTTGGAACGCTTGTACATATTGCGTTGGATTTCAGGAAGGATGCTTTTATCATCGGTAGCCACAATTCCATAGGTGGGTTTATTTCTCCATGCCGCTTTTTTGCTACTTTTTCACTTCCCATTTTCCTTTGATCAGGCTTGGGAATTTCCACAGTCACCGCCATTCCGGGATAGTAATCCAAAACGAGATAAGGCAGTAGCGACAAACATCATTTTTAAATCTGCAGATGGGGGACAAACCTGGCAGGACATTAGCGAAGGGCTGCCTGTAAACTTGCCCGAAGACAGTATCCCGAGAGATGGTTTCCTTGCAAATGATAATGGAATCTATCTGCGCACTAGAGATGGGATGTATTACAGCAAGCCAAATTCCGCTGCTCCTTAGTGGAAAAAACTGGAAGCGAGTCTATGACGAAGGCTGGGTAATGAAATTGGTAGAGTCAAACGGAGTGCTGATAGCTACCAGTCAGAGAGGCATCATTCGGTCGGTAGATGATGGTGAAAGTTGGGTTAATGTGATTGATGAGGGTGGAGTGGGCATTGCTATCGAACGCATCAAAGGTGGATTTGCCGCGATCACTTGCAATACAGAAACGGAGGCAAGAAGAGTATGGCAACTTTCACTTCCTGCTACTCTCCTAACCGAAAAAACAGGTTATAAAAAAATCGATTCATTGAGGATACTGCCTTCTGCAGCTCCTTATCTGCCTCGGAACGTTGAACTGGTTAATGTCCGGTCGTAATAAATCACACCGCCGATCCGCATAAAGCTGAGTTGAGGTGCGGCATTGACCGCCTGCTGCGCATTGGCCTGAATGCAAAAAAGCAGGACAACGCCCGGCGCTGCCCTGCTTATCGATTTCAAACATCCCTTCATTTCCCTTCCACCGGCCAGAATGGCGGTTCTGCCCGGCTGGTTTTATTTTATTCTGACTCTGCTACCGGTGCAGCGTTAGCGCCTATATTACCAGCGGCAACGGTTACCGCACCTAGTTTAACCGTTACGCTAGCATTGTAGGCGTCAAGTTTATCGAAAAACCCCTCTTCATTAATGCTGAAATACTTACTGGTCTCGAACGCCCCCGTAGCACCGGCTACTTTATCGAGCACTTTGAGGGCCGTGCCGGGCGCTGCCGTCACCTTTCCGGGAAAAATGGCGGCTGTATAAGAGCTGCCCTTTGCCCCGTTATAAAGGCCCATCTGTACTAAGGTGATCGTTTTGTTGTACTTGTAAAAGACGATGCGCCCATAAATGTTCTCTGTATTCGCGGCAGCTAACGTGTAAGCCTTATACGTCGACACCGTGCCGCCACCTGGGGCTGTATTTAAATTGGGCGGGTAGTCCTGTTGTTCACAAGAACTAACCAACGCAAACAGAGTCATCGTGATAATCAGGGATAACATCGGGGTGATTTTGCTGATATATGTTTTCATGTCTGGATGATCATTAAAAGTTGAAAGAAACACGGCCGTAGTAATAAGATCCGTTGGAGCCTTGCTGATTGTTGTCGTAGAGATAAAAGCCTTGATTTTCAGGGCGCAAAATGTCAGGATATTTATTAAAGACGTTACTGCCGCCGATGGACAATTTCAGATTCTTGGTCAGATCGTAGCCAACGCTGGCATCGAAAATAGATTGCGCAGAAAACTTCTGATCATAAAAGTTACCTTCTGCATCGGAGGAAGTTGACCGGGAGGTAACCGTTCCAAAGTATGTTCCTCTCACCATAGCATGAAATTTATTGACGCGATAGGTAACCGAGCCGATTAGTTTTTGCCTTGGTGTTCCGGTTTCAAACTGGCCAATGGTCGCCCGGTCCAGGTACTTGGCCACAATCTGTTCTTCGGTAAGGTTAGCCACATTCAGATCAAGTACTTTTCTGTTCAGAATGGTGTTTTTGCTGAAAATGGCTGCAAGACTGAAAATGAAGCTTTTACCACGGGCCAGGGTCAGTGTATAGTTTCCGACTGCTTCAATTCCCTTCGAACGTACGTCTGCACCATTCACAAAGAACTGGGCTTCTCCACCACCGATCACCTCGTCGTAATTATTGCCTACCTCGGAAGCATTGAAGTAGCTGGTCCTGAAAATGCGGTTATCTACATCAATCTGATAAGCATCCAAAGTCACTTCAAATCCATGGGCCGGTTGATAGGTCAGGCCGAAACCATAGGTTCTCGATTTTTCCTGCTTAAGGCCCTGAATTCCTAAAACCCTGGCGGCGGTACTGTTGGTCGGATAAGTTGTCACATCAAGCGGTTGCGGAATACCATTTGCGTCCGGCACGAATGCCGTAGCTGTATGGGTATAATTCAACTCTTGAAGGGATGGCGCGCGGAATCCGGAAGCAATCGAAGCCCGTAATGAGAGCGTTTTGGCAATGGAATACCTGGCGGCCAATTTGCCAATGGTGACGCCACCAAAATCTGAATAATTTTCCACACGAAAAGCTCCGGCGATCAGCAGGCTTTTAGTTACTTCAAGTTCGGCATCAAGGTAAGCAGCCATGGTGGTGCGGTACTCATCCCTTTCGTTTTTCGGGCCGAATCCGGCAAAACACTGGCAATTTGAAGACAGGGATTTAACAGTAACCTGCTGGCCCGCATTAACACTGATCGGATTTCCATTTGCATCTACGATCGGTGTGCTGCTGGCATCTTCCAAAGGTTTTCCATCTGGTCCGACAAGCAAACCAGCTTGACCTACCGTAAGCACACCTGCATCTCCATAGGTATAAGCCTCTTCCTGACCCTTCATGATTTTGTAGTTTTCAATACGCATTTCAGCGCCAAAGGCAATGTTCAGGCCGCGCAGCACATCCTTGAAATAGCGTGAAAAATCAAGGTTAGTAGAATTTTGGGTAAACTGGTGCGTACCCAAATACATATTGACCGGCGAATTGGAACCCAGTGAAGCATTCATGGTATTGACCATTCCTATACGCATCCGGTTCCGGCCAAATGTGTTGCTGAAATCAACATTGAATTCTCCCAGCTTACTCTTAATACCGGTTGTATTGGAAAGGTCCGAAGTATTGGAAGTCATCTGTGGACGGAAGCCATTGGGATACAGCAGGTAATTGAAGCGGTCAGTTTGTGCGGGACGGCGGAAGTAGCATGAGAATCCCTTAAGATATTTGTAAGACGCTCCTCCAAAACTGTACAGCGTTGTGGTAGGATTCAATTGATAACCTGCATTGTAAAAAGTACTGCCGAGGGTAATGGCAGGCATACCCGCATAAACGGCAAAATCAGCTTTGGTAAGGCCGCGAGCAGCCATTAATCCCGCTTCTGTGGTCAGCGAAGCAAGTGCCGCCGTGTTGCCCGAGGCCTGTGCGGCAACAAGCTCAGGATTGGTGATGACCGGATTTCCGTTTTTGTCGGTCCGTAGGTTATTCAGGTAGGTATTATCAAAAAATCCCCAGTCATTTACAAAAGGTCTCAGGGTCGGGCGTTTTTGTGTGATTTGTCCAGACAGGTTAAAGTAACCTTTGTCACCAATTTTGAAACCGTAATTAGCATCAAACTGATAATTAAATCCGTCTGGCTTACCATCTTTGGTCAGTTCTCCTGCTTTACCGCCGGTATTGGCATAGCCTCCGCCGGTAAAGCTGCCTGTCAGCTTATCTGTCCCTTTTTTAAGGATAATATTGACTACGCCGGCCACTGCGTCCGAACCATATTGAGCAGCAGCGCCATCGCGTAAAATTTCAACTCGGTCAATGGCGGAAGCCGGAATGGTCATCAAATCAACGGACGTGGAGGGGCTGCCGACAGCTGTTCCGGTTATAAGCAACGCAGAAGTGTGCCTTCGTTTTCCATTCACCAGGACCAGTATCTGGTTGGGGGCCATGTTGCGGAGCTGGACCGGATCTACATGGGAATCAAGGTCACCACCCTGGGATCTGACCGCGTTAAAACTTGGTGCAACAAAGGCCAGCATTTGGGCCAGGTCGATCTGGGGAAGGTCTGCCATGATATCCTTAATGGAAATGACATCCACAGGGACGGGAGTTTCCAGGATTGTTCGCCCCGTGTTTCTGGACCCAGTCACTATTAATTCATTTAGCTCTGTGCCGCCATCTTCCAGCGGAACACTTAACGTTGCCTCTGAACCTATTCTGACCTCCTTGGTCTTAAAGCCTATAAAGCTGAATACCAGGACATCACCCGGCGCAGCATCGATCGAGAACATACCCTGATTATCCGTAATAGTACCTTTGTTTGTATTTCCTTTCAAGATAATGTTGACACCAGGAAACACCTCCGAAGTGGATGCAGAAAACACTTTACCGGTAATCTTTTTGCTCTGGGCCTGCATGGTAAGCGGTAACCAGGCAATGAGCAGAAAGAGCATCGTAGACTTGGCTGCGAATGTGCATTTTTGTAAGTTTCTCTTCATAGTAATGGAGTGATTTTAGTTGAATATTCATTGTAAATGATCAGATTATATGGACATAGTCTGATAGCAACAGCCCCATTCAGGGTCTGCACGGTGTCATTGTATCAAATGCGCGGCTAATACGTTGAAAATATCGAAAAAATCACATAATGCAATATATAATATCGGATACATAGAAAAATACAATATAATTTATATATATTCTCCATAATATATTGCTTTTATTACGCTCCCCCCAAGAGGCTAACACTGGGGAGCAGCCAGGGCAACTGGCAATATGTAGCGCGTGTCCGTCGAGCGAGACAATGCAGGCCGCGGCGATGCGTATTCCCATCGCATTGTCGGCCATATTCAAATACTTAATGTGCGTGACACGGTCGTTTCACAAGCTTCCGTCCAGATTAACCACGTAGTCTCTCTCTTCATTGCATTCACCTGCTGACAGCGAGGTCCCGCAGAGGCGATGAATTACCACTGGTGGTCAATCTGAACGGAATGGCGGGGGCTCTGGCAACAACACTGAATCGTTAGCGCTCAACCCAACCGGACAGGGCCCGGCAATAACCTACAAGCCCTTTGGATTTTGAACCGCCACGCTCCCTTCGCCAGCCTTGTTATAGGCAAGCTCGTTGGCAGGTACGTCCCAATAATCCAGGAAGTTGTAATTAATGGTCGCGTTCTTGCTAACCACACCTGCTTTGTCAACCACAACCGCGCCGGTTCTACCTCCGCCGGTAGCAACGTCGTCAATTACGCCCCAACGTCTGGCATCGTAAAAAGCAAGACCTCGGAAAGGCAGAACCACCCTTCTCTCGCTTCTCAATTCTTCTTTGGCAGATGCCAGGCTGAGCCCTTTGCCTGCGACGGCGGCCAGACCGGCGCCCTGAAGTTTGCGGATGGCATCAATGATTTTAAGCCCCCCCTCGATGTCTCCCGTGTTGATAAGCGCCTCCGCCAATGTCAGCTGATTCTCCTCGTAGGTGGTGGCCATATAAAATTCATACTCGCCCACCGCTTTATTTCCCAAGACAACCACGCCCGCAAGCCCCTTTCCGCCATCGATCAAACCATACCGTGTATTGAAGATGTTTCCACGGTCATTGTTGCCGATCCATGGGTTGGTTTCAATCGCGAAATTGTTCTCAAGTCTTTTGTCGCCCGCTTTAAAATCCTGTATCAAGCGTTCGCTGACTTTGAAACTACTGGTTTTGGTAGTACCCGTAGTAAGTGCCGAAGGCGTGCTGCCGGTAGCAGAAATAAAATCGCTGGTTTCGTTTGATCTTGCTGTAAACACATAATCCGTAGCCGTAACGCCATCTTTCGCAAGGGCGATAATGGACGCCCACTGCGCCGCGGTCATGTTTTTTACAGTGGTATTTACCAACACGTTGCGCGCTTTCATAGAATTGATGTTTCTCTTCCACATATCAGGCGTAAGTATGCCACCTTTTCCAACCTGAAAAAATGTAGGGATAATTTTACCGATCACTGCTGAGTAGTCAGCGACACTGCTAACTGCGCTTAAAGCTGCTGCGGCTTTGTCATAGTTGGCATTGGATTCGGCAATGATAGCCTCCCTGCTCACAAAAGTATTATTGGTCCCCACTGCCAGGTCATTGATGATACCGGCATAGTAAAGTGACCCGATGCGGCCATAGGCGTAACCCTTCCACCAATATGCCCAGGCCCTGAGCGCGTTCTTTTTACTTTCGGCATCTCCGGTAAATGTCGTCTTATCTACCAGCGCCAACACATTATTGGCCCCGCTATTGAGACTGTACATGTAGGCCCACTCGTAATACAACGGGTTATCGCTGGCGTTTGCATTGATATTTACCTGCCGAAGCATGTCCAATTGAAGAGTCGGAGAATTGGGGTTCTTTACCCTGGTACCGTTATCAAGGATCACGTAATTGGCCACCCCGATTTCGTTCAGCCGCTGGTTGGCAGCTTCTACCCCCACAACGTCCCCCATAATTTCATGATAACTAAACGGATCTCCGAAAAACCCGCCATAGAAACCGCCATACTTCACAGTCAGGAAGCCATTTACATAAATAGCGCCTTGCGCCAGGTTGATCAGACCAGATTCCGAATTAGCGCTACCAGTTGTTGGCTGGTTCGGGTTCTTAACGTCTAATTGATCCTTGCAGGAAAGAACCGACGCCAGAAGCACCAACATCGATAGCAATTTTATTTTTTTCATGTTTTATCTCTTTAAGAATGCAATGAATGTTTTCAGAAACCGAAGTTTAAGCCGACCTGATAAGATCTGTAATTCGGCATGCTGCTGTGATCAGTTCCGCGATCCCATGCCGAGTTGTTGGCACCCGACACGATTTCAGGATCCATACCGGTGTATTTGGTTAATGTAACCAGGTTACGTCCCGATAGCACCAGTTGCAGCCTTCTGAACCCTTTGATATGAGTCAGTTTTGCAAAATCCAAAGCGAGCGAAATATTTCTCAGGCGCAGAAAAGAGGCATCCTCGTAGAAATAATCTTTGGTACCATTTCTGGTAACGGCCGCATATACACCCCGGTAAAACGCGGTCCATGCTCCGGTTTCTCCATCGATCGTGAACGGTTTTGCATAGTCGGCATGGATCCCGTCGCGGTACATCCATTCCTTGGTTTGATTGTAAAGATGGCTTCCCTGGATCCAATCCAATTGAACATTGAAAGTCAGAAAACCCTTGATCGTCAAGTCATTGATAAATGAAATATTGAACTTTGGATTAGGATCGCCAAAGCTGTATTTGTCGGGGGTTACATAAGGGAATTTTGTCGCTTTGTTGACCACATAGCCGTTGCTTGCCAGCGTGTAGTCACCCTTTTCCGCCTCCGAAAGAAAGGGGGTGCCGTCTGGCTTTTTGGCATCCAGGCTATGGATCATTCTATGGCCGTAAAGCTGTCCGATTTTTTCATCCTTGCGAAGCACATAATTAGTACTTCCCGCATTGGAGATAACGACAATCTCCTGATCGCCGACAACAGAATTGATTTTCGAAGTCTGTTTCGTAAAGTTGGTCGTCAGGTTCCAGCTAAAATTCTTGCCCTGGTATACAGATGCGTTCAAAGAAGCCTGCAGGCCGTGAGAGCCCAGTGAAAAAGCATTGGTTTTCAAAGTTCCCGAACCGGTAGTAGGCGCCACGTCAATGCTCCATATCGCATTATCCGTAGTCCGTTTCCAATAGGTGGCCGACAGACGGAGATCATTCAGCCAGTCCGCGTTGGGCATTACGTTCAATGTAAAATCCGTTCCGATTTCAAGCTCTTTGGATACTTCCACACCCAGATCAGGGTTATTTTGGTTTGGGTCGAAATAGAAGGCATTGCTTGCACCCAAAACCTTGGTACTTAAAGTAACGTAGCGGTCAAAAGGCTTAGGCTGAATACCCGCCTCTCCGTATGCGGCACGCAGTTTAAATTCGGGAATACGGTCGGCAATGGCTCCTTCTTTCCAAAAACCAAGTGAGGACATTCTTAAATAAATATCACCTCTTGGAAAGGTAAACGGCTTTGAACCTCCTCCAAATGCGGACGAATAGTCACTTCTGAACCCGCCGGCAACACCGAATAGATCCCCATATTCAATTTTTTGGTTGACAAGGTACCCATAGGTAATAAACGGTTCACGGTAATCCTGAATAACTTTGAAGGATGTTCCCTGTGTGCTGTTAAACGGCGTGTAAGTCGGCAATCCGGCCGCGGCCGCCGCATACAGCGTCTGTTTCTGGTTGCGGTAGTCAAAGGAGATCTGGGTAGACGTCGTAATTGGAACATTCCAATGAAAGTCATCCTCGAAATTGGTGTAGATAAATGCAGTACCCAAAAAATTCTGGAATGTTCTTGCGTAGGTATATTTATCGATACCGCCTGTGTTGTCGGGGCTGATCGCGGAGCCAACCCAGGTCGAGGCGGCTACGGAATTGGCATTGTTTGACTGGTTTTGCGCCGTGTAGACGAAGTCTTCCCTATTGTAGTTGAGTCCGTACTTTGCATCCAACTCCAGGTACTTGTTGACTTTATAGTTCAGGTTGAAATTTTGAATGATATCAACCTTTTTATCGTCGCTGTCTGAATAATACTGGGCGTAAATAGGGTTACTTCCGTTCACGCCCGCCGCATCCCCCAACTTGTTGATTGGACTACCATCGGGCAATTTGAAATCGTAGTCCACAAAAGCACGGCTATTAAAGATCGAGTATATGTTATTCCCATTTACGGTGTTTTTGGTATAAACCAGCTGCGTGGTGCTGCGCAGCCTTAACCCCTTGGCAAGCTGAACGCCGAGGTTGGTAACCAGGTTGCTCCGGTCGTTATAACCATTGTTAAGAAAGTTGGATTTTTGGTGGTTATTGGATGCAGAAGCGCTGAAATCGAATTTTTCGCTGCCTCCTGAAAGGGAGATACTATTATTGATCGTATTTGCTGGAACAAAAAATTGTTTGAAGTGATCATGATAAGCAAGATTGGCGTTGTATGGCTTATCGGTCTTGTTCAGCGGGTCCGTACTGTTCCAGATTACGTTTTCCGTGTACAAGCCGGTCAGCGGGTCAATCGAAATCGGTGCGCCCGAAGAACCGATGATGTTATTGTTTGCGTCGGTATTATATCCATGAAAACGGGACTTGGCCATGCCACCCACGTTCAGATAGGTGTTGTTTGTGATCGCGCTGGAAATATCGATATTCAGCTGGCCGTTTTTCCCTTTTTTTGTAAAAAGCTGGATAACCCCGTTTGCGCCCTGGGCCCCATAAATCGAAGCAGAAGCGGCGCCTTGAACGACTTCAACCCGCTCAATTGAATTGAGGTCGATCGCGCTGAGATCCGTCGAAGCCATCTGAATGCCGTCTATCAGGATCATTGGCGAAGTTCCCCGGTTCACAGAGTTGATACCTCTCAGCAAAATGTTAACTCCCGCGCCCGGCGTTCCGTTACCGCTGGTAATCTGCGCTCCGGGAATTTTCCCAACCAGCGCCTGGTCTACCGAAGCAGAGGGTGTCTGTGGCAGGCTTTTACCGGAAATTGTTTCGACAGATATCCCCAGCTTAGCTTTGCTGGTAGCCACACCGCTACCGGTCACAACCACTTCGCTTAAAATCCTGGCGTCGGATACCAGTTTCACGTCGATCACCGACAAGCCGTCGAAAGTGACTTCCTGCGAGATCATTCCAACAAAGCTAAAGGTCAATTTCCCCTGATCGGGTACGGCGATTTTGTATTTGCCATCCATGTCCGTGATCACACCGTTGTGGGTGCCGGCGATTAACACATTCACTCCCGGGATCGGTGATTCGTCCTCCGCAGCGGTGACTACACCTGTTACAAACTTTTCCTGCGCCCATAGCAATGACGAGCAGCAGCACACCAGCAGGGCGCTGAGCAGTAAAACCTTCTTCATAAGTAAACAATAGTTAGGTTGGTATCGAGACTTGTCTCTAAACAAAAATACCTTTTCGAATTTTCAATACAAACTAACCCATATTCCACAAATCACATATACGATAGTTGTATATTCTATGATAAAACAAAATTATATTCTTTAATTAATTTAAATATTGAAATATAATTCCGAATCAAGCCAACGTACAACCCCTACTTAAAATCATCATTCTGAGTAGCGTCGGAATACGGCCACCATTTTTTAAAAAAAATTATAAAGTCCGCAGCCTAAAATTCTTGATAATATTCTACAATTACATTTTAAAATGATTTCTCCAAAGTGCGTTTTTTCCGGAATCTCAGACTCCTTCCGGCCGGAGCGACCATCAAAAATCTTACTATTAAACAATTAATCGATTTGGCTTGGGCATTTTGGCAGCAATACCATTAAAGCAATTCTTGTTAAAGTATAATTTTTTTAACATTAAATCCATATTCATACAAACCTGTGAGTCAACTTTTTGACAAAAAACTACAAACTATACCAATATACGTTCCCAGTCAGAGGTACTTCCTATTACAGCATAGCAACCTGTATCAATATACGTCAAGGCCAAACTGTCCCTTTCGGCCTTAGCCCCATTAAGCAGCACCTTGGTTGCAAGCCCATCCGTCGGTTTAAGGTGTGACCGGAGGATGATCTGGAATTTCTCAATAGCTGGCCCCGTTTTCCTTCGAATCAACTTTGTTTGGAAAAATACCGGCGAATTCGACGTAGGTTTTACCATGTCCCTGTTTATCATAGTAAATTTTCATCCTATAAATTATCAGCAGTTGGTTCTTTGTTTTATGAACCAATTACTATTAATTTGATAATTATTAGACAGCGCAGATTTTGGAACAACACAGAGAGCGGATTGAGCGGCACAGCGCCCCATTGGAGCATATGGGGCTTACCCCGGTAGCGGCACGGATTTTCACCTATTTGCTGCTTACAGGCAAAGAAGGAGCTATATTTGAGGACTTAGTGGCCTATTTTAAGGTCAGCAAAAGCGCGGTGTCCAATGCCCTGAAAATGCTGACGGCCTCGGGTATGGCCGGCTACCGTACCGTTGGTGGCAAGAGACGGCGATTTTTCTATGTCAATATGAGGAGCATGTTTAATGAAACCGAAATGACCGCCCGCTACCAGCAGTTCTTTACGATCCTGGATGATGTCCGGAAGGCCAGGGGCGTTCAGGATGAGTTCGATAAGGAGCTTGGCGAGATAGCAGTGCTTTACAGAATGCTATTGGTAGAATTCCCGATCATCCTCGAACGCTGGAAACGGACGATAGAACTTGGTGGTTAATTTTTAACTTTTTAGTTCTTTTAATAATGAACTTGAAGAACAACTTAAAGATAGCCTCGGTACTTCTCTTTTCGCTATCGGCGGTCGTAGCACAGGATGCGGCGTCACCATCCGGTTGGACGCTGGAGCAATGCCTGCAATACGCTGCCGACCACAACAAGGAGCTGAATGTCGCAAGGCAACAGACAACGCTCGCAGCTACATCGTCCGGCCAGGCGAAAGCAAAGCTGCTGCCGACCGTTACCGGCACGGCTTCCCTAGACCATTACTGGCAAATACCCGTGCAAGTCTTTCCGGGCGAACTGGCGGGCCAGCCGCAGGGCACTTTTGTTCCAGTAAGGCTGGGAACGCCCTGGATGGGCAATGCCGGTGTGCAGGCCGACCTGACCCTGATAGATGCTGCTACGTGGAAGCAGATCAAGACAGCCAGGTTACAACAGCAGCTCAGCGCCAGCCAGGGAGCATCTATCCAAAAGCTGGTCGGCAAAAATGTGCAGATGGCCTTTTACAGCGCGCTGTTGAATAAAGAAGAATTGGCCTTAGCCGAAGCACGGCTAAAAGACTTTGCCGAAAGTCACCGTCTGGTCGCCCTGAACTTCGAAAAGGGGATTACCGACCAGATCGCTCTGAACCAATCACTTGCTTTACAAGAAGACCTGCGCGACGAGGCTGGTCGCATTCAGGCATCATATCAGCAGTCAATGCTGGATTTAAAGTTCTGGATGGGCTTTCCTATAACAGATTCGCTCCCGTTGACCGCCGCACGGACTCCAGCGCCGGATGTGACGCTTTCAGGAAGCTTCCGTCCCGGGTTTTTGCCGGATTTTGCCTCGGATAGCCTTGCCGTCGAAATCGCTATTGCTGCCCAGCGGCGGTCCAGGGCAGCTCTTTATCCAAAGATCTCGCTGGTCAGCGGTTACACCAGGCTTGGTTTTGGCAGCGAGGTTAGTTTTATAACCCAATCTAAATGGTTTTCCTCCGGATACGTCGGCCTTCGCCTCTCGGTGCCCGTCTTTGATCTGTCCCGGATGTCTTACCAGCTTAAAAAGGACAAACAAAGTACCCTTGTGGCCTTAGCCGAGCGGGATGCGCATATCGCCAGCAGCAATAAGGCGTTCGCCTCGGCAAAGATCGCCTATGATCGTGCGCGCCAGGAGCTCGCCTCCCTGGAAACCAAGCAAAAGCTGGCGGAAGAAAATATTAGCTTATCAACCAAAAAACTGCAAAAAGGTATTATTGACATGATCGCGCTTAAAGAGTTTCAGGACGAGTTGACCCTCATCCGGCAGAAGCGCTTTGCGGCCGAGCTGCAAGGCCTGATCCAAATTGTCGAACTTGATTACTTACAAGGCAACTAATCTCCCATGAAAAAGTTATATGCACTGCTGTTGACAGGCAGCTCGCTCTTTTTCTCCTGCAAGAAGGAACCAGCCAGCTTCAAAGTGACCAACAGACCCATAAACGAAGCCGTATATGCGTCCGGCGAGATCATGCCCGAAGCCTACGAGCTGATCAAGGCAACATCAAACGAGCGGATCCTGCAAATCCTGGTCGAGCAGGGAGCCCCCGTTCAAAAGGGTCAGGTACTGGTAATCCTGGGCGAGCCCAGCCAAAATGCCCAGCTGGGTATCCTGGACAGACAGCTCCGGTTGGCCCGCCAAAATGCCTCGGACAGCTCGGCCAGAAGTGCGGAGCTGCGTCAAAAGTCTGCCCTGGCCAAAGAGCAGTACGAGCTTGATCTGGCCGAGGCAAAAAACTACCAGGAACTGGCAGCCGAAAAAGCTGTCCCGGCCCAGGAGGCTGAACGCCGCACCTTAAAGGCTCAGGCCAGCCTCGCCGAATACAACAACCTGCGCTACCAGCAGCGGGCCCTGCAGGATGATCAAAAAGAAAAGGTACTATCGGTGAGCCGCCAACTTGCCGAGCTGCGTCAACTGAGGGAAAACAATGTGCTTACCAGTAGTATCGAGGGCAAAGTATTCAGCATTTACCTTAACGAGGGGAGCACTGCGGCGGCGGGCGAGCCGATCCTGCTGGCCGGTTCAGCGGCACGGTTCAAACTGGAACTCTTGGTAGATGAAAGGGATATTGCCCAGGTTAAACCAGGACAAAAGATCGTTTTTGAAACAGACGCATTCAAGGGCAGGCAGTTTCGGGCGACCATCACTAAGATCGTCCCCGTGATCCAAAAGGAAAACCGAAGCTTTAAGGTCGAAGCGGCCGTGGAAGGCACTGATAGCTTTTTCCCACAATCTTCGGTGGAGGCCAATATCCTTATCCGCCAAAGTAACGCGCTGGCTATTCCCAGCGCCTATTTACTGGCCGGGGATTCGGTATGGGTCGCGGCGGCTGAGGGAAAGATCATCAAACGTAAATTGAACACCGGCGTCAGAAGCGGTCAATGGACAGAGATTAAAGGCGGGCTCAAAGCTGGTGATCTCATATACGAAAAAGCCCCATAGTTTATGAAGCAACGGCTTACCAATATCCGGCTTTCCGCAGCAATCGCTGCCACTTATATGAAGGCCAAGCTAAAGCAGACGCTTGTCGCTACCGCTGGCGTTGCCTTTGGCATCACCGTATTTATTTTCATGGTCAGTTTTATTCAGGGTACCAATGAATATACCCAGGATGTGGTCTTCCAGCAATCTCCGCACCTTAGGCTCTTCCATGAAGTGCAGATCGCAGACGGGTCGCTGCTGGACAGGCGCTTCCCTGGGGTGGTCAACGTGGTGCACCACCAAAAGCCCAAGGACATCCTGCTCAACCTGAAGGATGCCAATCAGGTACTCTCAGGCCTGGATAAGGATAGACGCATCCAGGCCGCATCCGGCGCAGTTACCACCCAGGTTTTTTTCCGGCTTGGCTCTTCCTCGCTCAACGGCAGGATCAATGGTGTCGACCTTCAAAAAGAAAATGAGCTGTTCAACCTTGCGGGGAAAGTCATCGAGGGCAGTTATGAGGAGGTAGCCCTGAAAACCAATAGTATCCTGATGGGAACGGGGCTGGCAAAGCGCCTGAATGTAAAAACAGGTGATCAGATCCTTATCACTACGGAGAAGGGCGGCAACTTCCCGGTGATGGTGGCCGGTATTTTCAAAACCGGACTGACCGATATAGACAAACAGCAGTGCTACGCCAGCATCAAGACCGTCCAGAAACTGCTGGGCGTTCCCTCCTCTTACCTGACGGAAATAAAAGTGAAACTCTTCGACAAGGAGCTGGCCCCGGAAGTCTCCCGCCAACTACAGGCCCGTTATGGGTACCAGGGTTCGGACTGGAAAAAAGACAACGCTTCGCTTTTAGAGGGGGACGTCCTGCGAAGGATGATCGTGTATGGTGTAGCGGGCACTATTTTATTGGTGGCAGGCTTTGGCATATTCAATATCCTGACCATGATGATCTATGAAAAAATGAAAGAGATCGCCATACTGAAGGCGACCGGCTTTTCCGATTCGGACGTCAGGGGGATTTTTTTGACCCAGGCGCTGGTGATTGGCGCGGTTGGCGCGGTGATGGGCTTGCTGTTTGGCTTTTTGATTTCGTATGCAGTATCCAAGGTACCCTTCAACAGCGATGTAATGATCACCCTTGATCATTTGCCAGTCAGTTTTAAGCCCGTTTATTACATTACCGGCTTTACATTCGGCATTCTGACAACGGCCTTATCAGGTTATCTGCCGTCCCGTAAAGCGGCGAAGATGGACCCTATTTCCATTTTGAGAGGATAAGCAACATGAACGTACTTGAAGTAGCAAACCTTAATAAATTCTTCAACGAGCCGGTGCGCAACCAGGTGCTCAATGATGTGGGTTTCCAGGTCGCGCCGGGCGAATTTGTGGCCATCACCGGTAAATCCGGCAGCGGCAAATCGACTTTGCTCTACCTGCTCTCCACGATGGATACCGATTTTGAAGGCAGCATTGTAATTGACGGCCAGCAAATGAAAGGCAAAAGCAACCGGTGGCTGGCTGCATTCCGTAACCGGCATATCGGCTTTGTCTTCCAATTCCACTACCTGCTCCCCGATTTTACCTCCCTGGAAAACGTTATGCTGCCCGCCCGCAAGCTGGGAATGTATGCCAATGATCAGATCGAGCAACGCGCCATGGACCTGCTAAGTCTTCTGGACGTGAAAGACCAGGCATTAAAACGCACAGCCTTGCTATCCGGCGGCCAGCAGCAGCGGGTAGCGATCGCAAGGGCGCTGATCAACGAGCCGCTGATCGTCATGGGGGACGAACCGACCGGGAACCTGGATAGCGCCAACAGCGCAACGGTTTTTGCTTTGTTTAAAGAGCTGGCCAAGGAAAGACAACAAACGGTCCTGGTGGTCACCCACGACGAAGATTTCGCCCGCCGTGCCGACCGCAGGATTCATATGGCCGATGGACGGATCGTAAAAGGATAGTTTCGCCTGCAATCGGACCCGATACGTTTTCCAGCGCGATCATGTTCGCAACACTCGTGCAAGATAATAAGATAGCGCTACTAGCCGGAGCGTCACCCGCGAACGGGCATCCAGCTCACTTCGGAGAAATGTATTCAACCTTCTTCCTAATAGCCACATGGAGTTACGTTTTGGAGTTAAAGATAGGATTTTGAATTGTGAGAGAAACCTGCAAGTGAGCGCCCGATACTACCTTTCTTATTTCGCGTTAACCTAAAAAAGAGACCTTTGGAAATGAAATATCCGACAGCTCCATTGATTAGTAAGATTAAGCACATTGTACCAGTTAGCGAAAATGACGAGAAACTGATTGGCAGCTTGTTTGAACCTCTGCATCTCGAAAAAGGAGCGTATTTTGTACAGCAGGGCCAGGTCTGCCAGCAAGTTGGTTTTCTTCAGACAGGTCTGATCAGGTATTTTGTCAACCAGGACGGGGACGAGAAGATTTACAGCTTTGGGCTGGAAAACGATTTTGTTTGTGACTATGAAAGCTTTCTGTCAAAAGCGCCATGCCGCCGGGCGGTCCAGGCTATTGAGGATTCGTCGTTAGTCGTAATTAAATGGGGCAACCTGCAACGTCTTTTTGCCGAATTAACGCATGGCGAAAAGTTTGGAAGGGTCGCGATAGAACAAGTCTTTGTTCAAACAATGGGGCAACTCGTTTCACTTTACACGGATTCGCCCGAGCTGCGTTACCAGACGTTTTTAGATGAATATCCAACGCTTCCGGCAAGGATCAGTCAGTACCACATTGCTTCCTATGTCGGCGTCAAGCCGCAGTCGTTGAGCCGTATCCGGGCACGTTGGGCGGGGAAGGATTATGGGCGTAGTTCTTCACTTGAGTGAATGCACCGGTCCTTTCGGCTCGTCAACTTTGTGCTGTACTTTAAAAACAGCATATTATGAAATCGCAACAAATTTCTTACCCGGTGATGGCTACCTGCATTTTGATCGGGCTCGGGCTTCTCTTTATCGGCGGACGTTTTCTGATCGCCCCTGAAATTGCGGAAACAGGTTTTGGGCTTCAATACCAGCAGCCTGACTTCGCATTTCATTATATCAAAGGCATCCGGGACATTTTCTCAGGACTTATCATCGTGCTATTTACCTGGTCAGGCTATCGCAGGCCGCTCTTTTTGACCCTGTTGGCCGGTTCGGTGATCCCCTTTGCCGACATGCTCATCGTATGGTTTACCCCGGGTAGTAACCTGTGGGCAATGCTGATACATGGCGGCACAGTAGTCGTGCTTTGGCTACTCTGCTATTTTTTACGACGTCCATCCGCCGGGAACGAGTAGTCTGGGCCACGGTCACCATCCGTTTTGAGCCGTAGCGGTAAATGTTGGTTTGCCCCTCCCCTAAATGAATATCGGCCAGCTGGTCGATCGACACAAGCGGCCCGCTCAATGAGGGTATTTGCATTGCATTGATAGCACTTACCGAGTTTCCGGTTCGCAAATACCCATGCCGGCGTCCTGATCCGGAAGCCGCAGGTTTTCATGCGGGTTGCGCCACTTCGACGGCAGCCAGCTTGAAATAAAAGGTACTTCCGGATCCAAGTTCGCTTTCGACCCCGATCTCGCCGCCTTGCGCTTCAATAAATTCCTTACTGATTGCCAGTCCCAGGCCTGTTCCTGACTTCTGGCTTCCAGGAACTTGAAAATATCGGTTGAAGATTTTCTCCCGGTACTTTTTATCGATTCCCTGCCCGTGATCCGTCACCATGAAACTGACCCGATCTTTATCTTGTCCCACTGAAATGACGATCTGGCCGCCTTCACCGGAATAGCGGATGGCGTTGGTTAAAAAGTTAATCAGCACCCATGATGTCTTTTCGAGGTCGGCACGAACAGCCGGCAAGTGGGGTTCGATATGTGCCGAAAGGTCCACGTTTTTCAGTTCGGCCTGAAAACGGACCGCGTCGAGCGCGTATTGCCAAATTACCTCAGGGGCGGCCGTCTGGATATTGAGCTGGATATTTCCCGTCTCCACCTGAGACATATTCAGAAGCTCACCGGTTATTTTCAGAAGCCGCTCACTGTCGTCCCTAATCGATTCGATGAGTTGGGCCTGTTCCATATTCAAAGTCCCGATACCGGGCGACTGCAATAATTGCAGGCTCATTTTGATCGAAGAAATCGGTGTTTTGAGCTCGTGTGAAACCGTTGCGATAAAATTGGTTTTGGCTGAGTCCAGTTCTTTAAACGGCGTAATATTTTTCAGAAGGATTACTTTCCCGATATGGACCCTTTCTTTTTCTCCGGTAGGGACTATACTGATATCAACCATTTCCTTCTCAAAATAGCTTTCTTTTTCATCAGCATAGATTTTAAGCAGATTTCGCTCTTTCGAAACGCCTTCACTTCCTGGTTCGGCCTGATTGGTCAGCGCCCGGATCAGGTCGTTTCTTTCTGAGAGCTCCTGCGCGGACCTGCCAATCATTTCGCTCATGGACATGCCGGTAATCTTGATCGCTTCCTGGTTGGCGAACAGCACAATTCCTTTCTGGTCCAGGCCGATCACCGGTTCGTGCATATTGTTAATCAGAGCTTCGGTCCTTTTCTTTTCGATCAACAGGCTAGCCAGGTTGCTGTCATCGTACTCTTCCAGCTTCTCGGCCATCGCATTAAAAGCATGTCCAAGTTGCCCAAATTCATCCTTACGGTCGAAACTGACGCGCCTCGAATAATTCTTGGCGGCTATCTGCCTGATACTTTCGCTCAACTCCATAATGGGATTAGCAATGTTGCCTGGCAGATTGACGAAAAGCGTCAGGGATATGATCGTGCATGCTGTTGCTGTCAACACGATCCACAGGATGGCAGAGTTGACAGTCCCGTTGGCAACTTCATTTTTGGCCTTGATCGCCTCCATATTAATTTTGATCAGGCCCAGAATATCTTCGCGCAGCAGAGCTGGAAGTGTGTCGGGCCTTGCACTGGTATGCAAAAGATTAAAATGGCTCCTGATCCGTTCCGTCGCCTGCTCTTCCCCAGGCTCGGTAATGTTTCCGAATTGTTTCGATAAGTTATGTTCAAATGAGGCCCGGGCCGACGGCTTCCCGATATCATCCAGGGCCAGCATCATATTCCTGGAATACTCCAGCGTGTTATAGTTGTCGGCAAGAATATTGGCCGTTTCGTCTTTAAGCCTGTAAACATTTCGGGAAGCTACAAGCGATTGCAGCAAGATCAGCAAAAACAGCAGCCCGAGGCTCAGTCTCAATTTAGGTTTGATTTTCATATCATTATTGATGGATAGATCATGAAAGAATGACAAGGTCGATGTCGGAGCTGGTGAGTTTCTTTAATAAATTATTGAACAGGTTGGTCGCAAGGATCACCCTGATTAAGGTGATATGCGGCTTGCCTATGCAAATGGTGGTCACCTGCCGCTGCTCTGCCGTTTCAATAATCGCCCGGGAAACGTTCGAGCTGGAAACGCGGATAATCTCGGCGCCCATTTCGGTTGCCAATTTGAAATTATTAATCAAGTGCCGTTGCTTATCGAGTGGTATCCGGTCCCGGCTTTCCGCGGGCGTTTGCACATACAGCAGCAGCCATTTACTGTTGTAGTAACTGGCGAGCCTGGCCGTTTTACGGATCACATGCTTGGCGGTCACCTCATTGGAACTGATGCATGCCAGGAATTTCTCCCTGCGCTGGGCGACGAGCTTGGGCACTTCGGTATCTACTTTACGCTCTACCTGGCTTGCTACCTCCTTCAAAGCCAGCTCACGCAGTTGCAGAATGTGGTCTGAACGAAAGAAATTGGTCAGCGCGGTCTGGATCTTGTCGGGCCTGTAAATCTTACCCTCTTTCAACCGAGTGATCAGTTCATCGGCGGTGAGGTCGATGTTTACTACTTCGTCGGCCACAGCCAGCACATTGTCGGGAATGCGTTCACGTACCTCCACGCCGGTAATCTGCTTCACTTCCTCGTTCAGGCTTTCAATATGCTGGATGTTGACCGCGCTGATGACATTGATACCAGCATCCAGGATTTCCATGACATCCTGCCAGCGCTTTTCGTTTTTGCTGCCTTCAATATTGGTATGCGCCAGTTCGTCTATAATCACGATTTCAGGCCTCAGACCGATCACAGCCTGCATATCAAGCTCTTCCAGCTCCTTACCTTTGTAAAACAACTTCCGACGAGGGATGACGGGCAACCCTTCGAGCAACTCGTGGGTTTCCTTGCGGTTGTGCGTCTCGATGAAGCCGATTTTGACGTCTATCCCGTTTCTAAGCAGGGTTTGCGCCTCTTGCAGCATCCGGTAGGTTTTACCCACACCTGCACTCATTCCGATGTATATTTTAAACTTGCCCCTGCGGGATTTCTTAATGAGGTCAAGAAAATGCTGGGCGCTTGGATTGGTCTCTGGCATATCTGAGCTGGATGGAGGTTAGTAACAAAACAACCTTCCGGGTTTTTGCCCGAAAGGATCTGGTTTTTGATGTTGCTGGCAGTGTTTTATGTTAATTTACTAAAATGAAACAGCAAGTGAAGTGGTTACGAAAGTATTGTTCTTACTGGTCGAGCCGCTGCGCTCCGTAAAGATTTCGTCCTTACCGCTAAGCGTGCGCGCCTCGATTCTCCATAGCACATTCTGCATCACCGCGTAGTCCAGGTTCGCCGAAAACCCCCAGGTTTTGAAGCCCGCCGGACTGCCCGTTGAAATAATCACCCCTTTTTCATCCTGAAAATATTCGCCTCTCAAAGCCACATTGACCTTCGAAGACGGGGAATAACGAACGATCGCCACCGGTACCAACCAGTGGTTGTAGCTGCTGCTGCCTTTCTGCTTTTGCTCGGTACCATAGTCAAATCCGGCGGTGATGCCCCATTGCGGATTAACCTGGAAGATACCGTACAAATTATGGTAATAACGCATCTGGCGAACGCTGTCGGGTTTGTCATTGCCGATGAACGTACTGTAATTCAATGTTACAGCCGCCGATGGCTTATAGGTAACCTGGGTACCGAATGCGGGCGTGGTGTTGCCATCCACCCGCTGAATGCGTTGCCAGCCGTTCAGGTACAGCGCAGCCAGGTACAGTTTGCCGTCATCGGTCGTATAGTTCAGCTTTGCCCCCGACTCGAAATAGGGCGAGTTTTCTGCGACCAGGCTCCGGGTCAGCGTCCAGTTATCCTTGCCGATCGCGCTTTCGAATCCTATATGGGAAGACATAATACCCGCATCAAGCCACAGGTTTGCCTTTTTGGCCAGCTTAATCCCCGCATTCGCCTCATAGATATTGCGCAGCACGCCCGGTTCGGCAGCATAGTTTGCATTCATATAGGTACCCACAGCCAGCGCCAGGTTGGCCCGGACGCGGTCGCTGCTATAAGCGCCCTTGATAAAGCCCAGGTTCAGGTTGACTTCTCCTGCGCGGTTGAAGTTATACATGAACGAAGGCGTCGTGTTGGTCTTCGGACGGTTAAAATCATAGTTATAATACGCTTCCAGATACCCGCTAACTGAAAAAGAAGGCGCGGTAGCAGTAGAATCCTGAGCCTGTGCGGTCCGAAAGAAGGCAAGCGCCGAGGCCAACAAGAATAATTTTTTCATCGATTAAAGAAGAATGCGTGGCCGGAATACCGTGCGGCGTTTCCGGCCACAGATTTGTAAAAAGCTGCAATAACTGCCAGCAACAGCATTTATTTGAGCTGGTCCAATGCCAGGTTCAGCTTCAATACATTCACATGCGACGGCCCAAACATTCCCAAAAGCGGGCCCTCAGTGTGTTTTGCGATCAGTTCCTCGACCGCATTTTCGGACAGACCGCGCACTTTGGCAATCCGGGCAGCCTGAACTTTCGCACCGGCGGGGGAAATGTCCGGGTCAAGACCGCTGCCGCTGGCTGTCACCAGTTCAACGGGCACGTCAGCCTTATCTACGCCTGGGTTATGTACCAAAAACGTATCCAGACGTGCCTGAACGATTTGCAGGTATTCGGGATTGGAAGGTCCCTTATTGCTACCGCCACTACCGGCCGCATTGTAACCCACAGCGGAAGGGCGACCATTAAAGTATTTGTCTTCTGTAAACTGCTGTCCGATATTGGCATAATACTTCTTGCCATGAGCGGAAATCACTTCTCCTTTACCATGGTTAGGCGCAAGCTGGGCAATCGCCCAGACGACAGCCGGGTAAATCACGCAGAAGAGAATGAGTGTAGCTGCGGTAAGCCTGATAGCAGGCAATATGTTCGTTTTCATTGTCTTATTTTTCTTTGGTATTACAAATGCCGGTCCGGTAGGTACGGGCTCAATTACTAAATCCAGATGCTGACTACCATATCGATGAGCTTTATGCCCGCGAAGGGGATCAACACGCCGCCCAATCCGTAGATCAGCAGGTTCCTTCGCAATAGCGCGCTCGCACCGATAGGCGTGTATTTTACTCCTTTGAGCGCCAGCGGGATCAGGATCGGGATGATTACAGCATTGAAAATGATCGCAGAAAGAATAGCGCTTTCAGGGCTGTTCAGGTGCATGACATTCAGGCCTTGCAGGGCGGGAATGCTGGCGATGAACAGCGCCGGGATAATGGCGAAGTATTTGGCCACGTCATTGGCAATCGAGAACGTAGTCAGCGTACCGCGGGTCATCAGGAGTTGCTTGCCAATCTCGACGATTTCGATCAGCTTGGTCGGGTCGTTGTCCAGATCGACCATGTTCCCCGCTTCTTTCGCTGCCTGTGTACCGCTGTTCATGGCCACACCTACATCAGCCTGGGCCAATGCCGGTGCATCGTTGGTGCCGTCGCCCATCATCGCGACGAGCCGTCCTCCCTCCTGCTCTTTCTTGATGTAATTCATTTTATCCTCAGGCTTAGCCTCGGCGATAAAATCATCCACCCCGGCCTTTTCAGCGATGAACCTGGCTGTAAGCGGATTATCTCCCGTTACCATCACCGTTTTGACACCCATTTTCCGGAGGCGTTCGAAACGCTCGCTGATGCCCGTTTTGATAATATCCTGCAATTCGATCACGCCGATCACACGCTCGTTTTCCGAGACGACCAGCGGCGTGCCGCCATTACTTGAAATTTCCTTCACTTTCGATTCGATTTCCTCAGGGAAGCGGTTACCGGCACCTTCGGTCAACTTACGGATCGAGTCGAATGCGCCTTTCCTGATGCGGGTATCATCGAAGTCCACGCCCGAGCTCCGGGTTTCTGCGGTGAACTGGATAAAGACGGGACTGTTCAAATTGTAGCTCGAAGGCGTCGCATTAGCCAGTTCCAGGATGGATTTACCTTCGGGCGTCTCGTCGGCGATCGAGCTCAGTGCCGCGGATTTGATAAAATGCGCTTCCGTGATGCCGCGGGCCGGATAGAAGTTTGTTGCCTTCCGGTTACCGATGGTGATCGTACCGGTCTTGTCGAGCAATAACACGTCCACATCGCCCGCGGTTTCTACCGCTTTACCCGACTTGGTGATTACATTGGCCCGAAGCGCCCGGTCCATCCCCGCAATACCGATGGCCGACAGAAGCCCACCGATCGTGGTCGGGATCAGACAGACAAAAAGCGAGATAAATGCTGCGATCGTGATCGGCGTATTGGCATAGGTAGCAAATGGCTGCAACGTGGTACAAACGATGATAAACACGAGCGTGAAACCAGCCAGAAGAATCGTCAATGCGATCTCGTTGGGCGTCTTCTGGCGCGTTGCCCCCTCTACGAGTGCGATCATTTTATCGAGAAAGCTTTCGCCCGGAGCGGTAGTTACACGAACTTTAATGCGGTCGGAAAGCACTTTGGTACCACCGGTAACACTGCTTTTGTCGCCACCTGCCTCACGGATTACGGGAGCGGATTCGCCCGTAATCGCGCTTTCATCAATCGTTGCGAGCCCTTCGATGATCTCGCCGTCCATGGGAATGTTGTCGCCGGCTTCGCAAATGAAGACATCGCCCTTTTTCATTTGGGCCGACATCACCTCACGGGTAGCCACATCAAAACCCTGGGTGTTATTGATTACCAGCCGGGCGAGTGTCTCCTCGCGCGTTCTGCGAAGGCTGTCGGCCTGGGCTTTTCCCCTCGCCTCGGCGATTGCCTCCGCAAAGTTGGCAAAAAGCAGCGTGGCAAAAAGGATCAAAAAGACGGTAAAGTTGTAGGCAAAAGAGCCCTGGGAGTTTTCACCCGCCAGAATCCAGAGACTGACAATAAGCATTACCACCGTTCCGATTTCCACCGTGAACATCACCGGGTTACGGAACAACAAACGAGGATTGAGTTTAACGAACGATTGCTTGAGCGCTTCGTTAACAAGCTCCTTTTGAAATAAGGATGCACTTTGATTTTTCATTTCAATATGGATATTACATCATGGAGAAATATTCTGCGATCGGGCCGAGTGTCAGGGCCGGGAAGAATGACAGAGCTGCAATGATGGCAATCACGGCAAGCACCATCATACCGAAGGTTGCTGAGTCCGTCGGCAGCGTTCCCGCACTTTCCGGGACGAATTTTTTCTTGGCCAAAAGTCCGGCAATAGCCACCGGGCCGATAATCGGCAGGTAACGCGACAGGATCAGCACAATGCCGGTGGTAATGTTCCACCATGGGTTGTTATCCCCGAGCCCTTCAAACCCGCTACCGTTGTTAGCTGCCGATGAAGTGTATTCGTAAAGCATCTCGCTGAACCCGTGGAAGCCCGGATTATTCAGGTTAGCCGAGGTAATTTGAGGGAATGCAGCGGCCAGCGCAGTTCCCGCCAGGATCATCAACGGATGCAGTAGCGCCACGATCATGGCGATCTTCATCTCCCGTGCCTCTATCTTCTTACCAAAAAATTCCGGCGTCCGTCCGACCATTAACCCACTGATAAATACCGCCAGGATAATAAATATGAAGAAGTTGAGAATACCGACCCCGCAACCACCGTAGAACGCGTTGGTCATCATCGAGAGCAGCTGCGTCATACCCGAAAGTGGCATGGTGCTATCGTGCATCGAGTTGACGGACCCCGTCGAGATGACGGTAGTAGCTATACTCCAAAATGCCGATGCAGCACTTCCGAAGCGTACTTCTTTGCCCTCCATCGCCCCCGAAGAAATATCCACTCCCATTTTCCCCAGGGCCGGATTACCGTTAATCTCCCAGACCATCGTAGGAATGGTCAAAAGCAGGAAACCGACCGTCATTACCCCGAAAACCATCCATCCGAATTTCTTCTTCTTCAAAAAGTACCCGAATGCGAAAATCATCGCCAGCGGAATGATCATCTGAGAGAACATTTCCAGCATGTTTGTGAAATAATTGGGGTTTTCGAGCGGATGGGCCGAGTTGGTGCCATAGAAACCACCGCCATTGGTGCCCAGGTGCTTGATAGCCACGAAGCCCGCGACGGGGCCTGTCGAGACCTGTACGGTGTCGCCCTGCATGCTGATCATCGTGTCTTTGCCATCGAAAGTCATTGGCATTCCGTTGAATGCCAAAACCGAGCCTAGAACAATTGACAAGGGCAACAATATCCTGGTGCAGGATTTAACCAGTAACATCCAAAAGTTGCCTAGCTTCTCGGTAGTGCGGTTTTTCAGTGCGATAAAAATGATCGCGGCCGCAGCCATACCTGTACCTGCGCTTACGAATTGAAGGAACATCAAAAACAGCTGCGAGAGGTAGCTTACCCCGCTTTCACCGGAATAGTGTTGCAGGTTACAGTTGACGATAAAGGAAATGCTGGTGTTAAAAGCAAGATCGGCTGTCTGGTCGGGGTTACCGTCCGGATTGAGCGGCAGCCAGCTTTGATTCATTAAAACGAAAATCCCCAACAGGAACCATACCACATTGATGGTCAGCAAAGCGAACATGTGCTGCTTCCAGCTCATCTCCCGCTTTTCGTCGATGCCGCTCAATTTATAGAGCAGCTTGTCCAAAGGATTGAAAATCGGATCTAGCAGCGTTTTGTCGCCTGCATAAACTTTGGCAATGTAAGATCCGAATGGAATTGCCACTACGATGGTAATGGCAAACATGGCAATGACGCCCAATAATTCTGTATTCATTTATCAGAGATTTAGCCCGGTTTTGGCCTTCCAGAAGATGATATAAAGGAATGAAAGCACTACCAGCCAGATGAAAACAATCATCAATAATTCGTAGACCTTCTGTTTTCCGCTATTCTTGGTCTGCCTGGTAGCCATTTCCGGTCAGGTTAAAATTTTTCAGGTTTGACAAGTACATAGCACATGTACCCAAACACGAGGATCGCGACGATAAATAGCGCTGCCATAGTCAGATTTTTTCAAAGTAGTTTACCGAACCATAAAAGATTGAGAAGCATAAAAGCCCGGCAAGAATTAAGAGGATTGTTAACATGATTAAAATGGATTGGATGAATAATAAGAGCATTTTTATTTCGATTGCTTAAAATGTCATCACCAGTAATTATCAAGGTTGTGCCAAAAGAAAGAATAAAACACAACCATCTGTTTTACAGTACAATAAAGAAACACCTCCGCATTGTAACATTTGAAGAACCCTATCAAAATGAAAGGCTGCTATCAAACTGAAAGCCATACCCGGCTTCGTCGGTATCATTCGCCGGTAAGTTTGCCGCCACCGATGACCGCAGCGCGGTCCGGATACGACGTATTCCATTGTGATAGCACATTTATCAAAATGATAGGCTGGTTGGGCAACGGCAGGGATCCAAGTCTCAAATCAAACTCACTAACAGTGAATTACACAAACAAATTAAAGATGGCATGTAATTTGAGCGTATACTTATGTACGTTTTAAGTCACAGTTAAACCATCCCGCTTATGTTTGTTGTAATTATAGGACTCTGTCTGATCGCTGCCGGGTTCTACGCTTCCAAAACAAGCTATCAGCTAGCCAGATATGCAAATATTCTCAAATTTGCCGGCGCCTTTGTTGTAGTTCTGGGGCTGGCGGCTGCCAGTGTTCGCCAAATCGACGCCGGTACGATCGGCGTCCAATCGCTGTTTGGAAAAGTGAACCCGAAAATTTTAGATAACGGGCTCAACTTCGTCAATCCGCTGGCTGAGGTCGCCGTGTTTGATACCAAGGTCCAGAACTATACCATGTCTGCGGTAGCGACCGAAGGCGAAGTCAAGGGGGACGACGCGATTCGCGTGCTTTCGGCGGATGGACTGGAAGTGGTAATAGACCTTACTGTCCTCTACAAGATTTTGCCTGAGAAGGCGCCCTCCATCTACAAGGGCATCGGCACCGACTACAAGGACAAGATCGTCAGACCGGTCACAAGAACGCGCATTCGGGACAACGCAGTTTATTACGACGCCGTTGCGCTTTACTCTAAGCGGCGCGAAGAATTTCAGAACCGGATTTATCAGTCCATTGACAAGGATTTCAAAAGCCGCGGCCTAGTCCTTGAACAACTCCTGATCCGCAACATCAATCTTCCCGAATCGGTCAAAAAGACAATAGAATCCAAAATCAATGCGGAGCAGGAAGCGCAAAAAATGGAATTTGTTTTACAAAAAGAAAAGCAGGAGGCTGAAAGGAAGCGCGTAGAAGCCAGGGGTATTGCGGACTACCAGACAATCATCTCATTGAGTCTTACGGACAAACAGCTTCAATACGAAAATATCAAAGCACAAAAAGAACTTGCTGCATCGCCTAATGCAAAAATCGTTATTATCCCTGCCAAGGGAAACATGCCGCTATTGCTGAGCGACAAATAACCTCGTAAAAAAGGACCTGGCCGTGATAGGCGCGACCAGGTCTAAACTACAAAAATGACGTAATACCAGCTGTCAGGGTGATATTCTTGATATTTATTCCAAAAATCTATCATATCGATACCTGGTTATCAAAAAGATTGACAATAGGTGCAGCAAACTGTCTTCCAAATCTTGCCCGACAGCTTCAAGATAACAATCAGGCAGCCGATCATTTTGAGATTTCAGATTTTCATTATGATAGTATTTTTCATTTCGGCAAAAACGGAATACCACACAACACTTTACTAATCAATACATTAACTACTAGCCGAATTTTTGGCATGACCTTGTTCCTGAATCCCGACAAAACGAACATTCAACTAATCTCGAAAACTATGAAACCTCGAAGTCGTCACCGGGTCCAGCCTTTCAGCTTTCTGCTTCTGATTCTCTCGGTTATATCCATTACGGCCTTTGTCTGCCGTGTTTATTTCAGATAACAAGTTAGAATGGATATCGAGCAACTAATGATCTTCACGCTGCTCTTTGGCAGCACGATCCTTCTGGCTTGGCCGCTTGGCAAATACGTGAGGCGGGTTTTCTCCGCTGAGCCGCCATCAGTCCGTATTTTTTCCTCTATTGAAAACCGGACCTTCAAATTCGCCCGAATTGATCCGAACCAGGCCATGAGCCTTGGGCAGTATCTCCGGGCATTTCTTACCCTAAATTTGCTTTGGGTCGTTTACGGACTTACGTTGCTCTTGTTTCAGGGCAACCTACCGCTTAATCCGGATGGTAATCCATCGATGGAATGGACCCTGGCCCTGCATTCGGCTATCAGAAATCAAGCAATTTTAATCTGATACTTTACGGCATTCTTGGTACCTCCCAAACCTTGAATACCTGGTCGTTTATCAGCTTTGTCACCTTGCCATCCGGCCTTTTTACAAAATGAAGTTTCCAGTTATCGGCTTTCAAAAACAAGTCCGCTTCTGATGTGGCACCGAGTTCCCATTTGGGATTTCCGGGTAATTGCAGGTAGAGTTTTCCGGCCTCGCGGCTGACGGTTAAATGCCATTTTTGATCGCCGTAGTTGCCCACAAGTAAGTCACTTTGCGCGTCCGTGAGCGCTATTTCAGGTAGTCGCTCCACTAATGGTGTGATCGCAGTAAACCAGAAACGGTGCCAGCCCGGCGAGCCCCAACTCAGCGTGATACCGGTTTGAAAAATAACGATTACCAACGTGCCAAACCAGGTGATGAAATGGATGCGCCTGAGGCTGAGCCAGTCGTATATGAACAACGGGATCAACAGCATATCAAGATAAATAAACCGCACAAAGACTGCTATTCCAAGACCCGGCAGAAATCTTATGCGATCAATGCCGGCCTGAATGACGATCAGCGTTGCCAGTAAAAGTAACCGTTTGTGCGCGGCTGCCTGCTTTCGCACGAGCATTCCCCAGACAAAGAAAATCCCGAAAAGAATCAGTAAGTACAGCTGAATGAACAGAATGTCAAACTGCCCGCTGGATTCGGGCGGATTGTTGACGATCAATGCGCGAACAGTAATACCTACCAGCGACGCCCACACCAGAATGCCAAATACAAAGCCTATTGGCCCAAACTGCCGGTGACGCTTCACATTATCCTTTGCAATCAGCAACGTTTGCGCCAGAAAGATCCCCAGCCAAGCAGTCATAATCAGACCATGAACGTGCAAAAACCAATGTAATTGGATGTTTTCCTGAGCGAACATCTGGTAATCCGGCACGAAACCGAGTGCAACCAGAATCGGAAAAAGAATGGCCATAGAAACAAAGAAGTAGCGGCCTTTTCGAATGGTAACGCTTTGGGGAGTCGTATTTTCCAGGGCAATTTCCATGGTGCTGGCGAGAGGTTTGGTTGAATTCAAAATAGATAAATGTGGATTGGCAGTAGGCAGTAGATTCTTAAAAACGGATTGTGACCAGTTGCAGCGCTATAATGCCGAGAGAGCCGTTGACAGTCACCTTTGGAATTCGCCTGCTGGTGATATAGTCGTAGATGTGTGAGAGAGAATATACCTGAAAAATTGTAGCGCGTTGTCGAATGCAAACCAGCAGACGGCCAGGATCACGATCGAGTACGCAATGATCAGCATGAGCAGCAGCTTTTTGTCCTGGTCGGTTGAGTCGGTTTTCATGGTAGTTGAGACGATTGCAGATGTCATGATAGTTCATCGTTTTATTCTGTAAAATTTCAAATGCCTTACTCCGGAATGAAGGACCATCACCGCGATGAGTAGAAAGTTCTTACTGATTATAGCCTTACTTTCTGTTAAATAGGAAACGGAGCATGCTGTAATGATTTTGTGAAGGTAATTACCACGGACAAGCATTAGTTAGCACAATCAGCCCTCAATATGGCGGGCTGGTAACATGCAGGAAACGCAATTTTTTGATATACACAAACGCTGCAACGGGTGTAACAAATGCTGTAAAACTGGTAACCGGTGAGCTATAAACGTAGGTAAGTCTCCGCAGCTTAAAGCGTACGGTCGAGTTCTGCAACGAATGCAGATGGTGTCTTGCCGAACTGTTCCTGGAAGCACTTGGAAAAGTAGGAATGCGATGCGAAACCGACCTGATCGACGATCTGAGATACGGTGCCTGCGTTGGAAGATAACAGTTGCGCGGCGCGTTGAAGACGGATGGTCCGCATGAAGTCGCTGGGAGAATGGCCGGTCAATGCCTGCAACTTGCGATATAGTTGCATCCGGCTCATGCCGATTTCCTTGCCAAACGTTTCTACATTGAAATTTTCATCAGACATATACTGCTCAATGATTGCCATCGCCCTACTTAAAAACTGTTCGTCTACGGAGGAAATCGCAATGTTAGCGGGCTGTAAAATAATCTCGCGACTGTATCTTTCTTTTAGCTGGCGACGGCCCTCGATCAGGTTACCAACGCGGATGAGCAGTTCCCGCACCTCAAACGGTTTAGTCAGATAATCATCGGCGCCCGTGCCCAGCCCCTGCAATTTGTTCTCAACCGAAGTTTTGGCAGTAAGTAAAATGACAGGAATGTGACTTGTATTCTGGTCACTTTTCAAGCGCTTGCAAACGTCCAGACCATCCATTTTAGTACCCGCCTGGGATGGCATCATGATATCCGAAATGATCAGATCTGGAATTTGTTCCTGAGCGAGTCTGTAACCTTCGGCGCCATTGACTGCTTCAATAACCCGATAAATCCCATGTTCTGTTAGTGAGCGCTTTATAAAATCACGAAGATCGGTATGATCTTCTATAACCAGAACCAGCGGAATGCCAGGACTTAAATCCGAACTTTCCTGTATGATCTTTTCCGAAATACTCACCTCAATGTTTTCATGGAACTGACTGTTTTTTGCAATAACTGGCAACGTACTTAACTGACCAGCTTGCGCCGAATGAAGCATTTCTAGTGGTAACAAGACCGCAAATTCACTGCCCAGACCGGGCGTGCTGGACACCCTGATCGTACCCTGATGCAATTCCACCAGATCACGTGTAAGCGCCAGACCGATCCCCGAGCCTTCATGATCGCGACCGACTGAATGATCAATTTGATAAAACCGATGAAAAATCCGTTCGAGCTGATCAGCCGAAATGCCAGTTCCATTGTCCTTGATTTTTATTTCAGCCCAAATGCTTGGTTTGTCAGAAGATTTTTGCTGAATCTCTGAAACTGGCGACAGTTGCAGTGACACCAAAACTTGCCCATTGTCCTGTGTAAACTTAAATGCATTGGAAAGCAGGTTGTTCAATACTTTTTCCAGCTTATCCGCATCAAATTGCAACCAGAGACTTCCTTCCGGTGTAGCCACCTGAAATTGAATTCCACGTCTTTCCGCAAGAGAATGGAACGAGCCGGCGACACGATTTACGAAATGGATCAGGTCGCCAGGCTGCGTATCGAGCGGCATTTTGCCCGCTTCCAGCCTGGAAAGATCAAGTAACTGATTGACCAGATGCAACAGGCTTTTGCCATTCCGCAGCATGCTCCGGAACTGGGGAGCATACGGATCATTTTCAGGCATATTTGAAAGCCAATACTCTAATGGGCTCAAAATGAGCGTCAATGGTGTTCGAAATTCATGGGTTACATTGGTAAAGAAATCGGATTTTAGCCGGTCCATTTCCAGTAATTGCTGTGCTTTGATCCCACGGATTTTCAATGCGTTTTTTGCGCGTTCGCGAAGTAACAAAACTTGCCAGCCGCCAAAGAAAAGTCCGGTCAGGATTAGGGCATACATCATATAAGCCCAGCCCGTTCGCCACCATGGAGGCGAGATGAGGACAGACATTGACTTTTCAACCCAGATGCCATCGCTGTTGGCCGCCCGAACCCGGAATTTATAACTTCCCGGCGGCACATTGGAATAATCTGCCGTTCGTACCGCGCTGATCGGATGCCATTCAAGATCGTAGTTTTCAAGCTTATAGGTATATAAATGCTGTTCCGGATGCCGGAAATCGATGGCCGCAAAATCGATGGAAAAGACATTCTGATGATGAGCCAGCTCCAGGGACCTGCTGGCAGGCCTGATGACACGGTTATGTACCCGAAAAGCGGCAAAATGAACTAATGGAGCGATCGGGCGATGCTTCAATAATTCTTCCGGCTGGAAATGGAAATATCTGTCCATACTGCCGAAATAAATGCTGCCATCCCGCCTTTTGTAGCTGCCGCCAAAAAAGAAATCTTCACCGGGCGAGATGCCGTAATTGGTGCCAAATAGCCGAAAAGAGCGCCGGTTAGCACTTATTGCCCCAATACCATTCGTGACGGCTAACCACAGGTTTTTGTGATTATCCTCGATTAATGCCTTTACAAATGGAAGCGATTTGCCGGTGCCCGGATCATTGAAAGCTGCAAAAATACCGCGTTTGCGATCGTAGTAATGTAGTCCGGCTGTGGACGCCACCCACAAAGTACCCGCGGCATCTTCTATGAGCTGGGTCACAACAGCCCATGGCAAAAAATGTTTGAATTTCCCCGTTTTCCGGTCCATCAAGTTCAGCCCGCCGCTGTTTGTCCCCACCCAAAAAGAGCCGGTGTGGTCTTCAAGTACAGCCAGAACGTAATTGTTGCTAATCGAAGTACTGTCATGTGCATCGTGCCGGTAATGTACAAATTTTCCGGAACGGGTGTCCAGCTTATCCAGACCTCCCGCTGTAAGCACCCAGTTTGTACCCGCCCGGTCCTGATAGTAGCCAGCCGCCTCGCCCGGACTAATGCTCGACACATTAGTCGAATCGTGCAGGTAATGCGTGAATTTTCCCTTGGAATGCCCACCTGCCGGCGGCTCATATCGATATAGCCCATTGTTCCAGGTAGAAATCCAGCGGTTTCCTTGTCTGTCGCGGTTTAGCCGTGTTAGGTGATCGCTCATCAGCGAGGTTTGCTTTACGGCCTTGGCAAGCCATTCAGAGGCATTTTTTGAAACAAAATCGCCGGTTAGCAGGCCCGCAATCGACCCGATCCACAACGTGCCTGTCGAATCTTCCTCAAAAAAATGAACGCCTGAACGCATTTTTACTTCTGTAATCGGGCTCTCCTTCGTCGTGATTTTGATTAAATGCCCCGGTATGGTCCCCATCCAAAGCGTGCCGTCCCGGGTGCGGCACGCCGAAAGAAGGTTGAAATCGGGCATGCCACTTTCTGCGGCTTTGTACCAGGTTACCAGGCCAGATTTTGGATCGTAACGGTTTGCCCCGGCATCGAGTGTTCCAATCCAGATACCGCGTGCCGGATCTTCCAGGATAAACCGGATCCCGGTTGTGGGAAAAGAACGCAGGTTTTTTTCTTTGGGAAACGGACGACTGAGCCTGCCGGGATGTGCTTCCTGAAAAGAGTGCCGGGTAAATTTTCCGGTTTTTCGATTAAAAGTATGTAAGCCGTCACCGCCTGTCCCCACCCAGAATGTACCTCTGCTGTCCTCAAAAATGGCGAATATCCGGTTCTCGATCAGGCTGTTAGAATCGCCGGAATTATGCAAGTACCGTGTGAATGTGGATGTTTTCCGGTCGAGTTTGTTCAGGCCGCCTTCCATTGGCTTCACGCTACCCTGATCACCCGTCCCGACCCAGATTGTGCCTTCTTTGTCCTCGAAAATAGTCGCAACTTGCGGGTGACTTATCGTTTTTGGATTTTTCGCAACTGACTTAAAAGGAATAAATCTACCCGTAGGCTTGTCAAAACGGTATAATCCACCCACTGTACCAACCCAGAGATCCCCCAGATGATCTTCCAGTAATGCACTGATTGCATTGTCTTCATATTTGTATTCTTTTCTTTTAACAACCTGATAATGGGTAATTTTTCCGGTTTCCGGGTCGAGGCGATCCAGCCCCGCATTCCATCCACCGATCCAGATCAGCCCGTCGCGCGTTGGACAGAGACTTCTTACCTGGTCGCCGGCAAGCGAATTTGCGTTTTTCGGATCGTGCTGGTAAACAGTCCAATTGTAGCCATCATACCGAAGCAGCCCCGAGCCGGTCGCAAGCCAGAGATATCCCCGGGTGTCCTGACGAATGTCGGCGATCTCATGCGGATCAATACCTGGCGGCATACTAACCGACTCTATAATGGTGGTTTGGGCAAAAAGATTTGCTCCTCTGTAAAAGGAGAATGAGAGAGTGAACAAGAGCAAGACAGCGAACCTGATCATGATGACGGTCAGCAAGATTTACTATCAATCTAGTTCCTTTTTATCGAAACCTGGTACATTCATACAGAAAATTAGTTACTGGTAAAACACAGCTTTTGCGATACTTACAGGTGGATAGCTCGCTCGCCCGAAGCCTGGGATTCCAACCGGAAATACGGACGGTATATCGGGCCGTGCAGGAGAATTTGCTGTAATGAAACCAGTACGATCGATCTCGCTGAACGCGGATTCGCCCGTTTTAGCCGCTTGATAAGCTATCTGCGTCACTTTGTGAGCCATTACAGCGGCATACCGAACTTTCAACTGAATGGTTTTCCTCCAACCATTCCCGCCATTCCTGCCGGTTGGCAGGGCTGAAAACTTTTGTGTCTTTGGTTGGCATCGGAACATCGCTTGAATGAATAGCTGTTCAAGAAAAGCATTTATTTCTGGTTTGAAGTGACAATTGGGCTGCATTGCAGTAAATTCAAAGCAAAAACCCTGTACATGGGCGCGCGGAAAGTATTGAAGGACGCTCAATAAGGCGAAGACCAGCGAGGGAAGTGGTAATCATGGACTCCGCCACAGGTGAGAAGAGCCTTAAAGACAACAACATAAAGCAATGCACGATTTATTATTTGACTTTATATCAAAATACGTTTCACTGACAGAAGAGGAGAAGAAAGCAATCCTTTCTTTGGCCATATTCCACTCAGTAAAAAAAGGGACCATTTTACTCAAAGAAGGAGAAAAGTCTAATGATGGCTACTTTGTTCTTAAAGGTTGTATCCGGACATATTACATAATAGACGGAGATGAAAAAACAACCGCTTTCTACACAGAAATGGAAGCCTTGACACCACACTGTGTTATCACCCAGGCCCCTTCCGAATATTACATATCTTGTGTGAACGATACAATACTGCTTGTCTCAAATCCGGATATGGAAGCTGAAACATTCGATAAGTTTCCAAAATTTGTGACCCTTTGCAGAATATTGGCAGAAGAACTTTTGGCTAAACAACAAATTAATTTTGATGAGTTTAAGACTTCTTCGCCCGAACAACGGTATCTGAATCTATTACAAAAAAGACCGGACCTGATTCAACGTGTCCCGCAACACCAGTTAGCAAGCTATCTTGGCATAAAACCACAGTCACTAAGCAGGCTTAGGGCCAGGATTTCGGAGAAAAATAAAGATTAAGCACCATTTCTTAACTTAAGTGAACGTTTTTGAGCTGCCAGGCAGCCTAATTTTGCCGTGTCATTTAACAATGGAAGAAAAGACATGCAAAAGAAAATTTTATGGTTCGCCTTGGTTTCAATGATGGCAAGCACGCTGCAAGTTACAGCCCAATATGCCAGACAGGACACTACTTATAGAAAGTATTTTATAGGCAGTACCTTATTCATGATAGCTAATGTAATACCCGATAACAATCCGCCTGAAATGATTTATCTGAACTTGGGATATCGCATTACAGGGAAGGATGCAATTTCACTTGAATTTAAAACTTGGAAATATGCCTGGCCAATTGGCATTCCTTTCGGAAAATCATACGAAGCAGAAGGAGAAGGGTTTCCGGGTTATATTCGTGAATACGGAGTTTCACTTAATTATCAAAGGTTTTTATGGAATGGTCTTTTTGTTCAAGCTGACGTGATGCCTGCTTTTCAAACTTTTGTAAATGATAATGGCAAGAAAATTGACAATGGCTTTCAGATCTTTAACACTTATTCCATTGGTTATCACATTAAATCTTTCAAAGACAGGCTTTTTTTTCAACCTTCTATAGCAATTACCCATCGTCCCTATCAATCAAAAATGCCTGATTCGTTTAAACAGGTTGACGATAGATGGTCAAGATTCTTCTTCGGGCAGCCAGGCCTGCATTTTGGGTTTAATTTTTAAAACTACAATGATCAGATGACGCAGCCATTTGCGTCAAATACGGAACTCGCGAAGTCAGCTCATTTCATGTACTTACAAAAGTGCTGGCTGGCTGCCCGAAGTAAACAGCGCGTTTAAAGCATTGAAACCTGAATTGTTCGACAATAGCCCAATGAAAAAGGCATACGAGGCCGTGGCTCCTGATAAAACAAAGCGGAGGAATAGTTGGTGATTTTGGCCCAAGTCAGCGTATAATTACAAATCGACGGCCAGAATTTTCCGCTTTCTGGCCACTCTCCCGGATCAAATAAGTGCCATTTTCAAGGATACTTACGTTGACACGACTATTCAGCACTTTTGCTTTCAGGCGAAGCCGGCCGGCCAGGTCATAAATAAGCATTTCCCGTCCATCCGGCTGGGATACATGGAGCGTTTGGGATGCAGGATTCGGAAACATTCCGGTTACTGCGTTCAATGTCACCTCTTTGATAGCGCTTATAGCAAAGGTTTCGTCCGCGTCCACCATTTTCAACCTGTAAAATTGCTTTCCGTCGGAGGGGTTTTGATGAACGAATTGGTAATGAAGGGTCGTAGCACTGCTTCGGCTTGAAGGTAAGGTTCCTATTGCCGCCCATTGCTTTGCATCGGTGCTGTGCTGTATTTCAAAATGGTCGGAGTTTACTTCCTCGGCCGTAGACCAATCGAGCTGAACCTGACTTTCAACTGCTTGCGCATTAAACCGAATCAGCTTCACTGGAAAGGGAGCATTGGAATTTATTGCGTAAGCAGCCGCAGATGCACTTTTTACACCCGCCGCATCCTGCAATGAATAAGTGAAGCCAACCGCATCGCCTGTTTCGCCCGCCCCTATCTGCCCGTAAAGAACCATTTTAGCAGGGTCAAAATTGGAGATGGTCGCATTGGGATTGCCAGGCACTACTTCCTGGTTGTCATAATATACCTTGGAATTAGCTTTGATGCTCTCTATCACGAATGTACTACCCGCATTGCACGAGCCCGCCCCTGCGCAGTCTTCCGCGTCGTTGCCTGCGAGGCTGCCTCCGGACGGATAGCCTGTAAGCGCCGCGCTGGCCAGCGGAATGCCCCGATAGCCTGGCACCGCCGGACCTCCTGCGGGAGTGGCAGAAACGGCCTCATCGGCAATCTGGAAAGTTTTGCTGTTGGTAACAGGCCTGCGGTTGATGCCAAAGCTCACACCGGTAATGGACGGTGAGCCGATCAGCACATTAAGTCCCCCAATTTTAGCATTGGTCGTTCCGTCTCCTGCCCCGGCTATTCCCTCGCCGGTGGCTACCCAACCGGCGGGAAGCAGCGCATCGCCGGCAACCTGGCCCGGGTAACCGTAGACCGTCGTCAGGCGCAGCTCGTAAAGGCCATTAAAAACATTGGAAAGGGCAAAATTACCCGAGTCGTCTACCTGCGAAGCTCCGCCAACTTTGCCATTACTGCCTACGGCAATCACCCAAAGGCCGCCGCCATTGGTCCCCTGCCCACCGATGACATCATCCCTCAACCCATTGGCGTCATTGAACACCTTTCCCGTAATCATATCCGGGGATGTCAACGTTATAAAATGATCTTCCGTCTCCCCTTCGCCCAGGATCGCGATACTCCTTTCATCGACAGGCGTCCCGGGATCATCAGGAATTGTTGCCGGGTCGGTGTAGGAAAGTCGGAGGCGCGTGTAGGTAATCCCCGCGCCGTACGGAATAGC
This sequence comes from Dyadobacter sp. OTU695, assembly GCF_038440355.1. Taxonomy (NCBI): domain Bacteria; kingdom Pseudomonadati; phylum Bacteroidota; class Cytophagia; order Cytophagales; family Spirosomataceae; genus Dyadobacter; species Dyadobacter sp. OTU695. The sequence goes on along the minus strand of NZ_JASATN010000004.1, from coordinate 350,178 downwards.
AGTCAGGTCCCAGGAGAAGGTCGCTGTTTTATTGACATTATTGTCCGTAAAAGTGTAGCTCCTGTATTCCCCCGGACCGAAAACTCCGTCGTGATCGAAATCGATCCACACCATTGCGTAGGCCGGCTGCGAGGGGTCTGCCGAGTTTTTATAAAAAGGGACATCGTAAGAGAATGTATTTCCGTTAAGCGGAAACTGTACGCCCTCTGCCGGAACGTACCAGATCCCTTCATCACCGCCGTTATAATCGTCACCGATTGCCCCGCCATCTCCCCCGCCTGAGGATTCTGCGTCTGCGCCGACCTTTCCGATTCTGGGATACAGATAATAAGTCTGAGGGACTGTCCCCGCAGTTATTTGGGGCGTGTTGACCGGACCATGGTTCCAGCTAAAATAATTCGTGATCGTGGCCGTATTGCCCACGGGATCTCCCCCCTGTATTTCAAATGGCAATTTATTCACCGCCATGCCGTAAGAAGAAGGTGCATCTCCGGCATCATACCAACTGAGGAAGCCGAAAGCGATGGACGAAGCCGTTGCGCAATTCATCTCCACGTTTGCCTCCAATGGCGCAACTGGTGAAGCTTCTTGCTTGGCGGTGTGAAAAACGGCCGAATTGCGCCCGCCTACATGTACCCTGACGGTCTTTTTCGCATTGGTAAAAACGGCCTTGGCCAAGTTTGACCCATACGCCGTTTCCCAGTACTTCTGCGCGAAGAGTTTCCAATTCGAGCCATTGGTGGTAACCTGCGCGTAGTCGTCAATAGCACCGACGATTTCATTTCCATCCTCATTGGACCCGAAAAACATATTGAGATCCATGGCCTGCCCGTGTAAAGTGGCGTGGGCGGTAATGTGGAAGTTTACTTTCAGGCCGGCTCCCGCCCCTAGTAAATTAGGCGTCAGGCCGTAAGGCGCACTGCTCCCGCTGAGGTAATGGTAAGAATACATTTCATACAACCCGTCGGTAGTTTTGGACCCGACGTTGTAGCCGATCAGCTTGGCATTTGCCGGGTTACCTGGTGCTTGCGCCGTTCCGGAAAAAGTTATCTGGTCCAGCACGACCGTAATATTCAACTCCCCCAATTGGATGGTTCGGGTAACGCTTTGTCCAGCCGTTAGCCCGTTCCATGGTAGGATATCATCCCATTTCAACCAGCAAATATTCTTTCCTAACGGGCCATTACCCCAACTTGGAATCGTATACTGCGCATATGTGTTAATGGGCGCAAGCCATGCCAGCATCATCAAGAGGCTTACGATCGTTCCCTGGTAATTTTTTTCATGGCAATTCGTTTGTTAGAATCTGAACTTTAATTGAATGCTACCGTGCCCTGGTGAATTTAAATTGTCGCAGTGTTCCGTCAACATCAACCTGGACGATGTAAACGCCATCCGAGAGGAAGGAATGCTTTAAATCGATATGAATTTGGCCATTCGTAACGCTAACCAACTTACTAAGCACCTTCTTACCCGATGCATCAAACAGTGTCAATGTCCCTGCCCGGTTGTTCGTGCCGCGCATTACTATCCTGAGCTCATCGGTGGCCGGATTCGGGAAAACGTAAGCGAAATTTTGCGAACCGAGGCGGGCGGTCACTATTTTGCTGTAAGCATAGGTTCCATCGGCATCCTGCATTTTCAATCGGTAGTACACTTGTCCCTGCGCATCGGTTATGGGTTTATGGTCGGTAAATGCGTAACGGGCCTGCTCGTTGTTATAACGTTCTTTGCCAACAAATGCGAATTGCCTTCCGTCGACGCTACGCTCCACCTCGAAATGGCTGAAATTAACTGCATCGGCAATTTCCCAATCCAGCCTCACAGCATTTTCCTCCGCTTGTGCATGAAAGGAAACCAGGCGTACCGGCAATGGCACGGGACTGGTCTGCACGACAAATCCGCTGAAACCGTCAGTGTCGAATGTCACTTCCCATCGTTTGAATGTTTCGTTCCATACAATGTCATTATCGGAAGGATCGATGATGGTAGAGAGAATGGATTCGTAACTGTTGGGAAGGCCGGTGCCGTCATTGCTTGTGCCGGCATATTTGCCAATCCGAAGATTGGCTTTGCCCGAGGCGTCGCTGGGATTAACCGGCAAGTTGAGGGTACTGCGCGGGGCAGCATTGAAGTCGGTAAATTCTTTTTGTGAGAAATAAAGGGTTACCCTGCCTGTGGCGGTAGCTGCGTTGTTGGCAGGTGTGATTTCATAGTGACGTGCGACGAATGGATCTGTACCAAATGTGGGCACAGCAGTTTCCACCCACACCTTCGCATTCACCGGACCTGTAACCGGGGCCGCTCCAGACGAAGTAAGTGAGGCCAGAATACGGCATCCGCCCGCATTCATAAAGTTCGCGGATTGCCCGCTGGCTATATCCAAGGTCGCATTGTCATCCGGCTTGCCGAGGTAGGGGCCTCCGTTTGGATAAAAAATAGTCAGCAGATTTTCCTCAGGGCGCGCAACAATCAGATACTGATAGATATGATTATAGCCGGCTGCCATGGAGAAACCGCCACTGAACACCCTTCCAAACACGCTGTTACAGTCATTCAACTCACCTTTCGTTCCAGAAACTCCGTTTCCCCAGGTTGCCGAACCGCCCTTAATGCCCTTGTCATACGTCTCGTCATTAACCACGAAATAATGACCATCCAACGAGGTTCCAATATCAGCTCTGAAAAAATTGTCGCCTGGAGCGCCTACTAGTGAATTGGAGACATTAATTTCCCCTGCAGTGCCCCCGTTGCCATTGCCCCACGTAACCGCCCCCCCTTTCGTATCCGGAGAAAGGTAATTACCGCTTTTGACAACATAGTTGCCGTTGGAAAGCGCCGTCAACATATTCAGGACCGAAATGCCGCCATAAGCATTCGTATAAAGCGAATTTGATTCTGTTACAATGCCGGATGTCGGTTTGGTACCATCCATCCAGGTTACTGCGCCTGCATTTACCAGCGCGCCCGAATCCCAGCCACGGCTACCGATCACATAGTGACCGTTAGTGAGCGGCAGAACTCCATCACTGCCGATCGCATCACCTGCAGTTCGGCCGACAATCGCATTTGCAGCGCTGATCGTACCGCTCACGCCGGTTGTACCATCGGCCCATACCACCGCCCCCAGGTTCTCCCCGTTGCCGTTAACCCATTTCGGATTGACCACCACATAATTGCCATTGGTCAATGCCACCACTGTTCCCAGCCGTTCCGCCGCGAACGAACCGACCAATGAATTGGCAGGCGTTACCTCGCCGACGGTTGGGCCAGCTCCGTTACACCAGGTAATGGCCCCGACGGTTGGATTGGTCCCGTCGCCCCAGCTCCACGACACTACCACATAGTTGCCATTGGTCAGCGGCGTTACGCGACCGCCTACAAAGTCGTATTCATGAGAGCCTACGAGCGAATTGGCGGGACTTATCGTCCCTACAATGCCTGTGGTACCGTCACCCCAGGTGGCGGCGCCGGCCATCCCGATAGCGCCATTATTCCAGTAACTGCTCCCAACGACATAATGTCCATTAGCCAGGGCGGTTGCTCCGTCGTGGCCGACGCGGTCGTTGGCTTGCGAACCTACTAATGAGTTAGAGGTACTCACCTCTCCGATCAGGCCGGTGCTGCCGTTTGCCCAGGTTGCCGCACCTGCTGTTGCAAATGCAGCATTGCGCCAGCCTGGACTGCATACCACGTAATTGCCGTTTGATAATGCGGTTACACCTCCTGACCCTACCTGATCGATCGGGTTGGACCCAACCAGCGAGTTGGCGGTACCCACCACCCCGAATGTGCCCGTTGCCCCGTTACCCCATGTCACGGCGCCGGCATCGCTGACAGGCCCATTGTCCCAGTTTTTGGTGACAACCACATAATTGCCGTTGGTAAGCGGAAAAATGCTGCTGTTAGCGCCTACAAGGTCACCGCCCCAGGCACCAATAAGCGAATTGGCGGCGGAAACGTACCCCGTCCTACCCGTTGCGCCGCTACACCAGGTAACTGCGCCGATCGACGTGCCGGTCCCATTAGTCCAACGGTAGCTGCCTACCACGTAATTGCCATTTGCCAAAACAGTTACGCCGCCGATGCTCACCTGGTCCATGTAGGAGCTGCCGGTCAGGGAATTGCCCGACCCGACGGTTCCGGAGAGCCCGGTAACGCCATTGATCCAGGTCACGGCGCCGGTCCTGCCCAAGCCATCCGTATTACAATATTCGCTGGATGTGACGAAGTTTCCATTAGGCAATGCATACACCCGTTGACCGATCTGATCACCAGCCCGCGCGCCTCGCAATGTGCTGATCAGCGCCAGCGTCTTCCCATTATATAACTGAACGATCCCGCAATTTTTCCGATCCGGTTCGCTGTGATTGTAGTTGGAATAAACAAAATTCCCATTGGTAAGTATGGTTATCCGTGCGGTTTGACTAAACTCGTATTGGCTAACCGGCAAAGGAATGTCGACAGTTTGCGCATAACCCATGGTTAGTGCAGCATACGAAAGGACGACGTTTACAGTAAGAAGTAAAAAATTTCTCATAAGACCGTGTGGTAAGTGTTGGTATCGATGCCCGTTTGTTACAGACATGACATCATAAATGTACCAAAAAAACACGGTTTGTCACCACCTATAACTAAATAGTAAATAGCTATGGTTAGTTCGCTCAAAGGAGTATACTTCCAAGGACGCGCATTCGGCCTGTAACGCCGTTTTCGTGTCTGAAAATAACACTGGCATTGGATGGAGGTGATTATTCAGGCCTGCGTGTGGAGAATTACCAAGCGTCTATTGAATCATTTTTCCGGCATCTACGGTGAGTTCGGCTGCATATGATATGATCTGAGGCTACACATAATCTGACACGATGGTCATCAGTGTGTAACCAGTGCTCCCAACAGCTTGCCGGAAGACGAAACTACTCTCCACGCAGACTTTTCACCGGATTCACCAATGCCACTTTCACAGCCTGAAAGCTTACCGTAATCAATGTTATCGCAAGGGCACAGACTATCGCTAGTGCGAAAATCCACCAGGATAATTCTGTTCGATAGGCGTACTTTTCCAGCCAGCCACTTAACAAATAATACGAAACAGGCATGGCCAGGAGTGAAGCAACGGCAACGAGTACGATAAAGTCTCTGGAAAGCAATCCCCAAACGCTCGCTACCGACGCGCCCAGCACCTTGCGGATACCGATCTCTTTGCGCCTTTGCTCGGCCAGGAAAGCAACCAGGCCAAAAAGCCCAAGACAGCTGATTAATATTGCCAGGGTTGTAAAGATTGCCGCGAGCTGGCCGATGCGTTCTTCTGCGCGAAACTTGCGATCATACTCATCGTCGGCGAATCTGTATTCAAAAGGACTCCCAGGGTTATACTTCCGAAAAATCGTTTCAAGAGAAGACAGCGCCGCACCGCGGCTCTTTACGGGATCAAGCCGGATATGGATAAGTTCCGCCCAATCCTGCCTGATCAAGTAAACGGTTGGCCTGATTGGTGTGAAGGGCGAACCGGTGATGACATCTTTTATGACGCCTATAACCTTGTATTGCAGGCCGTTCCATTGGATGGTCATCCCAACCGGATTGTTGATCCCCATAAATTGAGTAGCACTTTCATTGAGGATAATGCCGAGTGAGTCCGTCGAAAAATTTCTGGAAAAGTCGCGCCCCTGGACGAAACGCCAACCCACCGTTTTTCCATATTCGTGCGTGATACCAACGGTGCCAAAATCGCCCAACAGATCGGGATCTTTGCCAGCCCAGACAAAACTGGCGTCGCTGCTCCAAACCTCATCGACTGGCGATGACGATTCTGCCAGCTCGACGACCGCACCAGATTGCAGCAGTTCTTGGCGGATAACCGGATAGTGCGTCCGTAGGTCGGCCGTGTTAACCGGAACGGATACCAGTCCAGACCGCTCGAACCCTGTCGGCCGGTCTTTCGCATATTGTATCTGCCGGAGCACGACCAGCGTTCCTATGATGAAAGAAATCGATATGGTAAACTGAACCACGACCAGTACCTGACGAGGCAATATGACGCCTTTTCCGCTTTGAATAGTACCTTTCAGCACTTTCACCGGAGTAAATTTGGATAGGAATAACGCCGGGTAACTGCCTGCGAAAATCCCTGTAAGAAGAGTAAAACTTAACGCAATTGCCCAACTCTGAATACTATTCCATGGAAATTCAATCTTCTTATCGGCTATCTGGTTAAATAGCGATAAAAGTGTTGCCGCCAGGGCCAATGCAGAAATCAGCGCAATGCTCGTCATCAGGACCGATTCCAACAGAAACTGCCAGATGAGCTGCCGGCGCGCCGAACCTACAGCTTTGCGTACACCAACTTCCTTTGCCCTTCTTTCTGAACGGGCGGTCGACAAATTCATGAAATTAATGCAGGCCAGCAGCAGCACAAATGCGCCGATCATACCAAATAACCAGACATATTGAACACGTCCGCGCACGGGAACGCCATTCTCCCATTCCGAATGCAGGTGCCAGCGGCTCATCGGGTTCAAGAATATCCTGGGGTTTGACCGCGCTTCTTCCGGTGCGTGCCGGGCCTTTACATCCTGAATTTTAGCCGAGACACTTTTAAAGTCGGCAACCGGAGCGATCTGCACAAACAGTTGAAAAGAGTTGTTTCCCCAATTCGTTTCCGAGCGTTTCACCCAGGGAGTATTTTCAAGAAAAAATTTCCAGGGGAGAAGAAAAGAAACATCCCGGAATTCTGTGTTGTGAGGCAAGTCTTCATATACGCCGGTTACCCTGAAATGGTGCTTGTTATCTACTTTGATAACTTTATTGATCGGCTCGGAATCGCCAAATAACGCTTTCGCAACCGTTTGGGAAAGCAAAACAGATGTTGGATCATTCAGATATTTTGCCGTTCCGCGAAGCATTTTCAACGACATCATGAACGGGAAATCCGGCTCGACACAATTGCCCTTTTTCGTGAATTGCGCTCCATTATAGGCCAGGATATGGTCTTCCGTCCAGGAAGACAATGCGATGTGACTGAAATCGCTTCCAAACTCACTGGCTAAGGCGTTCCGCGTAGGAAGTGGGGTCGCGATACTCGTAAAAGTCGCGCCATTTGCAGTTTGGTGCTGCATCACGCGGGCGAGGCGATCGTAATGTTGGTGATATTTATTAAATGATATTTCGTCCCACAACCACAAACCAATTAGGATAGCGGTGGCCATTCCTATCGAAAGCCCGGTCACATTAATAAGGGAGAAAGCGACATTTTGAACCAAATTGCGCCAGGCAATTTTCAGATAGTTCTTTATCATACTTAGGTCTTTGTTTTTAACGCCAAATACCAGGGATGCAAATGAAAAACTACCCGGCAAAAGCAATTGGCAGCAAATAACAGGCCTAAGTCATGAATGCTTCAAAATCACTTCGAATTACAACATAAGTCCTTTAAAATTCTTTTCCGTGTTCAATAACGAACGGTTACATGTTCAAACACGAACAGTTTCTATTATCAATTAAGCCACTTGCAACTCCTTCATCCTTCATCTTTGTCAACACTATAACGCAGCGATACCAAACCCGTCGAATAAGACTTACTATTTATAAGTGTAAGATGTGTACGGCTACTTGACCGGGGGAACAACGGCCTGCCAGCGCCAAGCAATATAGGATGTACCGACAGCCACAACTCATCGACAAGCCCTTCTTTCATCATAGCCTCCATAAGTGACGCTCCGCCATATAACCAAATATCTTTACCGGGTTGTTGCTTGATTTTGCGGGCTTCATCCATCGCGTCCTCCGCGACGAGTACCGCACCGTTTTTCACTGATTTTAAAGTTTTAGAAAAAACGTATTCTGTCAAAGGAGGCATGCCCGGAATGGCTTCCCCGCTATTGCTTTCTGCAAATTGCTGTGCGATCTCATAGCTTTTCCGACCGATAAAGATGGCATCTATCTCCGTAAAGAATTCATTTAAGCCGTAATCCTGATCTGTAAAGCACCAATCAAATTCACCGTTGGGCCCCTCAATGTATCCATCCAAGGTGATGGCAAGTCCTAAAATTAATTTTCGCATGTCAGTGTTGTTTTTTCGCAAAACTACACGCTTCCTACTTACCGGAATTGTACGAAATGGACATCAAAATAAAATATGGCCCGCAGCTACGACCTCGCCGGGAGAATGGCCTGTATAAACTTTATAGTCACGTATAAAATGTGCCTGGTCGTAGTAACCGCTCAGGTGTGCAATTTCCGTAAGTGAAATACGCGGATATTCTACCAGATATTGAAGCGAAGAATTGAACCTGCAAACACCCAGGTATTCTTTGGGAGACAAGCCAACGCTTTGATGGAACCGCCTCGATAACTGTCTCTGGCTCAGACCAGTTTCTTCGGCCAGTTTATGGACATTTATCGTGCCGCGGGTAAGCTTCGCCTTATTCAGGCAATAGGCTACCTGCCGATCCTGTTTCTTCAATTCCAAATGCCCGAGCAAAAAGTCCTGCACTGCGGAACTGCGTCCTTCATCGTTGGGGATGCACGCCAGTTTATCTTCCAGTTCAGAAATCGGGCCATTCCATATGTCGCAGAAATTGACGGTAGTGTCCCTAAATAAATGCGTGGGCACTGGAATGAATGGGTATGCCATTCCGGGATAAAAACAAACAGCCAGACACCCGGAGCCTTTACGCATCTGAACATCCACCGGGCGGCTTAGGCGAAAGGACACGATACTGCGCTTATGCAAAGCCCGATCTATAACTGCGATCGGGCTGTTGGTGTAGTTCAGGAATAATTCTACGCACGTATCCGGCAGCACCCGTACCTGATTCCAGTCTGCCTCTTCCTCGCATTCCATTGAACATATCGATTTTACGTAGCTCTGTAACTGCGGAAGAATAGGATATGATCGAATGCGCATGGGACAAAAAAATAACCTAGTTCAGAATTAGCTGGCTTTTAGCTCTAAACTAGCCATTGTCGTTAACTCAACCCGCGCCTGTTTGGGCAAGCCTGCCACGGCGATACACGTACGGGTAGGAAATCGGTCAACAAAATAAGTCTGGTACACGGCGTTCAACTCGTCGAAATATCTCATATCCGTCAGGTACACCGTAACACTCACAATGTGGCCGAAAGTCAACCCGTGCTCATGAAGAATGGTCTCAATGTTTGTAAATACCTGCTTTACCTCATCCTGGAAAGAGGTAGTGACTAATTGTCCGCCGGCAGAACCAATCTGCCCTGAAATGAACAAGAATCCGTTGGAAACCAATGCTTTTGAAATCGGCACCGCCGGTGCAGAAGGCTTTTCTGTTGTACTCATGTGATAAATTGTTATTATAAAGTTTAATCCTAATGGCTGCAATATACCCTGGTACGCCTTAGAAAAGCTCATTCGTCCCATTATTGGCCATAATAATGCGTATAATATCAGGCCCGAAATCCGATGCTTTGGCCTGACCGAAATTTTTGATTTGTGATAATTGAGTTAAAGTACCTGGCATTTTCTGAGCGACCTGTGTCAAAACAGTATCCGACACGATCGTATACGGCTGCACATTGCGCTGCTGGGCTATATCGGCACGCCATTCAAGTAGTTTATCAAAGAGCGGTCCCTCTGCTACGTGGAGCTTTTTGGAATCCTTCTCCGATTTTGAATCGCTTTTGTTCGACTGGTATTCACGCAGGACCGTTGCGGCAGTTGAAACGAGTCCATCCAGATCAGCGGCCGTTGGTAATCCTAAAAAGATCGTCGCTTTCAGCCCAACGGAATGCCTCAGCCGTGCCGCGGCCAAATGAAAGTCTGGGTTCATCGCGCGCTGATCGCATTGGGAGAGCAGATCGTCTATTTTGCGAGCGCCTTCATGGAGCCTGGACGAGAAATAGGCAATAGCTTTTGTCAACCGTTCAGGCAGGGATGCCGTGCCGCCTTCGTCGGGCTGGTCCAGAAGTACCGACAACTCTTGCCTGTGAAAACTAACCGAGACCTTAATCAACTCGGAATTAATCAGCTTCGATATAACTTCGGTTCCCGGCCGGACAAGCCCCTGGAGCAGGTCATTTTCCCTGATAAAGCCCAGCACAAGTTCCCAGCTCTCCGCCAGGATGGTGAAGTCAAACAAATCTGTCACCGCCTCGCGAAGGCTGCCGTATCGGAGTGCAGCCAGGGTCGAATTGTCATATGCATTAATCAAAGCATTTTGCATAAAGGCTTTTACCGCCGGGGCCACCATTACGCTGGCCGCGTCGACGGGCCTGAGCAACACGAGTCCGTCCAGCGAACGGCAGCGGCTCAGGGCCACATAAACCTGGCCCGCCGCAAATGCGCTGCGTACATCGACCACCAGCTTATCGAAGGTAAGGCCCTGACTTTTATGAATCGTTACGGCCCAGGCCAGCCTTAGCGGCAGCTGCGCAAATGTCCCCGCGCTGGACTCACTGATCTTTCCCTCCGCTTCCGACAAGGCGTACTTCACATTCTGCCAGATTTCCGGAATTACGATAAAATCCGAGCCGTCATCTGAAAAAGTAACGTGGACACGCCCGTTCTCAATGCGCGAGACCCGCGCGGCCCGCCCGTTGTAGTACTGCTTCTTTCCCGAACTGTCATTTCTGATAAACATCACATGGGCCCCTTCTTTCAGAATGAGCTCCTTTTCGGCCGGATATGCCTCCGAAGGAAAGTCGGCTGAAATACTCGCGCTGAAAAGGTGTTCAGGGGTTGGTAATGCGCCAAGCCGCTGCTCGTTAATCTCCTTGACCTTGTTGTTGTGGGTAGAAAGGGTAACGTAGTCGGAAAGCTCCAAACCCGGCCCGGAAATATATCTTCCATTGAGCGCCGCAAGGGTGCTTTCGGTAACCTTGCCATCTCTGACGCTGTTGAGGATGTCAATAAACACCGGATCGCTCTGACGGTATACACGCGACAGCTCAAAAGTCAGAAAGCCCGAAGAAGCCCAAACCAGACTGTCAAAGAAATACGGGCTTTTATAAACCGGGCCTAATACATCCCAGTCGTTGTTGGTAACCGGTGGGAGCTGATATGGATCGCCAATCATCAGTAATTGAACACCACCAAACGGCCTTGCCGACGCTCTCACAAGCCGAAGTAGCGCGTCGATGTAATCCAGCACATCTGCCCGTACCATACTGATCTCATCGATGATCAGAAGTTGCATCCGCCTGAGCATTTTTTCCTTTTCCGGGTTCACCGACCGGATCGCCGGCTGCGGCCGGTGCTTGCCACGCACGCCCGGGATCACGGGGCCCAGCGGAACCTGGAAAAAAGAGTGGATCGTCACGCCACCTGCATTAATGGCAGCCACGGCCGTCGGGGCTACGACAACCATTTCTTTGGCCAGGTTCAGGCGAATATGTTGCAGAAAGGTGGTCTTACCTGTCCCCGCCCTGCCGGTTAGAAAAATGGGCTTGTCGGTTTGGGTAAGATAATTCAGGATAGTTTGATGATGAATGTCGAGTTGCATGCTGGTTTTTGGATGCAAATTAACCCGAATCCAGCATGCGTATGAACCGTCTTCTGATTTTTATTAGCGTTAACATTTCCCCAGCGGTCGATAAGGAAGCTCAACTGACGTTCCGCTGCTGAACGCGCTCCATCAAGGCGTCGCGGTAGGTTTTGCTCACGGGGATTTCCTTTTTGCCTATCCAAATCGAATTGCCCTGAATGGCTTCGATTCTGGAAAATTGAACAATGAACGAGCGGTGAACCCGCATGAAACGCGGCGCTGGCAATATCTCTTCTATTTTGCCGAGCTGCAAAAGCGGCATCAGACGGTCCGCCCCGCGATGGATGATCACATATTCGCCATAAGCTTCAACATAGTCGATGTCGCTGAATGCCACCTTGTGAATTTTCGCGTCCGATTTGACAAAAATGTGGTCCAACCCGTTATCAGTGGCGACATTTTCCTGCATATCATTACGAGCTCCCAAATGGTCCATCGCTTTACCGACTGCCTGGAAAAACCTTTCAAATGCAATAGGTTTGACCAGGTAGTCAAGCGCATTCAAATCATAACTTTTAACCGCATACTCTGTATAGGCGGTGGTAAATACGGTCAACTGACCCTTCGCGAGCGTTTGCACAAAGCTGATGCCATTAATGTCGGGCATTTGAATATCCAGGAAAAGCAGGTCGACTTTCCTGCTTTTCAGGACAGCCGAAGCTTCGATGGCATTCGCGCAGGTTGCTACCAGATCTAGCATCGGGATTTTGGAAACATAATCTGTGAGCAGTTTTCGCGCCAGGACTTCGTCGTCGACGATCATGCAGGTTATTTTCATAAACTCAAAGTCAATCGGATTTCAAATGTATCGGCATTATCGGTGATTTCCAGCGTGTGCCTGCGCGGATAAGTGAGATCCAGGCGCTTTTTTAAGTTCGCCAGGCCAATACCACCGTGCTCGTTTGCGGTGGGTATAGCCGGCCTTTTTGTATTGAAACAATAGAAATAAAGCTTATTCGGATCGTCCACGTCCAGGCGGATACGGATGCAGCCATGGGCGTTCAGGTCCAGATCCGAGTGTTTAAAGCAGTTCTCAAAAAAGGTCAGCAACAACAGCGGCGCAATCCGGTGACCGGCGCCGACGCCGGTCACTTCAAATGAGATCTGTTGCTGGAAAAGGTCTGATTTAAGTTTCTGCATCTCAATAATGTTACGCAGGAAAGCCACCTCATCCGGCAAAGGCACCCATTGCTCCTGGCATTGATACAGCATATACCTGAGCAGTTCGGAGAGCTTCATGATCATCGGCGCGGCATTATCCTCTTTCAGGTAGGCAAGCGTATAAATGTTGTTTAGGGTGTTAAAAAGAAAATGCGGGTTGATCTGACTCTTGAGAAATTGCAGCTCGCTTTCCATCTGCCGCCTCGACAACTCGCTCTGCGTTTGCAGGTTCTTAAACCGGTCGACCGCAAATTTCCAGGCCGTGCTGATGATGAGCACAACCATAAAAAAAAGGTAGACCCGCATAAACTGAAACGCCCTCGGGTATTGAATATTCCGTTTCAATGCCAGCTTCAAGTCCGCGGGTACCAGCGTCAGTTGCACTTTTGAAAACAACACCAGCATCACAAAACAAAGCAGTCCGTAGAGCACGTAACGCCGCTTTTCCAGGAAAAGCGGGATCAGAAACAGCATATTCACGTAAACAATAGCTACCTGCAGGCCTACATTCACGCTTGCCGTCCGTACGGCACCGGCCACCTGCTGGCTGTTGGAAAACATCAGTACCCAGATCAGCCAGTAGCCTACCCAGGCAAGCGCGGTCATTGCAGGAAACTTCTCAAAGGCTGTTCTTTTCATTTGCCGGTCTATTGATATGCAATGCTAAGCTATAACCGTCAAATCCGGAACAATCTCCTGCGAATCCCCTGCATTATCCGACGAGCTTCCGATTTCGACGGTTGAATTACATTTCTGGACGGCTCGAACACGTTCAACGGAAATCCATGGCCTTCTGTCCCGACTCTCCCTGCGCTCATTGATTTACTTTTTTGTTCTGCCGACCGTAGACTTGTTTTGAGCTGAAACCAAACAATCCATCCAATGAAAAACCGAACCACAATGCGCTGTTGCATCCTTGCAATGTTGTTATTTGCCTCTGCCGCGCATGCACAGCCAAACCGGCTTGCTGATATGCCGGCCCAGGAGCGCGCCCAACTGCAGACCCAGCGAATGAAAGAATCACTGAAGCTCGATTCCGCTCAGGTTGTAAAAGTAGATTCGATCAATCTGAGTTATGCCCGCAAAATGGACCCGGTGCTCAGCGGCAGCGGAAACAGGCTATCCAAACTCAGAGCGTTTCAAGAGATCAACGCCGCCAGGGAAAAAGAGCTCCAACAGGTGCTCAGCCCCGCGCAATTCAGGCAATACAAACAGCAGCAGCAAGAAATGAAGCAGCAATTGAGAAAACGAAGATCATAAAGCGAATGAAAAAAATATTTGAAATCCTGACCGCCTGCGCATTAGCAATCTGCTCTTGCCGCACCGGCGAAGTCGCACCGCAAACGCCCAACGATTACAATTTTGACGCGATAGACCAGTTCATAGACGCGCACCTGGCCGACTACAACGATCAGGTAATGGTACTGGTGTCTCAGAACGGTCAATTGATTTATAAAAAAGGAGCCGGGCTCGATGAACATACCAGCAAACCCATCGCATCGGCCTCCAAATGGCTCTCGGCGGCAGTCATTATGACCCTTGTAGAAGAAGGCAAACTGGCGCTTTCAGATAGCATCGGGAAGTTTTTACCGCTATTCACTGCCCACAAAAAAGGTAGCATTACCGTTCGGCAACTGTTTGCACATACAGCTGGTTTTGGGGGTGACTCTCCGCAAAAATATGAATACAAAAGATTGATGACGCTCAGCCAGGCGGTTGATTCCATTGCTGTTTATACGCCACTTGTTAGCCTTCCGGGGACAGAATTCGATTACGGGAGCGCAGGCATGCAAATCGGCGGCCGGATTGCCGAGATCGTGTCAGGCAAAAAATGGCAGGATTTATTCAATGAGCGCATTGCCAGGCCTTGCGGGATGACGGCCGATTACAGCCCGGCCCGCAACCCGATCATCGCAGGCGGAGTGCACACCACGGCAGCCGACTATCTCAGGTTCCTGGAAATGATCGTCAACGGCGGCACTTTGAATGGCAATCGGGTACTAAGCGAAAGCAGCATTGGGATAATGCTTGCCGACCAAACCGAAAACGCGAAAATCACCGGCACACCCTACGCTAACAATCCCTTCTCCCCCACCCCCCAAAGACCCGTGCGGTACGGTGTCGGCAATTGGCTGGATGTGGTCGATACCGACGGAAATGTATTGGAAAGCAGTAGTCCAGGGCTATTTGGAACTCACCCCTGGCAGGATTCGAAACACAAAATTGCAGGTATCGTTTTCACTCAAACCACGCCCAGGCAAAGCAATATGACCAGCCTGGAAATCCGAAAGATGATCAGGGAAATTGTTGATTGAGCGGCCGGCCGTGCATGGATGGCGCACGATTTGTTGGAACTGGAAATTTGTTTACATCCAACAAACATCGTAATATTGCGATGATGTAATTCCAACAATGAAGTCAAGGGCTTATACTGGTATTAAATGAAAATTGCTTTATTCTCCGACATTCATGCGAACCTGCCCGCATTAGAGGCTTTCTTTAAAGACGTAGAAACGCGTGATACCGATGCCATTTACTGCCTGGGCGACCTGGTGGGCTACAACATCTGGCCCAATGAAGTGATCGACGAAGTCCGCAAAAGGCGTATTCCCACCATTACCGGGAATTATGATTTCGGCATCGGTCGCAGCAGCGATGATTGCGGTTGTGCGTACAAAACCGATGAGGAAAAGGAAATGGGCAAAGTGTCCATTGCCTATACCAATGAAGTGGTTAAAGAAGAACAGCGCGCCTACCTGCGTACGCTTCCCGCGCACATACGGCTGGAATTCCAATTGAATGATGACAAGTTCAATATTCTGTTGGTACACGGGAGCCCGCGAAAGGTCAATGAATACCTCTTCGAAGACCGGGACGAAAAGAGCCTGATGCGCATCATGGAGCAGGCGGATGCGGATGTATTATGCTTTGGGCACACCCATAAGCCGTATCACCGCATCTTGAATTCGGGTATTGATGGAAATGACCATTTCCGCCATGCGATCAACATTGGCTCTGTGGGAAAGCCGAAGGATCAGGATCCTCGCGGTGGCTATGTGCTGCTGACCCTCAACGAAAACAGCTCGATCCAGCACAAAGACAGTATCAAAGTCGATTTCATTCGTTTTGAATACGATGTGGAAAAAGCGGCCAGAGCCATTGAAAGCAGCCCGTTGCCTAATGCCTATGCCGATATGCTCAGGAATGGTTAACGGCCAGGTTCACTGGGGCTGTCGAGGAAACGCAAGCACGACCGTTGTGCTTGCCTCGTTCCGCACGGTCACTGTAATACGGATACCTAGCAACACGCATAAGTCTTTGACGATCACCAGGCCAATTCCTTTCTGGTCGGGATATTGGGAGGCGTGGAGCCAGTCTTCATAAGATCTGTAATCCTTATTCAACCAATTTGCCTGATCCTGCGGTAACCCGCCACCGTCGTCTGCGATGATGATACGCGTTTGCCCGTTTTCAATACCGGCGGATAACGTTATTTCCGACTGACTTGCCTTCAATGCATTGTCGATCAGGTTATGGATTATAATTGAAACAAGGTTTCGGTCGCTGTGGATCGTAAGGTCCGGGTCGATGGTGTTTCTGACAGTGACGCCCCTGAATGTAGCGACCGCAGCAAAGAGCCCGGAAACATTGCAGACCAGTTGCGAAGCGGAAAAGGTACTCATTTCCATCCGCGACGATGCATTTTTGCTTTGCAGTTTGATGTAGTCCAGGAAGTTCTTGGTAAGCGCCCCTAGCCTTTCGGAGGTGGTGAGGGATTCGTCGCTCATCCGGGTAATGAGCGGGTCGGCAGTGCTTTGCTTATGCAGGTAGGCATTGATTTGTTTGAGTGAGAAACCGATATAATGCAATGGCGTCTGAATATCGTGGTTCACGGCAGCGATGATCTGGCTGATCACCCGGTAATGGCGTATAAGACTGGCCTCGCGCTCTTTCCTGACAAGACTTTCAGTCCTTAATCTCACAGAAACAAAGAACAATGCAGCCAATGTCACAACCAGCAACGACTGAAACCACCAGGTTTCGTACCAGGCGCGTGGAATATGGAGGTAAATAGTCTTGTAGGTGTAATCTCGGGCACCGAACCCGCTGATCTTGCGAATTTTCAGCACATAATTGCCATAGGAAACTTTCGATACCGGAATGACAAAATCCGCATTGACCGGCGTCCAATTTTCCGCACGTCCATCCCCGGAAAGCGAATACTGCATTTGTATGTTCCTGCTGTTACCCAAATACGGCGTGGAAACCGTCAAACGTAATAGCTCGAAATCCCGTGATATTTGCAGGCTGTCCTGCACGGGTAGCACTTTCCCGTCTTCATGGACTGCATTAATGAAAATGCCCTTGTCGGGGAGCACGGGTATGACCGTTTCCGGCTTGTACCATACCAGCCCGTCCATCGAAGGAAGCGAAACGGTTCCGTCCGCCAATGTCAGGGCGCAGGGTTGACAGCCGCCATTGAATTCATTCGTGTCAAATCCGCTCCGCTTGTCGTGATAAAGGTAATATACCGGGTTCCGGCTGTCTGCAACATAGTCCAGCAACCTTTTTTTCGACACCTGAAACAACCCGCGGTTGGTAGTAATCCAGAAAAAGCCCTTTTTGTCTTCAATAATACAATGCGCGGCGGCCAGGAAACCGTCACTGTCCAGCGGGAATCTTACTACTTTGTTATTTTTTAAAAGATAGAAGCCATTTCCGTAGGTCGTAATCCAGACTCCGTCGGCGGTTTTGTAAAAACTCCGTACCGTCATATTGCGAAATGCGTTGACCCAACTCGTAACGCCCGTGCGGGTATTAAGCCTGTAAAGGCCCGTTTCGGTACCTAAAAACAGCGTTTCTTCATTCTCTCTGTCTATAATCGTGACCTTGTTTGCATTGAGTGTGAACTTGCGCCACGGCTTGTAGCGTCCTTCTGAGGCCTCAAATGCATGAACTACGTTATTTTCACACCCGATCCACAACTTGCCTGTCGGTTCGACGTAGAGCGACATTGCGTTGTCCAGCAACGCTACATGCTGAAGAATTTTCCGACCGGTCGGATCGAGCCGATACAGATCATGGCCGACGCCAAACCAAAAAGTGCCGTCAGGGTTCTGTGCCATGGCGAATTTATAACCGATACTCTCCATAAAAGGGGAAACTCTTTCTGCGGTAAGATGGGTACCATCAGCATTGCTTCCCAGTAAATACCCCTGTGCAGTCAAAACGGATCGTTCCCGCGTCGGTATCTGGGCGTAATAGACGTTATCCGCATTATCTGCATACAATTTGTTGGTTTGAAAGTTCTCTTTTTTCAGCAGAAACAGCCCTTTTGTGCTGCTTCCCAGAAACAGGAAACCTCCGGCTTCATCAAAATAAGCGCTGATGATATTACGGTTTCCAAAATCAAAGTCTTTCAAGATCAGCCGCGTAGTCAGGCTGCCATTCTCTGTCGGTTTAAGGATATAAAAGCATTTATTGAAATAAAGAAAAGCCTGGTGCGAAACATTGTTCCAAAAAAGGCGGGGACGGTGCTTCGCGCTTCGGAAAAGCGGGTTCAGCAGAATGTCGCCACCGATGGCAACGTTGCCGGAAGCTGCCGTAATCGCCTTGAAATTTCCGGCGCTATCGGTCGCATAGGGTTTGGATCCGATCAGAAAAAAGTCCTGGAAAGGCCCCTTGGCTGTAAAAGCCCGTTTTCCATGTTCAAAACAGGAAATCCTGTCACCTTGCCAGATATAATAGGTATTGCTATCCGCTGCGGCGAAGTAACTGGATACAAAAGGATAAAACGGGTACTGGGCCGGCAGGCTGCTCAGGTTACTGTTATGCCGTACCTCGTTCCGGATAAATGGGTTTCGCTTCTGATACCTGTGGTAAAAAGTTGTGTCCACCCGGGCGAGCCCATTGCCCAGGACACCGATGTATTCATTCTTTTCGGACAATGCGTAAAATTCATAAGGCCTCCGTTTGCCATAGTCTGCAACAGATGGGATCAGCACACGGATCCGGTTTGTTGTAATAGGGATTACCGACCTGTCAAATGTCATGAAACGATGCCCGTCGAACCGCACAAGGCCCACCTCGGTTACAAGCCATATGAAACCGTTGCCATCCTGGGCAATCGCTTTGACGCTATTTTGGGGGAGGCCGTTTTCGTCCGTAAAATGCTGTAACCAGTATTCCGCAGCCTGCTGCTGGGCTGTCACACGGCCGGTGATCAACAGCCCGATTATACAAGCCGGAATAAGTTGGAACAGGAGATTTCTCATCGTCAGGCCGAAATACTTTTAGACCGGAGTGATATCGCAGTCGTATGCTAACCGTTCAAGTCAAAATAGGTTGTTAGCTGGATTACATTTTCTACACCCAGTTTCTCGAAAATCTTGGACTTATAAATACTGACCGACGAAGGCGAAAGGTTCAACTGCTCGCTGATAGATTTGGCCGGCACACCTTTCACCAGCAGCAGCGCGACTTCCAGCTCTCTTTCAGAAAGCTTGTCCGTAACAGATTCTTCCGGGCCTTTTGCATTGAACAACTGGCGAAACGCGTTTTGCATGACCTCCGCACTGGCGTAAGTTTGCCCGCTCAACACTTTGTCCACCGCATGTGTAAAGTCTTCATTGATAGCAGTTTTGGAAATATAACCGTTTGCACCGGCTTTCAGGAACGGCAATGCGTAGAGCTGCTCGTCATAGCTCGAACAGACCAGTATCGGTATCCCGGGCTGTTTCAGCCGGGCCGAATGCACCATGCCTACTTTATCGCCTCCCGGAAGGTTGATATCCATGATCAGCAGATCAAACTTTTGATTTTCAAGCATGGCGATTGTTTTCCTGAAATCAGTGGTAGCGGTAATAACTGCATCCGGCCTGTGGTCCATCAGCAAAAACTGAATACCCGCTAATACTAACGGATGGTCTTCGGCGATGATAATCTGAATGCTCATTGGGATGGGGCGGTAATACTTAGGGTTTATCCCTGGTAATAATAAAAAAAATCACTCATAGTAGTACTTCTATATGTCTTTAAATTTCTTAAATAAAATATTAAAATTCTTCAATCAACTATTCAACTTCTTGTAGTGCCGGGACCATGTATACGAAATACTTTTGTTTCATGGCGGATCGGTGATATATACCATCGGTTCGGAGAAGTGGACTATGCGAAGGGACCATGTTGAGATTTTCATGACGTTGAGTGAGTTGATCATCTCCCGGCTAAGCCGGGAGACCTGATTTAAGCTCACACCCTCCCATCCAAAACAAATTTCCGATTTATGAACGTAGCACTCATAGACAGGCACCCGGTGTTCCGCACAGGCATACGCCTGATGCTAAAAAGTCGGTTCAACAACATCCATATGCTCGAAACCGGCTCAATACACAGTCTCACCCGGGCGAACAACCTGGGGGATATCGACATTGTGATCATCGGACTGTCGGAAGAGCAACCCGAAATAGATAGGGCGGTATTAAAACGGGTGATGAAAAAAAATCCACTTGCATCATTCATCGTATACGCCGCTAAACCATGCCTTGCGTCGGTGAGATTGCTCATGCGTATGGGAGTCAAAGGTTATCTCAACAAAAATGGCTGTCCGGAAGAGTTGGTTAGGTGCCTGAATGCGGTCGCAGCCGGGGAGCCATTTGTTTGCCATCAGGCCTAGTGGTCGGGACCAACCTCAAAACGTGTAAACCTATCCCATATGAACGTAGCACTCGTCGATGAGCACCCGGTATTCCGGACTGGCGTCCGCGCCATGCTCAAAAGCCAGTTCGACAACATCGCTACCCTGGAAACCGGGTCTATGCACGACCTGGAAAAGATTACACAGCTGGAAATTTTCGACATCATCATCATTGGCCAGTCAGAGGAACATCCCGAGATGGATTACCCGGTCCTGAAAAGGCTGATGAAAAAAAATCCCCTTACCTCGTTCATCGTCTACGCCAGCGCACCCGACCATAAGCTGGCACGCTCACTGGTACGCATGGGTGTAAAGGGCATACTAACCAAACACGCCTGCTCGACCGAACTTGTGACATGCATACGTTCGGTGCTGTCACATAATCCCTACCTCAGCCCCCAGATGCTTGCCGGCATTAAAGTCAAAGGAGCAAACGCAGGCCAATGACACAGGCCGCAGCACCAGAACATCCGGCTCCTGGACTCGCCAGAACGGCCATGGACGCATGTGATCCGCGCAACGGTCACCGCTTTGGCACAGCGCCGGAAATCCTGATATCGCATTGAGATACCCCTTGTCTGACCGGCAGGAAATACATGACTTAGCCGGTAAGGTGCGGAAGCACTTTCGCCCCAAACGCTTCGACAAAGGCTTGCTGTTTCAGATTCACATTGTGTAAAAACAAGTGCGATACACCGGCTTCGATGTCCTTTGAAAGCCATTCGGTATGCTGGTCGGTGCTGTCCGATATCCTGACGCCCGACGCCATATCACCGGGCTTTACCATAGCCCCTGCCGCATCGAAGCCCTCCGGGGACCGGATATCTGACAGAAGCGAGGAAGGGAAGATATTGTTTCTCCACTGCTGATGGGCCCCTTTGGTAGCCGCAGCCTGTGTGGTGTCGTAAGACAATTGTACTTTCAGGTAAACAGGCTTGCCTTCACCCCCGCCCTTGCGGAAGGACTCAATCATCTTTTTGAGCTCCTCAGGTGGCCGGGAAGTAGTTATCATGGCGTCTGCCCATCCTCCGACCCATTCTGCCGTAGGTTCGGTTAATGCGGCCCCCACGACCATCGGCATGTAGGACGGCAGTGTATATAATTTTGCATCATAAATATTGATCATACCGTTGTGCGTCACGGACCCGCCCGTCCAAAGAGCCCGCATCATATCCACACATTCTTTCAACCGCTGGTTGCGCTCAGATTTCGACGGCCACCCCGCGGCAGTGATGTGTTCATTGAGAAACTGTCCGCTGCCCACCGCTATCCAAAACCTCTGCGGGAACATTTCGCAAAGCGTTGCGACAGCCTGGGCAATTATTGCTGGGTGGTAACGCTGGCCAGGTGCATTCACAATGCCGAATGTAAGGTCGGTTGCCTGCATTGCCGCGCCGAGCCAACTCCATGCAAAACCGCTTTCACCCTGGCTTTGGCTCCATGGAAAAAAGTGGTCGGACGAAAGTACTTGCGAGAATCCCGCTTGTTGGGCTAACCGCACCAGGCCGGTCAGCTCGCTGGGTTTGAACTGCTCATGAGAGGCATGATAACCAATCTGGACATGATTCATTTAAATCATTTTTTATGATGAAAACCGGGCAAACAGCGCCCAATGCAATTTTGAAGCGATTTAAAAAACTGTTCCAAAGATTGGGAATACGGCGCCTGGTGTGAAAGAATTCACCCGGATCCGACCCGTAAGCCTAGCGGCGGCCTCCACCCCCTTCGCGGTTACGGCCGGTGCATGACAAATTCAAATGCGGCACCCTTCCCGCTATCACTCACGACCTCGATGGTTGTTTGATGTAATTCTAGGATCTTACGTACAATCGCCAGACCGAGGCCGGTACCCTTTTGGCCGGATGGAAATAGCTCCGCCTGCTTGTAGCGTTCGAAAATCTGCTCATGGTAAGCCTTGGCGATGCCTACGCCCGTATCGGCCACGCGGATTCTCACGCCATTACCCGTTTCTGTGAGTGATACGGTGATTTGTCCGCCATCCGGCGTGAATTTGAATGCATTATCGAGCAGGTTTTGGAACACTCTTTCCGTCAAGGCAATGTCGGCAAAAACGGGTGGTAAGGAAGGTGGTGCCTCCAATGCCAGCCGGATTCCCCGCTCGTCTGCATTCAGCTGGTAGGAGCTCAGAATATCAGAAACCAGCTCCCCCAACGGAAAGATTTCCTTTTGCGCAGACACCACATTCGCTTCCAGCTTCGAATATTGGAACAATTGGTCCACCAGCCCTGAAAGCTTCCTCGTTCCTTCGTGGACAATGGACAGGTACCGCTCCTTTTCCCGCCCGGAAAGCGTGTCGTTTTTAATCATGAGCGTTTCAACATAGCCCTGCATGATGGAAAGCGGGGTGCGTAAATCGTGCGAAACATTGGCTATCAGCTCCTGGCGAAGGCGGTCGGTGGCCGTGATCTTTTCAATATTATCGACAATAACATCGGCCATGTCGTTAAATGTGGAGGTAAGTACGCCCAGGTTGCCTTTCGCATACCCGTGTACGCGGGCCGAATGGTCGCCGTCCTTGAACCGCTTAACGACCCCGGTAATGCTGCAAATGCTGTCGGTGATCAGGAAGAAAGTGAGCAGTCCAACGACAAACGCCCCGAGCAATGCGGCAAAAAAGATGTAAGCTGCCAATCTGAAATTCAGATCGTCGGTAAGCGAGGCCAATATCTCCTTCTGGGTTTCGCTCGCAAGCACGGCGTACACGTAACCCACCTTTTTGCCGTCTTCCAGTACCGGCGCCACCGAAAAGATACTGGCCTCTCCCGGACGCTTCGGATTGTCGCCCAGGGGCTTATCCGCCCCGCTGGCCAGCCATTTTTTTACTTTCGCCATGTCCACCTTGTTCATGTGCACGGTCGCTTCCGGTACCACATAGTCGGTAATATTCCCCAGCGTGTCAAGCAGGTACACCTCCACGCTCGGGTTGGCCACCATTGTGGAATGGATAATGTCGTGCGTTACCGTGGTATCGGGCCGGCCGTTTTTAATGGGCTGGGTAAATGTGGCCAGGTGCTGCGCGATACCGCCATACAGCTGCTGGTGGGCAGTCATATAATACGATTTTGAAAACCGGGAGGCGATCATGACAAATACGATCCCGAGAATAATCAAAAGGCTTGCGAATACACCGCTGATTTTCCAGAAAAGGAGATTACCGCCAATCGTTCTTACAGACATTTTACAGATCTTCGTTAAACCGGTAGCCAATGCCCCAGGTGGTTAATACAAATACAGGATTGGAAACATCCGCTTCAATTTTCCCCCTCAACCGGTTGATATGCGTGTTGACCGTATGTTCATATCCCTCAAAATCATAGCCCCATACAAGGCTTAGCAACTGCTTGCGGCTGTAACTTTTCCCGGGGTTGGACGCCAGCAGGACGATCAGTTCAAACTCCCGTGGCGACAAATCGAGCCGTTCGCCGCGGAGCATCACCTTTCGCTTATCGATATCGATTTCCAGCCCGGCAATGCTGATCAATGCAGGCGCCGGTGCCGCGTAACGCGCTTTTTCTTCGCTTCTCCGGAAAATTACCCTTACCCGGGCGATGAATTCGCGCACGCTGAACGGCTTGGTGAGGTAGTCGTCGGCGCCGGTCTCCAGGCCCATTACCTTGTCTATCTCCTCTGAACGCGCCGTGAGCATCATAATAGGTGTCTGCCGGTCGCCCTGCCGGATCTTGCGGCAAATCTCCATGCCGTTCAGGCCGGGTAGCATTACATCCAGGATAATGAGGTCAAAGCTTTCATCCTGCGCCCGCGCAAGGCCGTTCTGCCCGTTTTTTTCCGCAATCACCTTACATCCCAGGTCTGAGAGGTGTATCGAGAGCAGTTCGGTAATATTGGAATCGTCCTCGACGATGAGCACATGCTTGGTATCCATATCGACTGATTTTCTGCAAAGTTTAGAAATAAAACAGCGCGGAATACCGCTGTGATACTTTTGTTATAAATCCGTGACGACGCCGGGATATCGTGTTTGTTGCTTTGCAGTATCCAAACATTCAAAATGGAAACAGACATGATCAAAACACTGCTCGGGCTGTCGCTGACAGTCCTCATTTTCGGAGCCTGCACCAAGGACCACGACCCGCAGCCGACCGCTAAAACCCTTACCATTGAAAACGTGCTCGACAGCAAACCACTTGTACAATCGGGTACATTTAAGGGAGCCGGTACACCGCCGGTGATATTGCCCGGCCAATCGGTTTCATTCTCATTTTCGGCAGCTAAAAATCAGCGGCTGACTTTCGCCACGATGTATGGATGGAGCAACGACCTTTTTTTCGCACCTGCCAATCCGGGTATACGGCTGTACGAGGACAACGGCACTCCCATCACAGGCGACGTTTCCGCGCAGATCAAACTGTGGGACAACGGCACGCGTGTGAACGGCATGCCCGGCATGGCTCTGATGCACCCGGGCGAGGCCGAGGCAACGCCTCGCAATATCAAGGAAGTAGCCGGGACGGATGACTACGGCCATGCATTTCTGCCGGCCTCGCAGCTTATGAATGTCTCGCTGGCTTACGATGGCAGCTCAATGTTCACTGTCACGATTAAAAACCAGTCGGGCGGGACGGCGAACGAAACTCCTTTCAGCCCCGGCGTTTGGGCGATCTCTTACGTTGCGGGCGGCAATTTGCTGCTTCCCGAGCCAGTTTATTCCGAGGGTAAAGCCACCACGGATGCGCTAACCCGCATTGCCGAAGCCGGCGACAACGCCCCGCTAAGCACCTGGCTCACCTCTCAAACCGGCATATTCACACCGCTTTCCCCGGTTTTGGTAGTTGTTTATAATGGTACTGAAAATCCTTTTTTCAAATCCGGTGAAAATGATCGCGGCGAAGGCTTGAAAGATCTCGCGCAAAAGGGAAATGCAGACGTGCTGGCGGCCGCATTAAAAATGAAGAGCGGGATTAAAAATGTATATGTGCTGAAAGAACCCATGAGCACCGTATTGTTGCCCAAAATCGGCGGGACTGCCGGCGGAAAGGTTTCACAACCCCTCACGCTCGCTTCGGGCGACCATATCGCGATTGCTACTATGTACGGCTTTTCCAACGACTGGTTTTTTGCGACAAGCGGTAACGATATCGATGGCAACGCCAGCGGCGATGTCTCCGGATCGGTCGGGCTGTACGACAATGGCACGGCCATCGACCAATTCCCCGGCGCGGGCATTACGCAATTCAACCTGGCCGGGACGCCGTTGAACGAAACCAAAGCCATCGCACCGGTGCCTAACCCCAACAAATTCACAACCCTTCCCGCAATTAACAATATCATTAAAGTCACTTTGCAATAATCTGCTGCGCTGCGCGGGGCGCGAACCGTGCGGCGCACATTGAATTAAATTAAAAATGAAAAGACCTATCAATATTCTGCTGCTACTGCTTCTGCTGGCGGCGGCCACCTTCGGTCAGACTACGGAAACACGCCGAAAACAGTACAACCTCGAATCGTCCGGCCTTGCCATACAAGGCTATGACCCGGTGGCTTATTTTACAATGAATAAGGCGATCGAAGGCAGGAAGGATTTTTCGGCCAGCTACAACGGTGTTACCTATCGCTTCGCTTCCAAACAAAACAAGGACGAATTCACGCACAATCCCGCGCGCTACGAGCCGCAATTCGGGGGCTGGTGTGCCTTTGCAATGGGCAAAAAGGGCGAAAAAGTAGAGATCGACCCCGGGACATTCAAGGTGGTGGATGGTAAGCTCTATCTTTTCTATAACAAGTTTTTCAACAATACACTTAAAAGCTGGAACCTGGATGAGGCGCGACTGAAAACACAGGCCGACCGCAACTGGATGAAGTTTATACCTTAAAAACCTGCATTACCAATGAACAAAATAGTATTCGCTGCGGCATTGCTGCTGGTCACCCACGCGGCATTTGCCCAGAAATCCGAGATTTTTGCCCCGAAAGGAAAGGCGATCAAAGGATACGATGTAGTCGCTTTTTTCAAAGATGCCAAACCCGTTGAGGGCACCGATAGCCTGACCTACCACTACAAGGATGCCGATTGGCTTTTCGCCAGTCGCGCGAATCTGGAAGCATTCAAAGCTGCGCCCGACAAATATGTTCCGCAATATGGCGGGTATTGTGCCTTCGGAACTTCGGAAGGCCACAAGGCACCCACCGAAGCGGAAACCTGGACGATCGTTGACGAGAAGTTGTATTTCAATTATAATATGAAAGTCAAAAACAACTGGTCGAAAAAACGGGAAGCACTTATCGAAAAAGCAGACACGCAATGGCCGTTAATCAAAGACCAGCAGTGATGAATCCACAAACACACCCGAAATGGACATGGCTGCTACGGTTGGTAGCGGCGACGATCATGTTGCAGACCCTCTATTTCAAATTTTCCGCAGCACCCGAATCCGTATACATCTTTTCGACGGTCGGTATGGAGCCCTGGGGACGTATATTCGTGGGCGTTTTGGAGCTGATCGCTTCCATCCTGATCCTGATACCCCGCACAACGGCGTATGGGGCGCTGATCGGCATTGGTGTGATGACTGGCGCGGTGTTCATGCACCTTACCCGCCTGGGGATCGTCGTGCAAGACGACTCGGGCAAGCTTTTCATCATGGCGGTGACGGTACTGGTGACTTGTCTGATCCTTACCTACTGGCATCGCAGCAGCATTTCCGGCCTGCGCATCCGGGAGTAAGCCCTTTGAAAACAATGCCTCCCGGACAGGCATTATTTTTGATATAACCATTAAAACTAACAAAATGAACAGGCAACTTACGGAATCAATGGAGGCTGCGCTGAGGCAGATCGGTGAAATGCTCGATGGGTTGACAGATGCGCAATATCAGCGCCGCCTGCCCGTACTTTCGGGAGCGTCCATAGGCGAGCATGTCCGGCATGTGATAGAATTTTTTGTCGAGCTGGAAAAAGGTTACGGAACGGGCGTTGTCAATTACGACGCCAGAGGCAGGGATAAGTCCATCGAGCAGCACCGCGATGTTGCGCGTGAGAAACTACGCCGGATCCTGCCCAATTTGAGCAGGGAAAATAAAGTACTGCTACTGTTGAGCGATCCGGGCGTCCGGGTTGCGACCAATTATGAACGCGAGCTGATTTACAACCTGGAACACACCGTGCATCATATGGCTTTGCTTAAAATCGGAATCGGGGCGCTTACCTCATTTCGATTACCGGAAGATTTTGGTGTGGCCGGTTCCACCCTCAGATACCGCCAGTCGCAATGTGCACAGTAACCTACATACCTTCGGAAAGCGGCGCGTTTCTGACCTCCAACCGGGATGAACGCATCAGCCGGGCACCCGCCGAACCTCCTGTAACCCGTTATGCAGGAGGCGCCCTCACCTACCCGAAAGACGCTCACGCGGGTGGCACCTGGATTGTGTTGAAAGGCCAGCGCGAAGCGGCCGTACTACTGAACGGGGCATTTGAAAATCATACGCGTAAGCAATCCTACCGAAAAAGCAGGGGCATTGTAATGCTTGACATCATGAAGGCCCCCACTCCTACGGCCTGTTTCGAAAGGATGTCGCTTGAAGGTATCGAGCCATTTACCCTGATCCTGTTCACCGGTGGACAGCTCACGCGCTGTACGTGGGACGGCAGCCGCAAACACAGGCAGGAACTGGACGCCCGAAAGCCGCATATCTGGGCATCAGCGACGCTATACGGCAGCGAGGCCCGGCAAATACGGACGCGTAGATTGCAGCAATGGATGGGCAAAACGGAAGTTAATGCCGAAAACATCCTGGATTTCCACCTCAGCAAGGATATTATATTTACTTCCGGCCAGAGCTCCCACCTCAACCGCGCTGAGATGGCCACCGTGAGCATCACCTCGATCGATCTTACCAGCCAGCAGCCGGTGGTTCACTACCACGACCTTCCCGCGCAGAAGTCCTTCGCTATTCTTCCGCATTCAGAGGCCACTCAGCCCATTCCCGCATTCAATAGCATTAGCTGGAAGTTTAAACATTTTCTGATACGTGTCCGCAGCTGGGAATATTGGCCGCTGGCATGTGTTTACCTTCCAATGGTGCCCCGGTGGCTGTGGCTGAGCATAAAGGCTGGGTCATTTTGGTTCTTCGGTGCGGCAAATCCCTCGATGCGATACGCGGGGTTTGCCGGGGAACGCAAAAGCAGGATTTATCGCCTTATGCCAAAGGGCTCTTACCCTGAAACGCTCCTTTGTAAAGCGGGCTGTTCGCAGGACAAAGTAGCATCGTTACTGGATAAAGCTTCCGTGACATTTCCGATGATCGCTAAACCGGATATTGGCGAGCGGGGCGTGCAGGTGAAGCTCCTGGCAAGCCCGGAAGATCTGGAAGACTACCGCCGTCAAAGCCAGGTCGACTTTCTCTTGCAGCCATACATCGACTATCCCTGTGAAGCAGGCATATTTTATTACCGCATGCCCGGGGCCAGTCGCGGACAAATTTCGGGAATCGTCGGCAAAGAGCTTTTGAGCGTCACAGGCGATGGTAAATCCAACATACTGACCTTGCTTTTGAAAGACGGCCGGGCCGTTTTGCAGCTTCCTTCCCTCCAAAGAACATTGGGCGAAAAAATGAGGGACATTCCTGCCGCAGGAGAAAAACTTAACCTGGTACCGTATGGAAACCACAGTCGCGGCTCAAAATTCATGGACATGAGCAACCGCATCACCCCGGCGCTCACTGGGATGATCGATAGGCTCTGCGGTGCGATACCCGGCTTTGACTTCGGAAGGCTGGATATCCGTTTCAAAAGTTGGGAAGACCTCGAAGCGGGCAGGCATTTTTCGGTGATCGAGCTGAACGGCGCGGCCAGCGAGCCCACACACATTTATGATCCCCGGCATTCGATATACTTTGCCTGGAAGGAGATTTACTGTCATTGGAAAATCCTTTGCCAGATCAGCATGGCCAATGCGCGCAACGGAGTTCCGGGAATGACTTTCCGTCAGGGAATTGAAATGGTGAGGGAGCACAGCCAGCATTTATCCAGGATCCGGCGTTTTTTGGGATAAAACACAATAAATCAAGGCTCTACCGGGGAGTAATAACCTGCCCGGTAGCAGCTCCGAAGACGCTTTTCCGGAAGCCATATTCGAGCGCCCTCATGGTAACCGGCACCTCTCCGGGGAAATACGGAAAATACTGAGGGGAATCTTCAATGACCGTCGGGCTCACCGCATTGATCCTGATACCTTTGTCAAGTTCTATCGCTGCCGCTCTTACAAACGCTTCGATCGCGCCGTTGGCTGCTGCGGCATTCGCAAAATTCCGTTGCGGGTCAGTCGTTAAGGCGCCGGCAATTAAAGTAAATGATCCACCGGCATTAATATAACGCTGGCCTACGAGCACCAGATTGATCTGACCCATTAGTTTGCCTTCTAATCCTTTGCGGAATTCCTTGTCAGTCATGCTATTCCAAGGTCCGACATACGAAGGGCCGGCGGTGGATATCAGCGCGTCGAAACTACCTACCTCTTCAAATAAATGCTCGATGGATTTAAGCGACGTAATATCCGCCCGAATATCTCCGCCACTGGATCCGACCCTGACGATTTCATGGTCTTTTTCAAATGCACCGGCAAGGTACTTCCCCATCGTGCCGGTGGCACCGACAATTACAATTTTCATGTTATGGTTATTAATTTAAAGTAGTACGCTGTTTCAAAAGTCAGGATGACCTGTATTGGCAGGATCGTCTGGTTATGGCAGGATTTCAGATTTTATTTTTACTTTCACCCTTGGAGAAGAGCAGGTCGGAAAGTACGTTGAACGCTGGCAGTCCGACAAACACAATCCATGGAACCAGTGCAACGGTAAGCACAAGGGTTCTCTGGTATAGCGGCAACACCGATAGCGGCTCTCCCAGAAGGTAAAGGAAAAGGGTAATGGAAGGATAAATCACCACCCAGATTTTTAACGAGGCTATTATTTTAGCTTTTATTGTCATAGCACAATTTGTTTGTCTGAATGATGCAAAGGTAATTTGCGGTGAAATGCCAGGAATAGGACGAAAATTGAGTTGTATAGCAGAATTCGCAATTACCGCTTACCCGGCAGGCCGACCAGCGACCGATTATAGTATCTTTGAAAAACACCGGATAATGAAGTCAATTCCTGTCAGACATATTGCTGAAACCCACGAGGACCATAGCAGCCTGGGCCGTTTCAGCATCAGGAAACTCGGCGCGCTGCTTAATGGCAACGACCTTGTGCACGATCTCCACCGGCACGACTTCTTTTTTATCCTTGCCACCGAGGAAGGACAAGGCGTACATGAAATCGATTTTGTGAAGTATGAAATCTGCAAAAATGCAGTGTTCATCCTCCGCCCGGGCCAGGTTCACCATTTGCATCTGATGGCCGATGCCGCAGGGTATCTGCTGGAATTTGACATTGCGTTTTATAGGGCACACAGCCCGACCGCCGAGCAGCAGTGGAAAAAGGCATGTGCTCAAAATTATCAACAGGTAGATGAAAACCGTTCCAAAAAGCTGCTGAACCACCTTTCGAATTGTTTACTTGAATTCAGCTCAAAGGAAGATGGATATATGCAGGCCATAAAGGCCAGCATGGAGCTTTTTATGATCGAACTTGCCAGACAAAGCCAGGATTCCACCAAAATCGCGGCTAATGTATCTACGTACACACAGGAACGTTACGAAGAGCTGCTAAGGCTGCTCGAAGCAAATATTACCAGGATCAAAAGTGTCTCTGAATACGCGAAGTTATTAAATCTGTCGGTTTACCAGCTGAATGCAATTACCAAGGCATCAGTCGGTAAAACAACCGCCGACCTGATCAACGAACAGATTATTCTGGAAGCCAAAAGATTTCTGCTGGCCACCCCGAATCAAATCAAGGACATCGCCTGGCACTTAGGTTATGAGGATCCTTCCTACTTTATACGCTTCTTTAAAAACCACACAGGCTATTCGCCGGATGCTTTCCGAAAACAAAATTCGTCGTCCTGACAGCCTGTAAGACTTGTGGCACGTATGCTAAGCCTGGTTACCGAAGACTTGTTTACAGTTCGACCAGTGCCCCTTCGCCCGGTGCTTTCAAAAAACCGAATGGACGAAGCGTGTACCCTTCCTGCTGCATTTTGTCTTCGAACTCGGCGGTGTTGTCCTGGTCAACCGCTATGAGAAGGCCGCCGCTCGTTTGGGGATCGGCCAGAACGAAACGCTGTTCATCGGTCAATACGCCAATTTTATGGCCGTAGCTCTTCCAGTTCCGCTGGGTACCCCCCGGATAACAACCCTGTTCAAGGTAATAGGGTAATGAGGCGATCACGGGTACTTTTTCAAAATCGATTTCGGCAGCCAGTCCACTCCCCTCGCACATTTCAGCCAAATGGCCGAGAAGGCCGAAACCGGTCACATCGGTGAGGGCTTTCACATAAGACAGTTTGCCCAACAGCTCACCGATCTTGTTGAGCCTGGTCATGCTTTCCAATGCAATTAAGGCGTCCTCCGGCCTGAGTATACCACGTTTCTGAGCGGTGGAAAGTATCCCTACGCCGAGCGGCTTGGTCAAATACAAGCGGCAGCCCGCCGTAGCCGTCGAATTTTGTTTGAGGTGCTCCACCGCCACCATCCCATTCACGGCAAGCCCGAATACGGGTTCGGGGCAATCGATGCTGTGGCCTCCCGCGAGCGTGATACCCGCGTCGGCACATACAGCACGCGCGCCTTCGAGTACGCGCTGGGCAGTTTCCGCCGGGAGCTTGTCCACCGGCCATCCCAGGATTGCGATCGCCAGCACGGGTTTGCCTCCCATTGCGTAAACGTCGCTGATGGCGTTGGTCGAAGCGATGCGTCCGAAGTCATAGGCATCGTCTACAATAGGCATGAAAAAGTCGGTCGTAGAAATGAGTCCCATTCCATTGCCCAGGTCGAGTACCGCCGCATCGTCGCGTTTATCGTTCCCTACCAGCAGGCGCGGATCCGTAGCTACCGGCGAAGTGCTGTGCAATATCGTATCGAGTATGGCGGGGCTGATTTTGCAACCGCAACCGGCACCGTGGGAATATTGTGTAAGTTTAATTTCCTGAGCGATCATGAAATGGGATGCAGCGGCTTTCGGGCTGCTATTGTTTGATTAAAGTCTGCTATTAACTGCGCATTGGCTTTGTCGGATCCGCCACTTAGCCGGAGGGCGAACAGTTTGCCCGCGTCTTTGTGAGACAATGATTTGCGATAGGTTTTGTCGTAATAAACCAGCACCAGCCGGATAAAATCCTCCATTCTACCGTCCCTGATCGCCGCTATGGCCTGGGTAGTTTGCACCGGCCCGAGACGTTTGCGAATCCGCTCTGTGCATTCAACGAGAAAGTCCGGGTCCAGTGAGCCATATTCTTCGACCAGCCTTTCGACGCGTTCTTGTAAATCAACCTCGATATCGATAATAGTCGCCGCATTCATCTGCTGCCAAAGCGGACGTGGCACTGCTACTTTCCCGATGTTCAGGTTTTCGTCCTCGATCCACACACAACGATTACGGTCCAGGTCTTTCAGTATCCAGGCCAGATTATTCTCAAATTGCTCCTGGGTGGGTTGCCGCATTTTGTTCATGCTTCCATAGGTAGATCCCTGATGCTGCGCGAGCTCTTCGAGGTCAACGACCTGTTCACCCATTTCCTGCAATTTGCCAAGAAGTCTTGTCTTGCCCGAGCCGGTCATACCGCCCAACACCCTTAGATCGTATTGCATTGTAAACTGCCGGTGCGCCCATTGCCGGTAGCTCTTATAGCCGCCCTGGATCAAAAGCACTTCAAAGCCATACAGATCCAGCGCCCAGGCCATTGCCCCGCTGCGCATCCCGCCGCGCCAGCAATGGACCGCAATACGCTTGTCGGGTGCGAACTCCAATGCCGACCGGATAAAGCCCGACCATTTGTTTCCCGTCAAATCAAAACCAAGGAGTATGGCCGGCTCACGACCGATTTGTTTGTAGGTAGTGCCGACCTGTACCCGCTCCTCGTTACTGAAAAGCGGCAGGTTCACCGCGTCGGGAATGTGCCCATGGTCAAATTCTGCCGGGGTACGCACATCCGCGAGCACGACCGGTTTTTCCAACAAGAAAAAATCTTCAACTGAAATATTTCTGATCATAGTCAATTCCTGCACACCGTATGCCCATGCATGACAACGACAAAGGTATCATTTCCATCATTTGCCCCTTTCACCGGAGCACTTATATTTGCAAGATGAAAAAAGCATGTGGCCTTGCGCTACTACTGCTCGCCGGCAGCGCGGTAATGGCGCAGGATTCGCTCAAAGTGGCCGAAGAAAAAGAGCACGAGCTCGAAGAAGTGGTCATTTCCTCGACGCGCAGTTCGCGCACGATCCAAAGCATCCCTACCCGCGTGGAATTCATCGGAGGCGAAGAGCTGGAAGAAAAAGGGAATATGAAGCCCGGCGACATCCGTATGATGCTGAATGAAAGCACTGGTATTCAGACGCAGCAGGTTTCGGCCACCTCGGCCAATTCCAGTATCCGTATTCAGGGGCTCGACGGGCGCTATACCCAGATCTTAAAGGATGGTTTTCCGTTGTATGCAGGATTTTCGGGTGGCCTGGGCTTGCTGCAAACACCGCCATTGGACCTCAAACAAGTGGAAGTGATCAAAGGCGCTTCGTCGACATTATATGGCGGTGGCGCGATCGCGGGCCTTGTGAACCTGGTCTCCAAAGCGCCTGCCGAAGAACGCGAACTGCGCTTTCTGGTCAATGGTACTTCCGCGGGAGGGCTCGATCTGAACGGCTTTTACAGCCAGAAGTTCGAAAAAGTCGGTCTGACGATCTTTGCGTCGCGCAACAGCAGCCGCCCTTATGACCCTTCTGAGGAGGGTTTTACAGCCATTCCCAAAACCAGGCGCTACGTGTTCAATCCCAAACTGTTTTTGTATTTCAATGACAGAACACGTTTGAATGTGGGCCTGAACACGATGTTTGAAGACCGCATTGGGGGAGATATCAAATACATCAAAGGCAACGGCGATGCGCTCAACAGCTATTTTGAGAAGAACAAAAGCAGCCGTTTTTCGACCCAGCTCAGTTTCGAGCACGATTTCAGCGAACAAAATAGGTTGACAATCAAAAACTCGGTAAACAATTTTGACCGCAAAATCAGCATTCCCGGATACATTTTCGATGGCAGGCAACTTTCGACTTATTCGGAAGTCGCATTCAACAGCAATCACGAAAAATCCGACTGGGTAGCTGGTGTGAACCTTTATACTGACCAGTTCCGCGAATCACCGGCAGATAATTTTATTAAAAGAGATTACACCCAAAACACGCTTGGCGCATTTGTTCAGAATACCTGGGAAACAGCTCCCTGGCTGAAAATAGAAACAGGCTTGCGCGGCGATTACGTTTTTGATTACGGCTTCGTGTTCCTGCCCCGCGTTTCCGGGCTTTTCAAGATCACGCCCGGGCTGAGCTCGCGGCTTGGGGGTGGATTGGGCTACAAAACTCCGACCATTTTCACCGAGGAAACAGAGCGCAGGCAATTCCGCTCGGTACTGCCGGTCAGTCCGGACGGCAACAAGCTTGAAAAATCCTACGGCGCCAACTTTGACCTTAACTATGCCACGCATTTCGGCGAGCTGAGTTTCAGCCTGAACCACATGTTCTTCTATACACGCATCAATGATCCGCTGTTGCTGGGGCCGACCAGGGACCCAGGAGTAACCAAATTACGGAATGTGAATGGCTTCGTCGATACCAAAGGAACGGAGACTAACCTGAAACTGGGTTATGGCGACTTCAAGCTATTTGTCGGATACACGCTCACCGATGCGCGACTCGACGAAAACGGCAACAGACGCGTGAACCCACTAACGGCTAAACACCGGCTCAACAACGTGCTGATGTACGAGGTCGAGGACAAATGGAAAGTCGGGCTGGAAGCATATTATTACAGCAAACAGACGCTCAGCGATGGCACAGTGGGCAGGTCTTACTGGATTACCGGCTTTATGGCCGAACGGATTTGGGAAAAGTTTTCTCTGTTCATCAATTTCGAAAACTTCACCGATACCCGCCAGACGCGCTTCGGCTCAATCTACAACGGCACGGTCACCAATCCGGTTTTCAAAGACATTTACGCACCACTGGATGGGTTTGTCGTCAATGGGGGCATTAAACTGAACTTGTAAAACAGCATTTGATGGGCCGGATCAAAAAGACCTTTACCATCTACTGCTGGGACATTTGCAGCCGATCCTTCCGAACGAATATTCTTTCCCCGTTGATGACGGAAACCAGCAGGTAATTTTGCGCGACGAAACGATCTATCTCCCCTATTCGCTCATGTGCGTATAGCGCCGGGTCATTAAACCAAAAAGATTGGCTGGTGATCAGATCGATGAAAACGGCCGGCCGGTTTATTTTAAGATCGTTGAGATACTTTTCCTGATAGCCTTTCTGCTGCGGACCGGGCGTGAGAAGACGGAAGGGAATAACGTCAGCAGTGCCCTGGGGTAGCTTTGTTTCAAGGTGATATGCCGGATGCCAGCCCCATATGGTAATATTATCTCCCGGAAGGGTAAAGTCGAGGATCCTCTTTGAAACAGGTGAAACCGAAAGAGGTTTCCCCAACTCCGCCCTGCTGATTTGAACACGTTGCAAGGAAGCATGTCCGGTCACCGTAGCCAGTTTATTCATGATATGGGGTAATAAACAGGTCAGCATCCAGGCCATGGAGCCAAGCCTGATCTTGCTTGAATTCCATGTTATTGTGGGCAGAGCAGCCTCCAAAATGACTCCCGAGAAGATTCCCAGTGGAATAATCATAAACTGCTGATAATGGGGAAATAAATAGCCCGACTTTATAATCACATAAAAAGCAGTGATGATCTGAAAAAGACCCAGCCAAAAAAGCTGGTTTATCGATTTAAGTACAATGCCTGATCGGATTAAAAGCCAGAATGAGCAAGTGATCAGGCAGACGTAACTAATAAACAAATAGAGAAACTGTCCCGATTGCCGCAGAAATGTCGGGTAGTTAAGCGCCTTTTGCCCCATAGAGCCTCCGCTGGAATACTCCATATTGCCAATCAGATAGAAGTTCCAGAAATAGTCAAGCGCCCCATGCCGGACGGTAAAGCAGAGTATCACAAAAGGAACCAGCAATCCGCCTGCGGATAGACTCATCAGCGCCCTCACCTTCTGCGGGCTGCGCTGCAAGAGCATTAATCCGGCAAAAATGACGATCACCAGGGCAATGGGCACGCCTTGCAATTTCGCAAACGGGACCATGCCGGAAACGAACCCAAGAAGAAACAATGTCCTGACGTCCGGCTGCGATTGTCGGTACAGCAGCGAAAAAACCCAGAAACAAACAGCCAGCAGAAAAAGGACCAGGTATTCATTGTAAAGCGACGAAAAAGCGCCCTGACTTAGGAGATAAAAGAATGCTACCGGGGCAAAAATAACCACGGCAACCGGGCCTTTAAACAGGTTCCGGAATGTCAGGAAGGTAGCGGTCAAAGTGAGGCAAAGCACCACGAAGCCGAGCAAGCGGGCGGCAGTGTAGTCAAACGGCATTCCCAGCCATGAGGGAACGATCAGCAAATAACTTGTCAGCGGCCCCTGCGTAAGTCCATCGACATATTTCCAGTAAATCCAGAATTTTTTCAGGCTCATTGCCTGTACGAGCATCTGACTTTCGTCGATATCCAACTCGTGGTTATAGGCAATAAACGGATAGCGCATTAACAACAGCATTCCAAAAAGTGCAGCTCCCCATCGCCAGTCAGCAGGTTCAAACGGCCCTTCATTATTGATTTTTGCCCTGAGATAGCACAATGCAAAAA
This sequence comes from Dyadobacter sp. OTU695, assembly GCF_038440355.1. Taxonomy (NCBI): domain Bacteria; kingdom Pseudomonadati; phylum Bacteroidota; class Cytophagia; order Cytophagales; family Spirosomataceae; genus Dyadobacter; species Dyadobacter sp. OTU695. Next base: position 312,963 of record NZ_JASATN010000004.1, on the reverse strand, counting down.
CCGTTACCAATAAAAATCCCGATGAGGTATAGTTGGTAAGCCATTCGTCAAAGTTCAGCATGAATAGTACGGATAGATAGGCCAGTAATGAGAAAATACATTTTTAATGATTGTCTTTTAAACCAGTCTCGGTGATAATAGTACTTTCCTGATAGTTCTCGTAGTCCGTATTGATTTCCCAAAGATCGATGTCCTTTTCTCCGTCTATTTTTCGCGCAGCGAGCATGCCCATCAGGATGCTGTGGTCCTGATTGTTGTATTTGAAAGCGCCGTACCTTCCAATGGGATATAAATTTTCAATACCCGAAAGATATTCCTGGACCGGTTGCAATGCATCCATATAACCTTTCGAATAAACCGGGTAACAGCGTGGAACCCTGTAGACGAACCCTTCGTGAACCTCTTTTTGCCCAGCCAGACCTGTTTTTTTCAAATCTGTTGTGGCAATTTCAATCAATTTTTCATCCGGGTAATTCCATATCTCATCTTCGGAATTGCACCAAAGTTCCAGCGCCAGAATAGTCTTTTTAGAATCTCCATATAAATCCGGCAGCCAATTCCGGAAATTGGTAATTCTTCCAACGAGCAGTTCAGGGGAATGGATGTACAACCATTGATCTGTGAAAAGTCCTTGCCCGTCTACCAGCAAATAAACCAATATCGTATTCCGGAATTTAAGTTTTGACAGCGATTCTTTTACTTCGGATGGTACTTTATCAATGGTATTGGCAAGATTCGTAAGGGGCATTGTACTAATAATAGCATCGTAATTTTTAACAGTGCCGTCTTCCAGCTCCAATCCGGTGGCAGTGTTATCATGTACGATGACCCTTTTCACATTTGTTTTAAAAAAAATCCGTCCATTCCGTTTCCGAACGTGGTCGGCCATACGTTCATAAATCATTCCGGTACCTCCGGAAGGATAGGCAAACTGATCTACCAATGTTTTATGCCGGCCGCTATCGCCGGAAAAGCTGTTCTTTATTGCTTCGTAGAGCGAAAGTCTTTTAATTCTTTGGGTGGCAAAATCCGCATCCAGTTCGGTGCATTTAATGCCCCAAAGCTTTTCGGAATAGTTTTTGAAAAAAATAAAGAAAAGCCGCTTTCCAAAACGGCGCGTTACCCAGCTCTCAAAATCACCATTCAACGGAACGGGCGATATCTTCTGCTGACCATAACTGATAATACATCTCAGAGTCTCGTAAAGCCCCAGGTTTTTAAATGCATTAAATGGTTTGAGCGGATAGTGGAAAAACCGGTTATTATAAAATATTCTCGTTTGTCTGTTAATCATCCGGTAGTCGTCACCGGCCACTTCAAGCCATAATTCGTTGATTTGCCTGTTGCTGCTGAAAAACCGGTGAGGACCAATGTCGACAAGACAATCCCAAAGCATGATCGTTCGGCTCATGCCACCGACACCGTCCTGGGCTTCAAAAATATCCACCTGATAATTTCTTTTTGAGAGCTCGTATGCAGCAGTTAAGCCGGCCGGGCCGGCACCAATAATGGCGATTTTCTTCATATATAGATAGTGTACGTCACGCTTGTCTTGGACGGGCTTTCAGGTAAAAGCAGGAAACCGAAGAAGATAACCAAAATAAACCGGACAACCCAATAAACACCCCGAAGAGTGGTATTTTTTATTAAATGGCGCATTGCAGGCAGCAAAATGCCTGTTCTTTTCCTGCCATCAGTCCTTAGCCAGGGCCCCATCTTAATCAATGATGAAATCAAGTATCGCGGTTGCGTGCGGGATGGTAATGCTTTCACCAGCATATCCCTGCGCAATGAGCGTTCCGTGGGGTAGCAAGCCAATCAAAAACATCAGTATCGATATCCATTTCATAATACAAATATTGAGATGACAGATTGTAATGCGGCAAATCTAGTCATGTCAGTCCCCTTCAAGCACCACGGAATGTGTAAGTGGCATTATTTCTGAGCAGAAAGCATTTTTTTTGAGTAGGCCAGATTCTCACGTTTACCTAAGGACATTCGTCGAAGAAACAGTATCATTTGTCGAAAAAAAAGAATGTATTAGCCAAAGGAATGCCTATGAAATAACCGGTCATTTTCTTAACCGGTGTTAATTTGTTAGATTCACAGCAACCTATCACACTATTTAGAATACCGTATGCTTTGATTTAAAGGTTGTTAATCTATTCATCTGATAACGTAAAATTAACAGGCATTCCAGAAATATTCTTGGCTGTTCAACGAGTAGGAAGCGGGAATAAACTACTATTATAAGCCTCTAATGGTATATTCTTAATAAAAACAGTTGCTTAACATTATTGCAAATATTTTTTACAACAAAACACTATACTCAACCAAAGCATGAGGAGCGTTCACATAATGTCTGAAATTTCTAAAAATTTCCTGATCCAATTTCCCATTGTCCAAAAGTTATCATCTCTTGTAAATCACACCACCGGACTGAACGGACAAAGCAAACAAGCGCTGATGTCCACTTTTAATGACTATAACAGTGTGACCGAGGTGAAAGGCAAATCAATTCTTGAACTTGGCCCGGGACATACCTACCAATTGATGGAACTGGCATTGGAAAGAGGGGCGACACGGGCTGTAATCGCGGATATTATTAAGTATCTGGACGATGAAACAGTGGCCAAAACCGGTATTGAATATATCGTTTACGACGGAGGAGCTATCCCGCTGGACGCCGGCACATTTGATCTGATCTGGAGCCACACCGTTTACGAACATCTCAGGTACCCCAAAGTAACGGTCGACGAAACTTACAGACTGCTTAAACCAGGCGGCGTTGCACTTCACCATATCGATTTAAGGGATCACCTGGTATTAGATGAAAATAATCCCGACACATTCAATAATCTTCAGTACAGCCAGAAGTTGTTCAAAAAGATGACCTGGAACCGTTCCATTTACGTCAACAGATTAAGGATTTCAGAGTGGATCAAGCTGCATGAAGAAGCCGGGTTCGAGGTTGAAATACTTAAAACGTGGGAAAGTCCCGCGGTGAAAAAAAAGTATCGCGAGAAAGCGATCGGATACCTTGAAAGATACTCAGAAGAGGACGCGATCACATCACAGATTTTCATTAAGGTAACCAAGCCGCTTGACCGCTGAAATAGGCATTCGCGCCGGGCTGGTTGTTGCAAGTTCCGGAAGACATGCTTTGGCTTCCTGTCGGCAGGCTAACTAACATTTGTTGAATGACTTGATATTAGAATCTTTAAAACCCGTTTTCAGTCAGCCAGCTTCTGAAGAATTTAAACCAATTGTCTTTGCTGTTGGAATCTGTGAGCGCAAAGCCATGCCCTCCCGATTGCAGTATGTGCATTTCTGCCTTCACATCATTGCGCAGCAGGGCGTCAAAAAAGGAAAGCGTATTCTTCACAGGGATTACGTCGTCATCCGCAGCGTGTACCATAAAACTGGGGGGCGTAGCGGCCGTAACATGTCCGTCGGTGCTGTAAAGGTCCAGTAATTGCTGAGAAGGGTTTTTACCAATCAGGTTTTCGCGGGTCCGCGGAATGGCCGGATCGTAAATGATCACCGGATACAGCAACGCCATAAAGTCCGGTCGGAGGCTTATCTTTTCTTGGTTGTCAATAACGGTCCTGCCACCTTGTGTTCCCGCCATTGACACTACATGTCCGCCCGCGGATAGGCCCATCATGCCCACTTTTTCAGGATTTATCCCCCATTCGGCCGCCCTCTTACGGACCGTTCTGATCGCGGCCTGCGCGTCCTGCAAGGGCCCGATGGATTTATCGACCATGATTGTATCGTTAGGCAAGCGGTATTTGACTATAAAAGCGGTGATACCCTCCTCGTTAAGCGCCTTCGCTATTTCTTCACCCGCCGCAAGGGCCAGAAGACGGTAGCCGCCTCCCGGAAAGATTAGTATGGCTGTGCCGGCAGCCTTTTCTTTTCCGGCAAAAAAAGGAATGAGTGCCGGCTGCGTTACCCTGGTTACGCGTCCGTCGTCGTCTGTTTGCTCCTCATAGTCGACCGGTGCGTTCCGGGCATTCGGTACAGCGCCTTCATAGATTGGGATCGATACCCGTTGGGCGGCAGCATCTTGCAAATAAATACTGAACATCAGTACTGGAAGAAAACTTATGAATTTCATCAGCTTGACCATCATGCGTAGGCGAATAGATGGACAAAAGTATAGATGACGGGAGAAGCGCACTGTGCAAGAATGATCAAATTACCTATCCGTCCCTGAATCTGGTTGGCTGCACGCCATAGGCTGACCTGAATGCCCGGCTAAATGCGCCGGCATCTTCAAATCCGCACATCCAGGCGATTTCCTGCACCTGCCCGCCGGTATGTTGCAATAAATAGGCTGCCTGCTTTAACCGGATACCTACCAGATATTGGTAGGGTGTCGAATGAAAAGCGGCTTTGAACTGCCTGACCAGCTGTGGAACCGACATGCCGGCCTGCGCGCTAATTCCGCCCAAATCAATATGCTGGCCATGAGATGAATGCAGGATGTCCCTGGCAATGCATAAGCGTTTATAGATTTCCTTTCTGGTACCGACTTTTACGGCTCTGACCTGATTAGCGATCCGCAGATCCAGCTGGTGTGCGCCTATCAAATGGCGCAACAGGAAAACAAGATACTCATCGGCCATTGCCTCATAGTATCCCCTGGTTTCCAACAAGCGAACAAGACCGGAAAATTGCCGCTCCATATCGGGGGAGATATGACGAAGCGTTTGAAAAAATTCGGGGATGTTGTCATTATCTGAGGCAGGGTGATCCAGTAAAAACTCCTCACTGTGCAGCGTATCGAATAGTACCGACGAGGCGAACTCTTTTTTAAAAAATACGGACAGGCACCGCACCTTCTCCTTACTGTTGATGCGACAAGCGTAGCGCTGGTCGTTGTTCAAGACCAGGAATTGTCCCGGTCGCACGGCCAGTTCCCGTCCGTCGACACCATAGATTTCCTCACCGCGCAATACCGTTTTGATGGAAAGACAGCCTACGTGATCGTCGCAATGGCTTTGCTTACTTTCGGCATTAAAGATCACGTTATGTCTTCTGAATTGATCGAAGTGTTGCGCTTCATCAAAGCCAGGTTGAGCATGATCCGGTAGACGGGTGAAGTACATCTCGATTTATGGTTCGATTTTAAAGAATATTAACCATTTTGCTTAAAAGTACCATATTGCTTGTTGAAAAGGCTTATTCCTTCATCTCGGATAAATGAAAACCACAATTAAGCTACTTTGCCCACTGCTGAGCGTAGCTATGCTATTCGGCTGCAACACCAGTCCGCAAAAAGACCGAGCATCTGGTCAGTCGCCTGTTGATACTGGTTCGATAAAATCTGTAAAAAGTATGCATGGTGACCTTGCCATTCTCTGGTCGGCCATTCAGGAAATGCATCCCGGTTACGGGATTTACACCGCCAGGGATAGCATACAGGAAATGTACAACAGAACATACGCTGCCATTGAAACCCCGTTAACAGAAAGCGGGTTCATCACGGCGATTTATCCTTTTTTGTGTAGTTTAAGATGTGGTCATACGCAAATAAAACATTCGGAAGGCTTCTCCCCAACCATTACTCCACAAACAGCCCGGCTTCCATTTAAAGTATTGGTTCAAGACCACCGGGTATGGATCACGACACATCAGACTAATCTTCTTCATACCGGCGATGAGATAATAAGTGTGAACAACGTCCCGGCCCGGACGATCGTCGGCCGCGGCTATGATCTTTATGGTGACGACGGTTACAATGAGACGTTCAAAGAGCTGTTTCTGAGCGAATACGATGGCTTCGAGGACGTATGCAACAAGTTATATCATTGGCAGGCACCTTTTTTGCTAAAACTCCGCACCACTGCCGGGATGGTCAGGACGGTTCAAGTAAAGCAGACAAAGGGCGGTGTACCCTCCGATCCTCCGGTTCAAGAAGTTGATAATTATGCTGGCTGGACCACTGAAAAGAGCATTCCTGATTCACGTTTGCGATTTCTTGAAAATGGATCTGTCGCACTACTCCAATCACCGCCATTTGCCTATGCGGATACCACAATATTCAGCGATGCTTTTAAACTGATCCATCAAAAAAGGACAAAAACACTGATCCTCGACATGAGGCAGAATACCGGGGGAGATATCCGGGTTGCGACTCAATTACTTTCTTACCTCGCTGATACCCCTTTCCAAATCGTGAAAGACGTAAAATCAAGGCTTCCCAATCCAGCACTCAACAGTTTTGCCAAGTACTTTGATGCGTCAATAACACAGGGTTTTGTGTCGGGTTTCAGTCCAGCTTACAAAGAAGGGACCTGGTATCATATTGAACCCAAACCTGCTTTCGGCAATCTGTACGGTCCCTTTGCGCTGGATAAAGCGGATCACTTCAACGGAAAACTTCTGGTTTTGATCAGCGGTGCTACGTTTTCGTCGGGTGCTCTTCTAACTGCGGCACTTAAGGCACAACGCAAAGGGGTAATTTTTATCGGCCGTGAAACAGCCGGAAGCGAGGAGGGCTGTAATGGCGTAACCCTCCAAAAATTAACCCTGCCCAATACGAAGATCGTCATCGATTTTCCATGGATGCGTGTCATTTCAATGGCAAAAAGGCCCGTTCCAGGACGCGGTCTAATGCCTGATTATCCCGTCAAATACAGTCCAAACGACATTGTCACAAAGAATGACCTTGATTTGAAGAAAGCCCTGGGGCTCGTGAATTGAATCCGCTCTTACTTCGGGACTTTGAACGTGTCCGCGCTCCTGAGCGACTGCGCTTCTGCCGTCGGAAACTGTGCCGGCAACGGATAGGTCACCGTTCCCGTCGCAAGCCATTCAGTTGCTCTTATCATTGTGGTTTGATAGCCTATACACCGGTAAGCGGGTGGATAGAATTCCCCCTTCCACAAATGCCCCATGCTGGAATTATAAACTCTTCCTGTCCCGTAAGCCACGATCCATTCAACCGGCCAGTTCCTTCTGGTGCCGGTGCTGTCGAAAGCATATGAGAGGACCGTCAGGTTTTCAGCCGTTCCACGCGGAAAATGGTAAACCTCTGTATTAGCAGTCTGCCATTTGTCGGGATATCCCTGATTAATCGGGTGCCGGGTCATAATTTGAACAAGCGCATTAAATCTTTCCGCATGCCCGGTACCTTGCCCCTGCCCGGGCGGTATCCTGATGATATCATTAGATGCCCCCACCTCGATGGCGTAGCCCTCCGAGCTTTTTCGCCACCCCAGTCCGATCATCTTATCGTACTCTTTCCAGTGCGCAAATGCATTGTTAGCTGAATGCAGGATATACAGGCTTCCTCCTCCTTTTACATACTCCTCCAAGTGCCGTTCGGTCTTTGTCGGCCAGCGAAGCGTGGTGTCCTGAATATTGTTGGTGTTCTGAATCACAACTGCATAATTTTCAAATGAGGGGTTCCAGCCGGCCCAGGAAGCCGAATCCAAAGGAACAGTACTCACATCTACTTTGAAACGGCCGCATTCTTCAAGTATCCACTTCGTGACGGCAGATGTCTGTTTCCAGTCGTGGTTACTGAATCCGTCTATGATCAGGACAGGGATCTGCCCACCTTTTTGAGCCAGTGCCGCACAATGTAAAACACAGACTATCGCAAAGACGAAAATGGCTTTATACATATCAGCTTGGATTTATGGCCACGCAACGGGTGCAATGCTCTTCCCGAATTACATAAAGTGCTTGAATCAACATTCTCATCTTAAAATGGGACAAAATGTTAAAAATACTCGCCGGGTACCCAGACTTACAATTTAGCCTATCGAACATTCCTATCACAAATTTGACGATTTGTGCCCTAGTTTCCACTTGCGCCGCTCTTACTTTGCTGGATAAAATTATATTATTTATCAAGCAAATTATATATCATGCCAAACTTCAACCCGTCAGATTAGCCTCACGCAGGTGAGCTTAATGACTGTTCACCCCCGGAATTTATCCGGGCTACTCCGCTTGTCTAGTCCCAAAATTTACATTCAATAATCCAAACTGATGAAGAGAGAATTACTCATATTTTCAGCGGCTCTGCTGGCTGTTTTCATGATGGCCGGCACCTCCGCTTATGCGCAGGCAAAAATCGCGACAATTAAAGTTAATAAAGACGTCTCCTATCAAAAGGTCACGGGTTTTGGCGGTTTCGTCAACAGCCCGCAATTCGGCTATAATCACATGACAGAGAGTGAGATAAGCAAGATGTGGGGACCGACAAGTGAAGCCGGCTACAACATTATGCGGATTTACATTCCAATTGGAGAAGCCAACTGGCCACAGGCGCTGAGCACGGCGCAGCAGGCACAATCTCTGGGATTGAAGATATTTGCCTCGCCCTGGTCTATGCCCTCCGAATGGAAGACCTACAACACCACCGCTTCCCGTTACACAGACGAAAATGGCGTAGTAAGGCCGGTTTATCTCAAAGAAGAACATTATGCCGACTATGCGAAATACCTGGACGATTTTGTAACCTATCTCCGGACCAACGGCGTCGAGCTCTACGCAATATCTCTCCAAAACGAGCCTGACTATCAGGTGGATTATGCCGGATGTATCTGGACGCCAGCCCAGATGGCCGCATTTATCCAAAACCATGGCGACCAGATCAATTGCAGGATAATAGCGCCCGAAAGTGTCGGCATTACCGACAGCTATGCCAATGCCTTTATGGACCCGGCTGTGCTTCCCAAATTCGACATTTTCGGCGGGCACCAGTATGGCGCCATACAGTCGGGCCTGCTGAACGTGCAGGCCCAGGGAAAAGAGGTATGGATGACCGAATTTCTGATTAACTGGAATGCAGGCGGGAGTTCACGCAATTTCAGCTGGCAGACAGACGGGTTTGATTTCGCCAACAAAGTGAACGAAGCATTGCTTGCCAACGTGAATGCCTGGGTACATTATGCTACCAAACGTTATTACGGACCCATGGGCGACGGCCAGTTCGGTACCGAACCCGGCGTTATCACCCAGCGGGGCAATATCCTTTCTCATTACGCCAAATACGTTACCGGCTCGAAGCGCATCCAAACCACCTGGAACGACAACACCAGCGAATTGAGAGGCTCCTCTTACATTTCGGAGGCGGGCGATAAGGTATTCATTGTCGTGATCAATCCGTCGGCTAATACCTATAATCTGGCGGTAGACCTCCCGTTTCTTTCCAATTCCGGAAAAGTGATTACTACCACGCAAACGGCGAGTATGACCGAGGCGGACGCTCCCTTCACGGAGGAAACCGCCCGTCCGAAAGTAACAATCGAAGCGTCGAGTGTGACCACCCTTGTTTTTACCAAAAGCGGCGAACGTTCAGTATCGCAAATGACCGGGGAGCTGGTGAATTATGGAAAAATTGAAGATCAAACCGTCACCAATCCTGCATTCGGCACGGCCTACCAGCTGAGCGGTAAAACCGCGACCCTGAAATACGATATGCCGCTGTTGAGCGCCAACAAAGACGCAGGCAATGGCTACATTCAGTTAGGCCAAAAATTTAACCGTCTCGTTTTCAGGGTAAATAACTTATCATCGACGTTAAATTATTCATCAAGCAATACCACGCTCTATTACATCGACAGCGCGGGAGCACCCAGGTCGCACAACTATGGCAATATCAATTTTACCAAAAGAGACAATTTTGACCTGGTTTTTGATATTTCCGAAGACGTGCTCCCTGCCGGTTGCACGGGTATTCTCGGAGTCGGCAACGGCAATTACAGCTCAGTGCTGACATTCAAATTCGGGAACGTCTATTTCGCCGTCGGCAATGAAAAAGGTTACAGGTTCTCCGGTATCTATAACCATTCGGATAGCAACCTGCTGGATTGTTTTGACGACCCGGGATTTACCTCGCTGGATTTCAGAAATGTAACAGAGATTCCTTCCGGTACCGACTGGCGCGCTTCCTCGCCTAATAAAAATGCCGTTTTTTACGTGAATGGCACCGAGGTAGGTGATAAAAGTAATGTAATCGACGGGCTTACCTGTCCGAAATTGGAACTGAGCGATGTGGGGGGAGATTTTTATCCGCCGTATGGATTTACCGCCGCGGCGGCTGATTACAGCTGCACCCTGAATGGTTTGAGAATGCTGGTTCTGCCGTTTGAAGCCAACATTCCGGCCGGGGTGAAGGCTTACACGATAAAATTCACCGATCCGAAAATTACAGGCATGGTCATCACTTCCGGGAAAATACCGGCCAATACACCCGTACTTGTAACCGGGCAAGGCAATTTCCGGTTCGAAGGCTCGGGCCCCATTGCCACATCGGCCAATCTGAGAACCGGTGCAGCAAGCGCAGAAGTAACGAATAACAATGCACGCACGACGGAGGTAGGAATCACAGGGGGTGTTTACATCGGCATCAAGGCGCCGATCGGCAGCTATTACCTGACCAATAGCGATGGTTCTTTCGTTTTCAGCCGCGTAACGACCGGCGCGCAGCCAGCCGTCAACCCATTCAGTGCCTACCTAGCCCCCGGCTTGCCCACAGCCGCTCCAACGCTGGAACTGACCCTGGATGAAACAGCACTGCCGGTGCACCTGAGCATGTTTACAGCAAAACTTGTCGAAAACGGGGTTAAGCTGGAATGGACGACACAATCTGAAAACAACAATGCCGGATTTGATATCGAAAGAAGTGCCGACGCGAGAGCATTTAAGAAAATAGCCTATGTGATGGGACTCGGCGACAGCGAAACGGAAAAACAGTACAAGCTCACCGACCTTAATCCGCTCCCTGGTACGAGCTACTACCGTTTGAAACAAACAGATCTGGACGGAACTTACGCCTATTCATTGGTCAGGGCAGTAAACAATAGTGGATCAAAACCACTTGTCGTATATCCTAATCCGGTAGGTGGCACGCTCACCATTGATCTGAAAGGTAATAAAGCCGACACCAAAATATTGATTTACGATGTATCCGGACGACAGGTTCTTCAACCGGAACCAGCGACGTCGGGAAAAACAACTTTTGATGTTTCAACGCTGGCACCCGGCATCTATTTTTACCGGTTAGATGACTACACGGGGACTTTTGTCAAAAATTAGAAACTTCACCGACCGAGCTTGCAACTCTGGAGTAACCCGAGAAACGGGGACCTCCGGAGTTGCTTGGTATGAACTATCTTAACAACAATACCGCATCCCTGATCAGGCTCGTCGAACCATTATACATCGGTTACTTCGTGTTGCGATATTTTTGTCTGCATATTTTACCTGAGCCTTGCTGTTGAGACAAGAATTAGTTAATAGACTAAATTTGCAACACCTGAAAGCTTTGATCATCAGTGCCACGGGCAAGATTTATAACGGATAACTAAACACTCTATGGAAATGAGCAAAATAGTAAGAATGGATAATATCGGCATCGTCGTGGAATCCCTTGATGACGCAATTTCGTTTTTCACAGAATTGGGACTGAAACTCGAGGGACGAGCCAATATTGAAGGAGAGTGGGCCGGGCGCGTCACCGGACTGGGCTCTCAGATCGTAGAAATTGCGATGATGGTTACGCCCGATGGCCACAGCAGGCTCGAACTTTCGAGATTTATCACGCCTCCAACAAAATCCGATCACCGGACTGCCCCAGTGAATTCCCTCGGGTATCTGAGAGCGATGTTCACGGTCGAAAACATTGATGACACGGTGTCGAGACTCTTGAAACATGGCGCGCAGCTCGTTGGTGAGATAGTTCAATACGGGGACTCTTACCGGCTATGTTATATCCGCGGTACCGAAGGGCTTCTGATTGGACTCGCAGAAGAAATCGGAGGACAACGTTAAATCCAGAAACGCCGGTCAATTGATTCACCCCGCGTTCCAAAGACCGGTGGTCTTCCGGTTGGTACCACCGGTCAATACGGTTTTCGGCCTCCCGTCCCGGTCATGATAGATACCGAATTTATAGCACCCGAGGAACATGACCAAAGTCAGTTAAGGAGGCACTATTGGTCATCTTTAAGGCTATGGCTTGTCGATAACTTGCACAAGCTTTCGGAAAGTGCTTAAATTCCAAAACAATGAAAGATCTATTTGACATATCCAGAATTAAACATAAAACCCTGGTTTCCAAAATCATGTCGGCCCGGCAGGCGGCCGCGCTCATCGATGATGGAATGGTAGTAGGCGCCAGCGGGTTTACGCGCTCGGGCGACAGCAAGGAGGTACTGGCCGCATTGGCCGAAAAGGCCGAGAACGACCACACCCGCATTACGTTGATGACAGGAGCTTCCCTGGGCCAGGGAACCGACGGCGCGCTGGCCACGGCGGGTGCTATTTCCATGCGGTTGCCATTCCAGTCCGATCCTGTCATGCGGACGATCATTAATGAAGGTAAACTGTTGTACATCGACGAAAACCTAAGCGAGACAGCCACCCACATCCGCAACGGCTTTTTGCCTCCGATCGACATTGCTATTATCGAAGCAGCGTCAATCGAAGCCGATGGTAGTATTGTGCCAACCACTTCGGTGGGCAACTCGGCCATCTTCGTACAGCAGGCCAAACAGGTGATCGTTGAGATTAATCAGGCAGTACCTGTCGAAATCCGTGGGATCCACGATGTATTTCTGCCCGAAGATCCGACAGGCCGTGCCATACTGCCGATTACCGAGGTATGGCAGCGCATCGGCCAGCAGGTCATCGCCTGTGACCCGTCCAGGATTGCAGCAATCGTATTTACCAACCGGAAGGACAGCCCCGCCGAGAACGCTGCTGGCAATGCGGCGGCCGAAGCTATTGCGGGGCATTTGCTGCATTTCTTTGAACAGGAAATAGCTTCGGGGCGGCTGACGCGCTCGCTCAGGCCCATACAGGCGGGAATCGGCAAAATCGCAGACGCAGTGCTGGGTGGGCTGGCGGCAGGCGATTTCCAGCATTTGACCATGTATTCGGAGGTATTGCAGGACAGCGCATTCAAGTTAATCGAGAACGGAAAGATGGATTTTGCCTCCGGAAGTTCGATGACGTTATCCGAAGCCTGTTACCAACATGTATTCGCCGACTTCGACCGTTATCGCCACAAGATCCTGCTTCGTCCCCAAGACATTACCAATGCCGCGGAGGTGATCCAGCGGCTGGGTATTATCGCCATTAATACAGCCCTGGAATGCGACATTTATGGTAATGTCAATTCATCCCACATCTCTGGCAGCCACATTGTCAATGGCATCGGCGGCTCAGCCGATTTTGCCCAAAACAGCTACCTGAGCATTTTTGTCACAGAGTCGGTCACCAAGGGTGGCAAAATATCGCGTATAGTACCCATGGTCACCCACGTCGACCATTCCGAGCATGATGTGGATGTGATCGTAACCGAGCAAGGCCTTGCCGATCTGAGAGGGCTGGCGCCCCGCCAAAAAGCGGAGGCCATACTCAGGCATTGCGTTCATCCCGATTACCATGAGGAGCTTTCAGCATATTTCGAACGTGCCTGCCGGCGTGGAGGTCACACCCCTCACCTTCTGGAAGAAGCATTCCGGCTGCATGCCAATCTGGCCGAAACAGGTTCTATGAAATCCCGTATCCTGCAATCCATTTAAATCTGATATCACGATGAAAAACATTCGTTTGGTGATCGATGCCGGTCACCTCAATACCCATCACGTCCAGTTCGCCTGCTACCTGGCCTCGCTGACCCAGTCGCGACTGACGGGAATCTTTATGCAAAACGCGCCCTATCAAGAGATTCCCCACATGAAAGTCGCATTGGGAACGCCTTTTACAGAAACAGTTACATTGGATGATCTTCCCGATTTTAGGGAAAGGCAGGAATTGCTCCAGGAACATGAAAGTACCTTCCGCGCTATTTGCGAACGGCAAGGTGTACACGTGAGCGTGCAGGAAAACCCGCACGAGCCGCTTGAACAAATCCTGGCCGAAAGCCGCTACGCTGATCTGATGATTATTGGCAGCGATCTGGCATTTGAACCTTCGGATGAAAAGAAACCCAGCGCATTCCTGAAAGATGTGCTCTGTGCTGTCGAATGCCCCGTCATGATAGCTCCTGCCTATTTTGAAGGGGTGGAAGAGATTGTCTTTGCCTACGACGGGAATGCGGCAGCCGTTCATGCTGTCAAGCAGTTTTCTTACCTCTTTCCGGAACTTGAAGACTGTCGGCTGACCATTGTACAGGTGGTTGGGGAGAATGAACCGGAAGATGATGCCGATACGAGCAAGCTTGCCCGGCTTGTCAGCTCACACTACTCCAATGCACATTTCAAAAAACTTTACGGACGCCCCAATTCCGAGCTTTTTGCTTTTCTGGCAACTAAGCAAAAGACGCTGGTCGTCATGGGATCTTATGGTCGCAACGCATTTTCAAATATGCTGACGCCCAGCACGGCCGACCCGCTGATCCGCAGCCTGAACCTGCCGGTTTTTATCGCGCATCGATAAATCAGGCACAAGCATCGCTGAAAACAGAAAAAGGGCTGCGCTGGCAGCCCTTTTTCTTTTGATATTTAAAAGAAATTCTAACAGTGTAAAGCTAGATACTCATCACGACCCGCCCTTCAATGCGGCCCGCCTTCATGTCGTCGAATATACTGTTGATGTCATCAAGCTGCGCGGTATGAACAGTTGCTTTCACCTTGCCCTCGAGGGCGAAGCCGACGGCTTCCTGCATATCCTTACGTGTGCCTACGATCGAGCCGCGGATCGTGTGACGGTTAAGCACGGTTTGGAAAATAGGCAGATCGAAACTGCCGGGAGGAAGGCCTGTCAGGGCCATTGTACCTTTTTTACGAAGGGCTGCTATCCCTTGCTGAAAGGCCACCGGAGAAACGGCGGTAATCAACACGCCATGCATGCCTCCTGTTTCTTTTTTCAAAAATGTGCCCGGATCCTCCTGCATGGCATTGACTGTAAGATCGGCTCCAAGGCGCCTTGCCAGATCGAGCTTTTCCTCGCTCACATCAATAGCAGCCACATGCATGCCCATGGCCTTGGCATATTGAACGGCCAGGTGACCCAAACCACCGATGCCTGAAATGGCCACCCACTCTCCTGCTCTCGTATCGGTTTCTTTTAATCCCTTGTAGACGGTCACGCCCGCGCACAGAATGGGTGCCATGCCGATCATATCGGTCCCGGCCGGTAAATGCGCCACATAACGAGCGTCGGCCAAAACATATTCGGCATAGCTGCCATCGACGCTGTAACCGCCGTTCTGCTGGGCATCGCAGAGCGTTTCCCATCCGGTAATGCAATACTCACAACAACCGCACGCGCTGTACAGCCATGGAACGCCCACTATATCTCCTTCCTTAATCCCGGTCACTCCCGGCCCTACCCCGGCGACAAAGCCGATACCTTCATGGCCCGGGATGAGCGGCAATTTGGGTTTCACCGGCCAATCACCGTCTGTGGCATGAAGATCGGTATGACAAACGCCGCTGGCGACAACTTTGACTAAAATCTGGTTATCGCCGGGTCGGCGAACGGCAACTTCTTCGATCCGTAGCGGCTTACCGAACTCGTGGACAACCGCAGCTTTCATGGTTTTAGGTAGCATAAATCTCTGTATTCAGATGGTATGTACCGGCAAAGTTGGCTATTTAAAACCCTGCTATTCATGACGCTGGTCAGTTTCAAATGTGACGGCGGCTCACCCCATTGCGCGCAAATAGTCCGGCACCAGCGGCTTTTCGGCGCAGCTTAAATGTGCTATCTATTTAATGCATCATTTCACTGGCGCAGACACTGGTGCTGGTGGATTTTTAAGCCAGGAAAATTGTGGGTTGCTAAAAATTATGTATATTTGAATATTCTAATATAAGAATTAAACATGAATAGCCCACTACACCTCTATAAAGCGGAGTTCTTCAAGACGCTGGGGCATTCTGTCCGCCTGGCCATCCTGGATGCGCTAAGGGAAGGCCCGCTTTCAGTCACAGAGTTGCAGGCAGTTATTCAAACCGAACAATCCATTCTATCGCAGCACCTGGCTAAGCTGCGTGCTATGAAGTTTGTTAGCAGTCGCAGGGAAAAAACCACGATCTACTATCACGTCCATGACCGGGAAGTCTATCAATTCCTTGACTTGGCGAAAAATATATATGTACGTCAGTTGCAACAGTCACAGGAAATGCTCAACGAGCTTATTCCCTAAAATATAGGCTCATGGCGTATGCAGGAACGTGCGGAACAAGTGAAGAAGATCGGGATATGCGCGGGTATGTTAGCGGTAGACAGCAGTAAAAGTAAATGAATGCCTCAATTAACGATCGTCGGGCCGAAAGTGGTTTCTACAACGAGCAGGAAACGCTTGAACTGCTGAGGTGCTTTTTGCCTTCACAACCACCGCTGAAAGATTTCGTTCACCACAACCCTTTACATGGTTTTCAAAGCTTAAAGTTCGGAGACGGTCTTGCCAGCGCCTCCAAGATTTTTGGCTACCAGCTTTATCTTCCATTAGAGGAATACAGGTCGCTCTACGACTCGGGCCGTATCAACCGCTACGCTTTGGAACAAGCGATATTGGAAAAATATCCTGATGAAGGCTTCGAATGCTGGCAGGAAAGGCTTTTTTCCAAACAATACGAGCCTCACCGGCACACACGTATCGGAGCGCTTCGCTCCAACTGGAAGAGGGAATATCAAATTGACATTGACTCACAAACACATCCGGCGCTATTTCGTATCCTGTCCGGTTATCTCGACCAGGGGATCGCCACCTGGCGATTTCCGGTAAGCCCGGCAGGATTTATCAGTTCCCTTCGCAAAATGGAACAAAACGGCCTGGTGAGCTTCTTTCGTAGAAAACGTGCTTCGCGTCTTTTACTGGAAACTTCTTGTGAGATAAAAGATCTTCTGGGCATCCTTGTTGGCCGGCCCGCTTTGTACAGTCAATACCTCTTTGACCAGCAATTTGCCCACCCAGGATGGTCGGGGATGGCATCCTGGGGCGAAAACAACCCCGGCCGCCTTTTGCAAGAAAGAAACATTTCCCTGCGGGAGCTCATTCAGCTTGAATTGCTGCTGGAAATCGACGCGCTGGATTCGCGTTTCGGGACCACCTGGCAGCCATTGGGCAAGCGGGTTGGGATGATGTCCGGGGATATTTTCGCTCCTGTGGAAAAAACCGAACTGGAACTGGTCCTGGCAATCTGGCAAGACGCTTTTGAATGGTCCTATTACAATCATGTGCTGGCGACGCTTTCCTGCCGGAAGGACAAGGACGAGCGGAACAGCCACAGGTCGTCTCAGAGCCTGTTCTGCCTGGATGACCGCTCCGGCTCACTACGGCGGCACTTAGAGCAGGCTGATCCGGCATGCGAAACCTTTGGGACACCCGGTTTTTTTGGTGTGCCATTCTTTTTCCAGGCTGAACCCGGCGGAAATTATACCAGGCAAGCCCCTGCCCAAAGCAAACCCGAGCACGTGATCAAGCAGATCGGAGCGACACAAGCCCGCGAGAACAGCCTGGACTTGCCCTTAGGCACCAATTCACTTTTCCGGGGCTGGCTCATTTCGCAGACGCTCGGTTTTTGGGCTACCTTCAGGCTGTTGCTGAACATTTTCAGGCCGCAATCAGGTCTGCTCACAACGGAGCCAGTCAAGGAACAGAAAAATGCTCCCTGGCTTAGCGTCGAAAACAGTATCTCCTACCCTTTGGAGAATGGCTTACAAATTGGCTACACAGTTCCCGAAATGGCCGACAGCGTCGAAAGCCTGCTGCGAAGCATTGATTTGACAGTTGATTTTGCCCGGGTCATATATGTGATCGGACATGGGGCGAGCAGTGTCAACAACCCCCATTATGCCGCATACGATTGCGGGGCCTGCTCGGGTAATCCCGGCGGGATCAATGCCAGGGTTTTCGCCTGGATGGCCAATCATCCAAAGGTACGGGAGCTGCTTGATGAACACGGGATCCGGATCCCTGACCGTACCCAGTTCGTGGGAGCCCTGCACGATACTACGCGCGACGATATCACCTTCTATGACACTCAGACGCTTTCCAGTGAGAACACTCATTATCACGAGATCAACCGTAAAGTTTTTATCAGTGCCCTGGATCTGAATGCAAAAGAAAGAGCCGGAAGATTCGCTTCCATAGACCCAAACCTGACACCTGAAAGGGCTCACCAGGCGGTAAGGTCCAGATCCGTATCTCTGTTCGAACCTCGTCCGGAGCTCAACCATGCCACTAATGCGGTTTGCATCGTCGGTCACCGCGATATGTCCAGGGGGCACTTTTGGGACAGACGTCTTTTTATGAATTCATACAATTATGCCGGGGATCCTGACGGCAAGGTCCTATACGATATTTTAAATGCGGCAACGCCGGTTTGCGGCGGCATTAACCTCGAATATTTTTTCTCACGGACTGACAATCACCGGCTCGGCGCGGGTAGTAAGCTGCCACACAATGTTGTAGGACTTTTGGGGGTTGCAAACGGTATGGAAGGAGACTTACGTACCGGATTGCCCAGTCAGATGACTGAGCTCCATGACCCTGTCCGCCTCTTAATGATCGTTGAGCATTCCCCGAGTGTTGTCTCGGCGGTTATCGGCAGGTCCGAAAAGCTTCGTGAGTGGTTTGCAAACCAGTGGGTCCATTTGGTGGTGATTGAACCCGGCAGCGGAACATTCCTCAGATTTAAGGATGATCGGTTTGAGGTTTACAGTCCATCCGCTTATCATGAAAATGCCGTAGAGCCATGACATATTTTATTATCCTGTTGTTACTGATCCCCTTGGCCGGATTTTTGATAAGCCTGCTTAGCCCTTCACGAAACGAAGGGCTGATTTCCCGCATCGTATTTATTACCACAGGTCTGCAACTGATTATTTCCCTCGCATTTACGGCTGCCTGGATATTGACCGGCGGCCAGCCGCTGGCCTCAGAGAGCGTGGTAATTTTCAGCTCGGGCAGCTACGAATATGGCCTGGATTTGTATTTTGACAAAATCACTTCGGTCTTCCTTCTTGCAGGAACCATACTGACTTTCCTTGTCACTACTTACAGCAGGCGGTACCTGCACCGGGAGGAAGGCTATAAACGCTTTTTCTACACGATTCTCCTCTTTTATTCGGGATACAACATCACCATTTTTTCAGGAAATTTTGAAACGCTCTTTATAGGCTGGGAAATCCTGGGCATTACCTCGTTCCTGCTGATCTCGTTTTACCGGGACCGTTATTTACCTGTCAAAAATGCCGTCAAGGTATTTTCGGTTTATCGTCTCGCGGATGTGGGCATATTGCTGGCTGTCTGGGCGAGCCATCACTTGTGGAGCTCCTATATTACTTTTGAAAAAATATCTGACTACCAAATGGTACAGCGTCAGTTGCAGGCACACGGTCTGATCGGCATCGCCGTTTCAGTCATGATTGTCCTTGCTGCGGCCGCCAAATCCGCTCAATTGCCATTTTCTTCCTGGCTTCCCCGAGCGATGGAAGGACCTACCCCTTCGACCGCCATATTTTATGGCGCCCTTTCTGCGCATATGGGGGTATTCCTGCTGCTTAGGACATGGCCTTTCTGGCAGCACCAGCCCGGAATCCGCCTCTTGATCGGGGTAATCGGACTATCAACAGGCATTGTCGCGACAGCCATTGCCCGCACGCAGTCATCGGTAAAGAGTCAGATCGCTTACGCATCCATTTCGCAGATCGGGCTTATTTTTGTAGAGATCGCAGCAGGTCTGGAAAACCTCGCATTGCTGCATTTTGCCGGAAATGCCTTTTTGCGGGCCACCCAACTATTAATATCCCCTTCCATAGTCAGCCAGAGGATCGGTGAATATCGGCGCGTTAAAGAATCTTCATTTAACCTGGAAAAATGGATTCCGGAACGCCTGCGGAACGGGTTATACATGCTCAGTCTCCAAGAATGGGGATTGGATTCTTTCATGTACCGTTACCTTTGGAACCCGTTTAAAAAGGTTGGAGGCGCGCTCGGTTTTCTCACTGCCCGCCGTGTAGGCCTATTTTTCATCCCGGTTTACCTAACGGGCGCTTTTTTTTGCTTTCACCAGCGCTATGTCCCCACAGAACTACGGGCCTGGCTACCTGCTGCGTCTTCTCTCCTGGGGCTGGTAATGGCCATCAAATCCTTTTCCGAAAGAAAAAATGTCTGGCTGAGCTGGATATTGATTATTACAAACCATTTATGGGTTGCCTTAGCCGTTTCATTCAACGAAAGGATCCCGGCAGGTCAGCTTCTGTTGTATTTGAGCGGCGTCATCATTGCCGGTCCAGCGGGCTACTGGTGCCTGTCGCGTCTTCGAAAGTTGGAGCGCCACATCGGGCTGAGCCAGTTTCACGGCCACATTCAACGGCACAAGCGGATAGGCATCGTATTCTTTCTTTCATGCCTGGGATTGTCAGGATTTCCCATCACGCCGACGTTTATCGGCGAGGACCTTGTGTTCTCCCATATTCATCAAAATCAGGTCCTGCTTGCATTTTTAGTGTCGCTGGGTTGCATTATCAACGGTTTATCGCTGATCCGCATTTATGCCAGGGTCTTTCTGGGGCCGGGCATGCGTTCACAGTACGAATTGACCTACCGCTCGTCCTGATTATCCGGCCATGTTCAGGAAACAGGCCCGCCACGTGCAGATAAATATAAAGACAATAACAGCAGTGAGTCTGCAACCGCCCCGACTACGAACTGCAAATAAGGAAAACAATTTTTGACCATATATATGAATTTAAAACTTGAAAAGAGAAGCGGTAACGCATGTGAATTATGTAAGTCCGATCAGCAGATATCCGTTTATCAGGTCCCTCCGATTGGTTACACCGACAATGAGATCGTCATATGCAAGGATTGCCGTTCACAGATCGACAGAGAACAGGAAATGAACAGCGATTACTGGGGTTTCCTGTCCGAGGCCATGTGGAGCGAAGTACCGGCTGTCCAGATCGTGGCCTGGCGCATGCTTAGCCGGCTGAAAAACGAAAGCTGGGCTGCCGACAATCTGGATATGATGTACCTGGACGAGGATATGCTGGCATGGGCCCAGGCAAGTTCAGATCACGAGGGCGCGGCTGATATGGCCGTGCACCGTGACAGCAATGGTAATGTCTTAAAAAACGGGGACTCGGTCGTGCTCACCAGGTCACTGGATGTGAAGGGCAGTTCCCTGAATGCCAGAATGGGTACGGTTGTAAAGAATATACGGGTCGTGGAAGACAATACAGAACAAATTGAAGGCAAGATAGACGGTCAGTTGATTGTCATATTGACCAAATACCTTCGCAAGCAGGCTTAACGTGTCCAGGTAAAACAAAAAAATGCTCCCGCCAAAGGCAGGAGCATTTAACAAATACCTTGTATGAGTTGACTCCATTATAAGCTTACATTGATGCGGTAAAAGAACGGGGAGCTATAAAAAGCGCCACCCGTAATGTCGATAGTCGTGTTGGACACGGTGAACGATTTACCGTCGGTCAGCACCATAGTCCCCGTTACCTCAAACCGGTCCCCCGCACTGACCAGCTTGGGATCCAGCCCGGTGGCTTTCAGCGCCTCCTCGCCGGTAATGGTCATTGTCGCCCGCGGGTACCCGGTAGTGGGGTCTTTCGTGTACGAGGATGCCGCGATCTTCCGTAAGGCCACATCCGCGATGTTGTTGGTGCCGTTGGCAGGCGTGTTGTCGATAAAACGGATCATCAGATCGTAGGAATCAAATAATGCTCCCTTGTCTTTGGTGATTGCCTCGTGCAGACATTCCAGTTTAGTCCCCGGCATGTTGGCGAGGCTCACGGTAAATGTATTGGCCAGAACCGGGTAAGGCGTTACCACGCGCATATACCCTCCCGATTCCAGTGAAAATTCATCGATTCGCTCATTTTCGAGCGGCGAATCGCACCCACTGACAGCCACAGCCAGCAGGCAGACCAATAACACGCTTTGTATATATTTCATAATCAGCATTTTATAAGTTGAAATAAGTTCTGATCAAATAATGATACTACCTGAACAGCGTCGCCGGATTGTTGTCCCAGAATACCGGCTGTGTCACATCGGCTTTCTGCTTGGCGTTGGCGTTCCTGGTGATGAATGAAGCCGGGTAATAATAAGACCTGGCAAAACCTCCCGGGTTAGCCTCCAAAGCAGGCTGCATGTTAAGCGGCATACCTGTCCGACGGTATAGGTTATACGCTTCGACGCCATTGCCGTAAAGGGCCAGCCAGTACTCGGTAGCGATGATGTTCAACCTGGCCGCATCGGTCGCCGCCGCGTCATAGGCTTTCAGTACCGTGCTCAAATAGGTTTCCACGTCTTTGGCCCAGGTAATCGCCTTGGCTTCTTCGAATGCGGAGATCTTGCTGCTTTCAATGGTCGCCAATGCAAAACTCCTTACATCGGCCATCGACTTCTCGATCCCGCTTTTCAGCAATTCGCGCGGGCTCCCCGCAGTACCCAGCGTCAGGGCGGCTTCGGCCAGCATGAAGTCCACATACGACCGCATCATGATCGGATGTATACCCGCGCCTCCCGCACCTGCACCCAGGGAAACGGCTCTTCCCGCATCATTATCATACAACCCGCCTGCCGGATAAACTCCCCACGCCGTTCTAAGCAGCCCATCTGGTGGAATACCCTCATTGCTGAGATGATCGCGGCCCCAGTAACCCACGGATGTCGGTAAACAATAAACGTCCGTCACCGAGTAATGGGCCGGCTTTTGATTATTAATACATCTGAGCGCATTGACATCGGTGGGATTGACGATCGTCTGCCGGTAGAGGTAGTAGCGAATACGAGGATCGGGAAACCCTTTTGACGAATACAAGGCGGCCATGTAATGATTGGCCTGATAGTCGCCCCCGCCCGTGGGCGAGTATTGGCCTGCATAACGAGGGTGCCGCGTGTCGGGGTTGGTCAGGTTCGAGCCGAATTTAAACTGGAAATTCTCGGTAACCGACGTAATGAGCCGGCCGCCGGTAATCAGGGCAGAGATGCCGGAGGTTGCTTTCGCCTTGTCGGTCAATCTCAGGTTCAGCAATGCTTTCAATTTAAGCGCATTAGCCGCCTTTACCCAATTATCCACATTTCCGGCATAGTACAGGTCTCCCGCCGCCGCCGAACGCGAAGTGGCCGAAAAATTGGCGATGGCCTGATCCAGGATCGTCAGGGCAGCAGCATATATGGCGGCGCCTCCGTCGGTTTTCGGATTGAAATTATTGATATCCAGCGCCTCGCTGTAAGGTACATCGCCAAAGCCGTCGACCAGGTTGAGCAACACGGACGCCTGGATCGTACGGGCGATACCCGCGTGGACGAAGAACTCGCTGGATTCCGCGATCGGGATCAGGGTTTTGACGTCGATCATAATATTGGCATAAGCGTTGGTCCAGGCGCCATCAAAACCGCCTGGCGAAACTGCGTTGTCGTAGATGGCCGCCCCCTGGTTCAGCATCCGCGTCAGGCGCATGCCGGAGTTGCCCATCTGATTGAAATGTTCAGCATAATCCAGCTCAATGCGGTTCAGCAGATAATTCATATCGGTGTTGCTGGTCGTAACCGCATTGGGGCTGTCGAGCAGGTCAAGCGAACAGGCGCTGACCAGCAAAGAAACGAATGCCAGCAGGCATATTTTCAATTTTGGTAACATATCCTTCTTCATCATCTGGATGGATTAATGTCAAATAAGTGTTTGGACTGGCTCCTAGAATGTGAGCTTCAATGTGGCGCCATATCTTTTGGAACTGGGTCCGGTCAGGAACTCAAAACCAAGCCCGTTGCCGACTCCCAGTCCGAGGTTGTCCGTATCGAAATTCAAACCCTTGGGGAAGTGAAGGGCTTTATACCAAAGGTTGTTGCCGGTAAATGAAATGGACGCCCTTTTGATCTTCAACTTGCTCAACAGGCCGGCGGGCAACTGGTAGGAAAGCGAAACCTCCTGAAGGCGGACCGTGCTGCCATCGTACATCCTGCCTTCATCGCCAAAGAAGTAAATGTTATTAAACCCGACATCGGAGGCTGTGACCTGGTAGTTGTTGGGGGTACCATCCGCTTTTACACCATCAAAAATATAGGTCTGGGCACGGTCGTAGCCGTTTTTCAAACCGGTATCCTCGGTCATACCCCTACCCATAAGAGCCCCGGCAGTGGATGAATACATCGCGCCCCCGTGCCGGTATGAGATCATGACATCCAGCGCAATACCCTTGTAATTGAATGTGTTGGACAGGCTGCTTGTAAATGCTGGATTAGGATTACCCAGGATCACCGGCGAAGTGGTGGCTTGCAGGTATCCATTGCTGCCAATCAATAGCCGGCCCTGATCATCGCGGCGAAAACCGGCTCCTTTGATGACGTTAAATGGCTGCCCTACGATGGCATAGTTCCCCAGCGACGCGCCGAAGCCGCTGATCTGGACTTCCTGCAAAGTTCCGCCGAGGTCGAGCACCTTTGGCAGGATTCTGGAATAGATAAGGTTCAGGTCCCAGGAAAAGTTACCGGTCTTGATCGCCGTTGCATTCATGCTAAGCTCGATTCCTTCATTCCGGATCTTGCCAATGTTAATCGTCGTCGAAGTATAACCGGCCGAGGCGTCCAGGGGCGAATTGGTGATCAGGTCGCGGGTATTTCTACGAAACAGCGTCAGGTCAAAACCTACTCTATTGTCCAGCACCTTGCCTTCAACGCCCAGTTCATACTCTGTGTGCAGTTCGGGTTTCAGGTTGGGGTTGCCAAGGTTATTGTTGACCGAATGGGTCTGGATGGTCGAACCGGCGCTATTGAGAAATGCCCTTGCATTCTGGTCAAGAATGTTCCGCGTGCTGTAAGGCGAGGGAAAACCGGCAGAAGTCCCCACTCCGACGCGCATTTTCAGAAAATTCAGAAAACCGGTCCCCAACCCCTTGAACGCGCTGGTGGGTACGAAGGAAAGGCTGGCTGATGGATAAAAGATCCTCCGGTTGGCGATCTCTACCGTCGACGTCCAGTCATTACGGCCCGCCACGTTCAGGAACAGTGCGTTATCGATATCTGCTGTGATTTCCCCGAAAATCCCGATCCTTGTTTGCTCGGTTTCAAAATCGGAAGCTGTATTATCAATAAAATTATTATGACGGAAAAGTCCGCGTGCCAATTGGTTCTGGCTCGTGATCACTTTACCTTCAAAGAGGTCATTGCGCATGTTTCCGCCGACTTTGGCAGAAAATGAAAATTTTTCAGAAAGCGTTTTGCTGTACGAAAGGATCAGACTATTGTCCCAGATCCTGTTGTTGATGTCATAGGTGCTATAAAAGCCGTTGACAAAACTGACGCCGCCCTTGTTGAGCATGTACCGCTGATTTTCTGTATAAGAATCCAATCCTACCTTGTAAATGAGGTTGAAATCCGGGGCCACTTGGTAGTTGACCAGCGTAGAGGTGAATAGCCTGTTGACAATGCCAGTGGTTTTGTAGTTTTTCAGAATCCACCTAGGATTAGGAATGTCGTTGCCGCTGCGAAAATACACCGTGCCACCGGTAATTGGGTTTTCATAGGGCCATCCCATCAGGTCGACCTGCCTGGGCGTGTACATGACATTGGCGAGCACCGACGGGAAATCGACGGCGTTGTTGCCCGTACCCCCGCTGAGCGGCGGCGCGTACTGGTCGGTATTGACGAAATTGAACGAGGTGATGATATTGAGCTTTTTGCTGAGCTGGGCATTCAATCCAAGGCCGAGATTGAGCCTTTTCAATCCATTCTCCGGGATATAGCCCTGCTCGGCGTTGTATCCTGCCGATACATTGTAGCTCACTTTTTCACCACCACCCGAAACGTTCAGCGACGTCGTCGAGATTTTTCCCGTACGAAAGAAATCCTTGACGTTGTTGGGGTATACCTGCATTTTATACGGGCTGACCGAGGCGACATAATCCGCCATTGCCGCCCGAAGGCCTCCTGATGTCGTCAGGAAAGCGTATGGATGGGTCGTGAGGGCCGTATTGGTGTTTTGGGACGGGTAGGTCTGAGCTTCTGCTAACGTAGGGCCCCAGTTACTGAAAAAGTAGCCCAGGTTTTGCTGGAAACCACCCACGTAGTCATTTTGGTAACGGGGCAGATGCGCCTGGTTGGCAAATACCGATTGTGTGAGGGAGTACTCCGTAGCGCGTGCCTTTTTACTTCCATTCTTGGTAGTTACCAGAATAACCCCGTTACGGCCCTGGTCGCCGTACGTGACCGTCGCGGCAAGTCCTTTGAGGACGGTGATATTCTCGATATTGTTAGGGTCAATATCGAGGAACCGGCTCGATGCCGTTTGCCCTCCGTTTGTAAAACCGCCCCGGGAGTTGGTATTCGAGTTGAACGGAATGCCGTCCACGACAAACAGGGGCTGATTGGAGCCGGTGATGGAGGAATACCCCCGGATCGTAATGTTGGTACCTGTGCCCGAAACACCCGACGTGGACGTAATATTGACGCCAGCAATCTTGCCCTGCAGGACCCGGCCCACGTCCGCCTGCGGGCGGTCCTCGATCGATTTTTTCTCGATGGTCGTTACGGCATAACCCAACGCGCGTTTTTCACGGGCAATACCCTGGGCGGTCACCACGATCTCCTGAAGGTTTTTGGTGTCGACTACCAGTTGCACATCGACAGTGGATCGGTTACCGACCGAAACTTCCTGGGTAGTGGTGCCTACAAAACTGAATACAAGCGTTGTGGCGCCGTCGGGCAGGTCAATGGCGTAGGTTCCGTCGGCCCCGGTGTTGGTGCCTATCGGCGTGCCTTTTACTACAATTGCAACACCCGGAAGATCACTCCCGTCATCGGAGGACGTCACCTTGCCAGTGATTTTTCGTTGCTGGGCAGAAACGAGCTGCCAGCAAGAACATCCCAGCAGGATGCCCAGCAGTAAAAATTTTCCCATAAATCATTCTGTTAGTTAGGTTTTGGCAGTCGGCTACAAGTAACCTTTCCACAATGTCAGAAAACTTGCCCAGCCGTCGTTTATCGGATATTAACCGATATTTACCAAAAATTAACAAAACAGAATTTTATTTTAACTTTTTAAATTTTTATTTGATTTATAACTTTAATAGTTGTTGATACCAAAATATAATTTGTCATAATCTGACACTTACAACATCATAAACTATATAATAATATCAAAATAATACCATACGGGAAATATCATTCCCCGGTCACGCTCAGGGCGTTAACCCAGCTAAAACACGCCTGAACAGTTGTCTCAACGCAAAGTACTATTGGTTTTCATTCGTCAGCTTTTTTCTGATACGGCTCAGGCTTTCCGGTTTCATTCCAAGGAAAGAAGCGATGTACTGGACCGGCACGTTGTGAAGGATTTCCGGGTAAGAACTTATCAGTTTCCGATAGCGCTGCTCGGCGCCGAGTGTGGCAAGCTCTTTTGAGCGGTTTTCGTTGTAGGTGATCGATTGCTGGAAGACTGAAATGCTGAAATCTTTCATCACCGGGCTGGTGGCTATTAGCTTGTCCAGCTCTACTTTGGTGATTCTGAGCAATTCGCATTCGGTAATGCACTCCACGTTTTCAGACGACTCGCTCTGGCCAATAAAATTGCCATAGGAAGTGAAGAATCCCGGCGGGCAATTAATATGCGTGGTCACCTCATCGCCGTTCTCATTGTAGTGAAACAGCCGCAGGTAACCTGAAACTATGTAATACAAATATTTAGGAACAGTCCCCTGCTCTTCTATAATCCGGTTCTTCGGAAAAAGAACCGGATCGAAGCTACTGCTAATCAGATCTGCCTCCCGCGCTGAGAGTGGGTGATATTGATTGATAAAATCGATTAGTTTCCTGTGCATGCTTTCGGCCTGATCCGGGTCAGCAATTTAGCGAAAACTATTGAAGCAGACCTCTATGCTCCATCAGATAAGCCAAGGCATCCCTGACTGCCTGCTCAGGTTTACCGGGATTAAATCCAAGTTCATTTCGGGCTTTACTGATATCAAAATTTTGTTGCAACCCTGAAAACATCGCAATATCCTTTCTGGTCAACAACGGAGCTTTTCCGGAAATCTTGGCGGATAGCTCCATGACGCCGGCAACAGCCATCAGCAAAAACCTCGGTAGTGAACCGGGTACTTTCAACTTCAATTCAGGGTAAAGCCCGGCCGCAAGCCTGGTCGTTTCGGTGATTGTCATACACTGCTCGTTGGCGAGAATGTACCTTTCGCCCGCTTTACCCTTTTGTGCTGCCATATAGCAGCCCTCCGCTACATCTTTGACGTCTATCCAGTTCAAAGTAATTTTTGTATCCACCGGAATCTGCTTGTTCAGGATCAATTTCAGCACGCCGTAGGAGATGTTCAGGGGTAGGCTGGCCTGTCCGCCTATCATGGCCGAGGGCAACACCGCCACAAGCTCCACACCAAGGCCGGCCGCCAGACGGAACGCCAGCTGCTCTCCGTCGTTTTTTGAATTGTAATACATATCCCTTCTTTCCGGGTTGTACCCAAAGCTTTCCTTCGTGGGCAGCTTTGCGTAGTCCAGCGCGGCGACTGAGCTCACGTAAACGATGCGTTTGACGCCCATTTCCGCTGCCGCCTCGATGGTGTTGCGGACACCCTGCAAATTCACATCATAAATTTCTTTTTTCGGATCCCTGGCCCAAAGTTTAAATGCGGCCCCCACCGCATAGAAAACCTCGACGCCCTGAAGCGCTTTCAAAAAGGATTGCTTGTCTGTAATGTCCGCCTGTACCACCTCACAATCCAGACCGGAAAGGGTTGCTTTGCTGTCAATGTTGCGGACGGTTGCCCTTACCGGAATTCCTTTCCCGATTAATAAGCGAACCAGATTGTTTCCCAAATGCCCATTCGCGCCTGAAACCAGCGCCAGATTACTTTGTCCCATCTTTAAACTGTTTTGATTGATGGAACAAAGGTCGCGCCCCTTCATTGGGTGACACTTGACATTTGTTAGGTAATCAGTCCGGCATCAAAATACCGGGCTGCAAGCAGGCATAGCTAGTTCCAGTCCCCGCTTAGGTCTTTGGCAACCAACGGATTGGTGATCTTCTCGGATAAGGGAATAGGAAACAGCACATGTTTATCCTGAAAGAACGATTGGCTGGAATTCGGGAATTTTGCTTTCTTCTCCGCATTCAGTGTTTCTTTGGCGACTCCCCATCGGATCAGGTCAAACCAGCGCACCTGCTCACCGGATAGTTCCAGCTGGCGTTCCAGCATGATTTTCTTCATGGCTTCGTCCTTGCCGCCCAGCGAGGAATATGCAAATGCACCCGAACGCGCGCGCACTTTGTTGATCCACGGCAAGGCCTCGGCGATTTTACCGGTGTTAACCTGCGCTTCGGCAAGCATCAGCAGCACGTCGGCGTACCGGATCACTTGCGAATTGATGTCCGACTGAGGCAATTCTCCTTTTTCCTTGTATTCGTAGGGCTCGTATTTTCGCCATCGGTAGCCATTTCCATTTTCTGCGAATGGGTACGGTTTGGCACCGCCTGTGCAGTTGTCGCAATAGGTAACGTCCCCTCCACTCGCCTTGTCGCCATAAAACGTATTCTTCGCCCTGGGGTCTACGTAAGTTTTACCTGCTTCATCCTTATAAGTGAATGCCTGGACGGCAGCGTCCGAGATAAATACATTTCGCCAGTCGTTCCAGCCGTATTCCATCGCCCGGCCCGTCAGCGTATTCTTTCCGCTTCCCGAGCCTTCCTGCGAGCCGAACATATAGTACGGACTTCCTTCGGCCCAGCCTCCCCATGCTTTGTGCGGAATATCGAAAACCGTTTCCGCATTCTTGACCGGCGATTTGGTAAACAGCTCGTCCAGGTTCGGGACGAGGTCATAGGTATAAGGCGCCTTGGTCAGCAACTCGAATTGCGCGGCAGCTTCCGCATATTTTTTCTGGTATAAATAAGATTTACCCAGCAATGCAATCGCGGCGCCTTTGGTGGCCCTGCCCAGGTCGACAGCGGGATTCGCGTACGCGACGGGTAACCCGGCAATCGCATTGGTCAGGTCCGATTCGACCTGTTTCCAGACCTCCTCGGTGCTCGCCCGGGGCAGATAAAATTCGCTGTTGCCACCGTAATCTTTTCGGATAGGCACCCTACCCCACAGCGTGACCAGCAAAAACTCGGCATAAGCTTTCAAAAAATAGGCTTCGGAGGTGTACTGGGTAAGTTTTGCCTTGTCTGCTTCCGCGGCAGGAACGACCTTCGCGGCCTTGTCGATCACCAGGTTTGCCCTGAATGTGATTTTGTAGGCGGTAGACCAAAGGTCACTGATCTGCGCATGATTGGGCGCGTAGCTGTAATCATGCAACTGCAAAACATCACCGAGCAAAGGCGCATCCGCTTCGGCTTCGTTACCGGTGAGATCCATTAAAAAATAGAAGTCTCTCGAATACAGCCCTTTGTAAAGCATCAGGCCATAAGTTGCCGTTACCGCTTCCGAAATCGTCGCTGGTGTGGTAAAATAGGTATCGTCGTTATAGCTTGTCTGGTTTACGACGTTGTCCAGCGAATTGTCGCATCCGGTCACGCCCAGGCAAGCCAGTGTTCCAAGTATTAGTATTTGCTTTTTCATGATGCCTCAATGAAAATGAATGATAGAATTTAAAACCCAACCTGGACCCCGAGCAGGAAAGTCCGTGGCTGCGGGTATTGGCCGGTATCCACACCTTTTGTGAAAATAAATGACTTGGCGTCATTCACGCTGGCGCTAACTTCGGGATCATATCCTTTATAACTGGTGAGCGTCAGCAGGTTCATGGCTGTGGCGTAAATGCGCAGGCTTGAAAAGACCTTTGTGCTGCCGGCATTCAGGAGTGTCTTGGGAATCGAAAACCCGATCGTCAGGTTACGCAGGCGCATGAATGAGCCGTTTTCAAGAAAGCGGTCGGAAGCACGCAGGTTGGAAGGCGTATTCTGGCCTGATCTGGGCATGTCCGTTACGTCGCCATCTTTTTTCCAGGCATTCAAAACGGCCGTCGACGAATTGAAAGGGCGGGTCGTGCCTTCGGTCCAGTAGCGCAATGCATTGTAGACTTTTACATCCCCGATCCCGGCCAGGCCCATTGAAAGGTCCCATGCCTTGTAGGATAAATTGACTGAGCCGCCGAAAGTCCACACCGGAATGGCCGAACCCAGAAACGCCTGGTCCGAATCGGTAATCTGTCCGTCTCCGTTTAAATCCTGGTAAACGATGTCGCCCGCTTTCAGACCATCCTGATAAGACTTGAAGCCTTTTGCGACAGCCTGCTCGTTGTAACGGGCCACCTCGGCGGTGCTGGACACGACGTGGTCCACTTTGAAACCATAAAACGATCCGATTGCCGCGCCTACGTCGGTTTTGGTGATGTTAATTCCACCATTGGTACTCCCACTCACGATCGGGGCGCCGTTACCGAGTGAAACCACGTTATTCTTATTGTAGCCCGTGTTGGCAGAGATGCTGTAATTGAAATCGCCCGCCTGACCGGCATAGGAAACTGCCGCCTCGAAACCCTTGTTGACGGCATTGGCCGCATTCTGGACCATACTCGCTTCATTATAAACATCGCCCAGGCCCGTAGAAACGGGCAGTTTCACATCCAGCAGCAAATCCTTACTGTCGCGTTTGTAATAGTCCAGGCTCACCTGAAGCCTGTTTTGCAAAAGACCGAAGTCAATACCGAAGTCGACCTGCGTGGTTTCTTCCCATTTGAGGAACGGGTTTGGCACGCGGGTAACTGTCGCTCCTTGCTGGAAAGCCTTGTTTTCTCCAAATGAATACACAATGTTGTTGTTTCCGTAGCCCCGGTAAACGGTCGGATCGGTGAGGAACAGACCGATGTTCGCATTGCCGGTGATACCCCAGCTGCCACGGAGTTTCAAGTCGGAAATAAAGCTTACTCCTTTCATGAAATCCTCATTGGCCAGCTTCCAGGCAACGCCCACCGAGGGGAAGTTCCCCTTTCGGTAAGCTTTGCCAAATGCCGGGTTAATGTCCTGCCGGAACGACGCATTAACCAGATAGCGATCATGAAATGCGTAGGTAAGGCGGCCGAAATACGATCGTGAGGCATAAATACCAGACCCTGCACCGGTAATGCTGTTGGATTTGGAAACCCCGATCTGCTTGATCAGGTCGTTGGTAAAACCCGCGCCTGTAAGATTAACGCTCCGGCTTCTGTTGCCTTCATTAAAGGTGTTGCCGGCCATGATAGAGAAGTCGTGACGGCCCAGGGTTTTGGAATAGGTCAGGATATTTTCAATGATCGGCGAGACTGCGAACGAATAGCTCTCATCAATCTTGCGATCTGTTTTGGTATTGCCGTTCAGATATTCACCGGTATAGTTATAACTGTTGCTGTTGGAAAGGCCAATATTGGCCTGCGTTCTGAATTTCAATCCATTGACAATGTCTACTTCACCCCAAAGCTGGAAAAGATTGGAAACGCTCCTCGACAGTTTTTCAGTCAGATAAATACCGGGCAACGGGTTCAGTGCATCATTCTGGTCCAGGATCGTAGTTACCTTGCTATACCCGCCCAGGTTCGTCGGGTCCATGGTAGGCGCATAAGGTGGCATGCGCAGCGCTTCCACGAAACTGGCCGCATTCCCGGTTGTTCTGTTGTATTTAAAATTAATGGTTTGTCCCAATCGGATACGCTTGCCGATCTGCTCTTCCAGCTGCGTACGTAAATTGATCCGCTGATAGCCGAAATCTTTCATAATGCCCTCCTGATTGGTGTATCCGGCCGAAAAATTATAAGTAGCCTTGTCACTTCCTCCTGTTACATTTACATAGTGTTCGGTAATCTTTGCATTTCTGAAAATCTCCTTTTGCCAATCCGTGCGGGTTACCAGCACATCGGGCGTGTTCAGCTTGTCGGGCACCTTGTTGCCCTGGGTTTCATCAATGTCCTTTACCAGCTGGACGTACTGGGCTGCATTGAGCATATCCAGTTTCTTCCAGGGTTGTGAAATGCCCGCGTAGCCGTTGTAGGTCACTTTCGGCGTTCCGGCCTTTCCCTTTTTTGTAGTAATTAAAACCACGCCATTCGCAGCGGAAGCGCCATATATCGCTACCGAGGAAGCGTCTTTCAGCACTGTAATATCCTGGATATCATACGGACTTACCGAATTGATATCTCCGCCCTGAATGCCGTCGATCACATATAAAGGGTCCGAATTCGTCAGCGAGCCTACGCCACGGATAATGATCTTGGCATTGGAACCCGGCAAGCCTCCTGTATTGACGATCTGCACCCCGGCGATCTTGCCCTGCAAAAGCTGCTGGGCGGAAGTAGCCGACACGTCGCCGAACTCTTTGCGACCTACCACGGAAACCGCGCCGGTAAGGTCCTTCTTTTTGGCGGTTCCGTAACCGATCACCACCACTTCCTCCAACGCCTTGGTATCTACGGCAAGCGATACATCCACCACCGTCCGGTTGCCGACCACCTCTTCAACAGGGAGGTAGCCCACAAATGAAAAGATCAGAATATCGTTCGCACTTGTGCCCGCAATTTCAAATTTACCTCCAATATCGGTCGTTACTCCGCGCTGGGAGCCTTTCAGCACCACGCTCACGCCCGGAAGCCCGTCCCCGCGTTCATCGGTCACTTTGCCTTTCACGGTAACTTCTTCCGGGCTGGCTTTCATGGGTTTGGCCAGGGAAATATCGGGCTTACCCGAGGCTTCAGTTGACATTGCCGGCGCTGTGGTCGCACTTTCTATGCTGGCAGCTTCCACTGCCGAAGTCCTTTTCTCATTCTTTGGTACAATCACATAGGCCTCTTTTCCAGCCTTTTTAAAACGCAGATTAAACGGTTTGAGCAAGTCGGTCAGCTGTTTTTCCAATTTGCTGCCCTCCTGGCGGTAGTTGGCACCGGTTACCGTTATATTGCTCACGGTTTCTTCTTCAAACAATATGCTAACCTGGTACTGCTTGCCCAGGTCAACGAGCAGGTCTTTCAGGTTTTTAACTTTAGTGCGGTTCTCTCCGCGCTGCACTTGGGCCGCACCCGGCTGGGCCGCATTCGGCTGGCTGGCCAATGAAATACCCTGCGCCACGCAAAGTTGCTGAACAGATAGCATGATCAGCACGACGCGGGTTTTTTGTAAAAATCTGCTACTCATGATTAGGGTTGGTTACGGATTTTCTTAATTCAATGAATTCGCTGTGTTTTACCACTTCCAGATGGAGCAGCTCAGATAATATGGTCAGCAAGTCCTCGGCTTGCCTGGCTTTGTAAACACCGCCAATGCGGCGGCGCCCAAGAACGGGATCCAGTATACGCACATCGACTTTAAATCGTTCGTTCATTTGTTCCACCGCTTCCGACAGCAGTGTGTTATCGAAATAAAACATGTCCTGCTTCCAGGCGACGAAAGGCGCGGGTGTGGGCGAGGATGTTAGCGTAAACCCGCCATTTGTTCCGGCAGCGAAAAGATTGCCGGGCTTCATATAAAGCTGTTTGCCTCTGGGCAGGCTAAGTTTTACTTTTCCTTTTGTCAGAAAGACCTTGGTGCCGCGCTTCCGGGAAAAGGCAACAAATTCGGTACCAAGCACTTCAATAACATAATCCTTGTTCATCCGAACGATGAAACGGCTGTCGCGCTCGGTGTGCACCACTTTGAATTCAGCTTCGCCTTCGAGCATTACCTCCCGATTGCCCGAACCGAAGCCCAGCCTGGGGACGCGCAAAACGGAATTGGCATTAAGCACAACCTGGGTCCCGTCGGACAACTCGTAGGATGAGATCCTGCCATTGCCCGACACCAGCGACTTGTACAGCAACTCGGTCCTGAAAACAAAACCTGCCACGATCAGCAGGCACGCAGCCGCCGCGCCGTATAGCCAGGCGCTTTTCCAGATGCTGGTTTGCCTTACCTCCGGCTGGGATAACGGCACTTCTCTGCCTACGGCTTCGTTGTTGATCAATGAAATGTAATTGGACAACGCGTGGTCCATTTTGGGCGCGAATTGCGGATGGCGGCTTTCCCACTCGTCCAGATACTGATAATAAAGCTCCTCGTTATGCGGATCGGCAAGCCAGTCCTCGACAAGCTTGCGCTGAATGGATGTAGTCCTTCCGTCAAAAAAATCGAACAGGACATCTTTGGATAGGGAATCTTTCATTTTATACTTTTTAGCTTTTACAGGGCTCTTAGGATTGTTTCAGCCGGCCACAAATTATTTCCCACAGGGACAGGGCTCGTTACTCAGGTTTTTTCAAGGGACAGACAAGTAGGATGTGCACAACCCCATACCAGCCTCACTTTTTTATTGAAAGCAAAAAACAATACATATAAACCAGCTGTCTTTTAAACCGTTACGAAGCCTGGCAATGGCCCGGGTGATGAGCGCCTCAACCGATTTGGGCGTGATTTGAAGTTCAATCGCGATCTCTTCCAGGGTTTTGCCTTCCACGCGTTTCAACAGATAAGCCTTCCTGCACTGCGGTGGCATTTCCTGCACAATGCGTTCGACCTGCTGATACAGCTCGCTGTATTGCAAAGCCTCGCACGGATTGAGCGCATGGGCAGCGAAAGACGTCACCACCGTTTCCATCGGAGAGGTGCGGTTCAGGTCCCATTTCAGGTAATTGTAGGACCGGTTCCGGACGGACTTGTACAGGTAGGCACGGTAGGATGTCGAGATCAGCTCGAACGTCCGGTTTTGCCAGAATGCCGCAAACACCTCGGAAACAATGTCCTCGGCCACTTCTCCTGAATGCACAAACCGGATCGCATGGTTGCATAAATTGGTGTAGTACTTCCTGAAAAGCAGTTCGCACCCCTTTTGAGGGTCTTTCCCGAACATTTCCCTGATCAGGTATTCATCGTGGAGCATCACCGGTTCGTTGTCTTGCGCGGAAAGATCCACGGACCCGGGCGGCGGAAGCAGTAATTTTTTGGTAGAATCAATGGCCATAGCTTTTCATTAACCCAGTTGCAAATTTGCAGTTTGATCATACAGACAAGTCGGCGAGACCCATCCCCATACTATAAATAATATTTTTTTTTCAATAAATAATTCTATTCGGTAACATAAGTGTAGATGGACTTCGTGTACCGCCGTAAAAAAGTCCGGATCAACTTTCGCTGATCCGGACTTAAACAGTCTGTAATTAAAGCGACGGAAATATTAAGGCTTTAACACCTTCAACACCATCACATCCTTTGAAGAAGCGATCCTGATCAGATACAGTCCTGCACTTTTGCCCAGCGGTAATGCATGGCGCTCATTGTCAACCGGTTTTACAACCGATTTTTTAAACAATGAACGACCGTTTGCGTCTGTCACCGTAATGCTGAGCGGCGATGCATTTGCCCCGCTGACCACAATGTCGGCATGGTCGCCGATGACCGGATTACCCAGCACGCTTACTTTCAGCCTGGCGGGTGCAGCGTCGGTTTCGGTGACCCCAAACCGGGTGTTACCCTGGCCGGCAGGCTCTTCGCCATACACCAGCTGGCCTTTGTAGTAAACCGTGATCTTACTGTTCTCCGCGATGGCGCCCGCTGCCTTATACGAGTAATCGTTGCTTTCGTCGAGTACCGACCAGTCCGATTTTGCGATCCGGTACTGAATGTTGCCGGTACTGCTCAACGGGTACAGTTTGCCCAGCGAAGGTGCCGCCTTCAGTTCGAAATAGGTGTCGGCTTTGACCTTCTGTTGATTACCTGTGAACTGTCCTGAAATATTGCCGGCACCGAGTTTGGCGAAATCGATCCAGTAGTTCAGGTTTGCCGCGCCATCGGGTGTGAACCAGTAGCGGACAGAAAGATCAGCATAGTCGACAGGCACATTTCCATTGTTTTCCACTTTGATCCACGTGCTGAGCGAGCTTGGTGACGCATTCGTATTTTTGTTTTCCGAATAAACCTTCAAATTCACCGCCGCAGCAGCTGTATCAGGTTCTGTGCCCCACCAGAGTTTACCATTGCGATACAACGTAATATGGTTGTTCACAGCATATTCCGAGCCGCTTTTGAACGAATAGTCGTCGGTTTCAGAGAGGTTTTCCCAGTTCACGTTCGCAAACCGCGATTGTATCGCACCCGAATTCGCTCCGGCATTCAGGTTACCGGCCGAGGTATTGAATGCATACTCGACATACCCCAACGCACCCTGGCGCGGTTTTGCCAGCTCCACGTAGGCCATAGACACCTTGCTGTTACCCATCTCGGCGTAATCGATCCACTTGCTGATGCCCGCATAATTCTCGGCGGTAACCCAGTACCGCGCGGTGATTTCGCTGTATGGTATCGCAACTGCGCTTTCATTCGAAATAGTCAGGTAAGGTTTGATATTATTGTTATCGACCTGCCCGTTATCGCCGTCCTTGTAAAGCACTTTCAGACCAGAGGAAACCACCAGCGTGCGGCTTGAAGGCTGCGCCGCATTGTAGGTGGCGTTGCCGCTTTGCGAAGCGGTGATCACCGTTGTACCAGGTGCAAGAACCTTCACTTTTCCGTTCGAAATGATGGCTACCGTCGTATCCGAGCTCGTATAACTTACCGGCAGACCGGAACTCGACACCGCTCCCGGATCAAAATCGGCATCCCCAAATGTCCTGGCAGATAAACTATCGAGTGAAACCGTTTGAGCAATCATTGGAGGGGCAGCAATTGTCAGACAGAAATCATCCAGTATAAACTTTCCGTTCGGACCCGCTTTCGAAGCCCAGATACCGATCGTTGCGGCATTTGCAGGGGCCAATTTAGTCACAGAGTACTTGGTGTATGCTGTTTTTGGCGGATCAAACGGATGAACCTGGAACTGGGTAGTACCGCTTGCAATTTTCACTCCCTGCGCATCATAAAAATCGATTCCGATCCCGGCCCACCAGGGCAATATCAATTGGGAGCTATTAGAAGGGTTAGGCGTTCCCTCCACTTTGGCCCAAACGTCGAAAGTGATTTCTGTGCCTCCCGTCACTGCGATGGTCTTTCCGTAGTTGATTGCTCCACCGTCCGCGGTAATGACCGCACTCTTCAATCCGCTCTGCGCCGACGTGCCAATGGTTGCAGCGGCAGTATTCGGGTTTCTGATCCAGTTTACAAAGCCACTTTCAAAGCCATTGTTGGTAAGCACACCGCATGATCCGGCGCTAACCACCGTAACTGCCGAACCACTAGAGACACCGCCTGCATCTTGCGCAGTGGCGCTAATAGTGGCACTGCCGACAGCGATGGCCGTTACGATTCCGGTCGCATTCACCGTAGCGATCGAGGGATTCGATGAGCTCCACACCACTGTTTTATTGCTCGCGTTAGCGGGAGCTATTGCCGCTTTAATGGAAGTTGTATCCCCCACGCCAACGGTCACAGCCGGTTTGCTCAACGTCACCGATGTGATTAAAACATTGGATACGGTAATCGTACTGCTTGCTGTTTTGGCTCCATCCTGTGTGGTGACGGTAACCGTTGCAGTCCCCGGCGAAATGCCTGTCAATACGCCACTTTGACTTACCGTAACAATGCCAGCGTCAGAAGTAGCCCAAGACACGGCTTTATTTGTGGCATTTGCAGGCTGAACAGTCGCACCAAGGGTTGTTGCATTATTCACGCCAACGGCGGCATTCGGGGTGACCGTAACGCCGCTTACTGCAATGTTCGCGGCGGTTACCGTAGACGAAGCTGTTTTGCGGCCTTCGTCGGTCGTAGCAGTAATGGTAGCCGTACCCGGTGACATTCCCCTAACAAGTCCGCTTCCATCCACACTTACAACGGATGTATTTGAAGAACTCCAGACTACCTTTTGATTAGTAGCGTTCGCTGGTAATACGGTGGCCGACAATCTTGTCGTGTCACCTACACCTACGGAAGCGTTTGAAGGATTTACAGCAACAGAAGTAAGTGGGGTAAGCCCAACTTCAATCGCATTGACAGCCGGGTAATTCAGATTTGCAATCGGCCTGAACACCATCCGTATCTGGCCCGCCGAAGTAGATTTAATGGGAAACTCCCGGACGATGGCCTTATTTCTGCCGCCAGCTTCCGTGAAAATGTCAAAGTTTTTAAGCAGTGTATCCGCGCCCACCGTCATATGGAATTTTCTTTTTCCCGCTGTTATGGTTGTTGAGATCTCTGCAAAATGCAGTCTCACCACATATAATGAATTCGGGATCAGATTATCATATTGGTAAATCAGCGGCTGTCCGGCAACGCGCTGTGTCTTATAGGCATCAGCTGGCGCAGGTTTTACGACTCCACTCAAGTCTATCGCCGTCGTAACGGTCGCAGTCCACATAGATGCGGATTGCGGGGTATCTGCTATAAAATTACCAATGGTTGGTCCTCCGCAATTGTTCGCAATAACGATGGTTCCAACCGTCAACAGGGATGCCGCGGTTTTGGCCCCGTCTTCTGTGGTGACAGTAATGGTCGTCGTACCCAGTTTTAAGCCCGTGACCAACCCGCTGGAATTGATCCTGGCAACAGTTGTATCGGACGAAGCCCAGCTCACTTTCTTGTTCGTTGCGTTGGCAGGGAGCACCGTTGCGTTCAGATTTCTGCTGGTACCTAATCCTATTGTGATCGCCGAGTCGAGCGCTACACTTGCTACACCGACGACAGGCGTAACCTTTATGCTGCTTTGGGCAGTTTTACCACCATCCTGCGTCGTCACGGTAATGGTAGCGAGGCCCGGAGCGACGCCGGTAACCAATCCGCTCGCATTAACGGTTGCAATGCCCGGGTCAGACGAGGCCCAGCTAATTGCATTGTTAGTGGGGTAAGCCGGAGTAAGCGTAGCTTTTAATTGTTTTGTAAAACCTACTATAACAGAATCAGCAGCAGGTGTCACAGCCACAGAAACGATCGGTCCGCCCGCGGGTTCGCCCACAAAAATGCCATTGCCGCCAATTCCAAGATATACCCTGCCGTGCAAATCGGCCACCATGGTACTCACAATGCCAGGAACCGGGTTAACAATCGTCGTCCAGGTAGCACCATTATCGTCAGACCGGAAAACTCCGTACGAAACCCCATTCATCGCCGTACCTTCCGAACTTACATAGATCACCGGATTGGACGATGCTGTCGTATCTGCCTTGCCGACGGCAACCCATTTGGGTTTTTTAATAACATCCGGATTGACTTTGGTAAAGCTCTGGCCGCCATCTGTGGAGTGGAACAGGCCGTCACCGGAGAATGCTATCCAGATATCGCCTTCCTTGCCAGGTGTGGTTTCCAGGTTCATTTGGGCCACATTACCAACATTAGGTAAGTTAGTTGCCGCAGTTGGCGCGAAATTCACCCCGCCATCAGTGCTCTTATAAATCTTACCACTGGCATAAATATAAAAGACGTTGCCATTTACTTTATCGGCTGCCAACGGCTGCATTCCAGCCCATATCTGGTAAATATCGCCTGGCTTTAAAACCGCATTCGGAACGCCGTTACATGCTGTCCAGCTGGCACCCAGGTTATCGGAGCGATAAGTCAAACCACCTTGCGTGACCCAGACCATATTCCTGCTGGTAGCAGAAACGGCGATCCTGCCCCTTGCTCCCGGAATCGAAGCAAATTTCACGTAAGAATCTCCGCCATTGGTAGAATAACCTCCAATGCCTACACCATTCCAGCCATCGCTTCCTACACGCGCAATAAAATTCGGATCTGTATACTGAACAGCCCCGCCGGATGTATTGCAACCGGTTTGGGTTGCAAACCAGGCGGATATTCCTTTTGCAGGGGGAGAATCCAGCGACTTATGGTCAAAACCACCTACATCGCCTGTCGTAGAAACCAGATAATTGGGGCCCGATGGCGGACAAACCATTGGACCGGCCACTACAATTTCTTCCAGTCCGGTATCACGTAGTTTCCAGGTAACCCTGCTTGCCCAGACATTGGTCGTCTGGCCGACATCGAGCATATCTGAAAACCAGACATGTCCGGCATTAAAGGGATCCCAGGCAAAACCATTAATATTATGGCCGATATTTCCGTCGGCCCCGTTTCCAGCTGAATGCGGCGCTTCCGAGGCATCACGGGTTGCCGGTACCATTGACGACCAGCTGCCCTGGCTTCCACCGCTAATGCTGCGGTAAGTGACATCATGGTTCCAGGTGCCTGTGGTTGACACGATCACCTCATTGCTGTTCGAAGGATTAACCCCTACGCCACTAAACTCCTTGCCGGCAACCGGTGTAATATCGATCCAGCTGCTTCCATTCCATTTATGTAATGTAAAACCTCCCAACGGGCGATAAGTGGTTGATGGTAAGCGTGTCACAAAAAAAGTACCGTCGTCGGCGATGCTGGCGCGCCTCGGTTCGGCCGGACTTCCGATCATCAATGCGAAAGTGTTTCCTCCGTCTGTACTGCGATACACACCGGCCTTGCCACCCAGAAAAATATTTCGGGTAACGCCGTTGACCATACCGCCGCTTTTGTCAAAAAAGATAAACCTGCCCGACACCGAATCCGGCAAAGTAGTATTCACCTTCGTCCATGATCCTACCGCTCCGGCGGCTGTGCTTTTATAGGTACCATTTGCCCGGGTTGTCACATAAACCACATTACTGTTGTTCGGATCTACAACCAGACGGTCTGTGAAAGTCTGATCACTATTAGGCAACACTGTTATGCGAAGCTCGCAGTCGGTCCATGTAGCGCCCCGGTCCACCGACTTCATGACCGTCCCGGGAGAGGCCCCGCCGCCGGGAACCGTTCCTTTGCCTGTCTGATGCGTCGCATAAAGGATATTTCCGGTTGCATCACTGGGATCAAAAGCAAGGTCCCCGCATTTGGCGGCGGCCTCCCAATTCCAGTACGTTGTCGGCATTTTATCATACCACATCAAATCTTCCCATTTCTGAGCTGCATGGTTCCAGCGGTAAGGCGTGCCGACGTCGGTAGTGATAAAAAAAAGGTTTGGCACTTTCGGATGCGCCTTAATACTTGTGACGTTGCCGCCCCCGCCTATTCTCACGGATCGCCAGTTGTAGGTTTGCGCGCTGGCGAAGAAATTCAGGGCTCCTGTCAAGGCAATCAACAGAGCCATTAATCGGATTGATTTTTTCATAAACGTTGCTTTTCGTAAGAAGTAACTCGTGAAATACCTCTTACAGACAAGCAAAAAGAAAAATCCCCATATTCAAACTTGATATTTTACAAAAAATATATCCATCTTCAAAGAAAGACACGAACCAGGGAGAGGTATACCCGACTGCCCGGCAATCCCCATAAAGAAGAAGCCCGATTTTTCAAAAGTCTGTTTCAGTCAAAAAAAAGTATTTTTTCCGTGCAATTTTTGCCAGGGACGCGACCTAGTTTTGATGCCTGGTTTGTGATCGAAAATTGCGGTATCGAAATCTTCTCCCTGGTCAGCGATTAGTAGCTGGGGGAAACCGGACGTGGCAGCCTTTGGAGCAAATCAATAAAAATTAACTGACGACTAACTATCAAAAATCAATAGCAGGTAATGAAAAAACATCCATCGAAAGGCTTCTTATCAAACCGGAAACTGGGCATCGTGAGCGGACTACTAATGGCCCTGCTAACCACGCAATTGCCGGTAAATTGCCTGGGACAACCTGGCCCTCCCAAGCCATTTGGCCCGGTGCCCAACAAAAACCAGATCAGGTGGCAGCAAATGGAATACTATGCCTTTATACACCTTTCTACCAACACATTTACCGATCAGGAATGGGGATACGGGGAAGATGACCCCAAGATTTTCAATCCTGAAAAACTGGATTGCCGCCAGTGGGCGCGGGTGTGTAAAGCAGCCGGAATGAAGGGCATTATCCTGACGGCCAAACATCATTCCGGGTTTTGTCTCTGGCCTTCGAAGTACACAGAGTACTCTGTAAAAAATTCCGGCTGGAAAGCAGGAAAGGGTGA
Source organism: Dyadobacter sp. OTU695 (assembly GCF_038440355.1). Classification (NCBI taxonomy): domain Bacteria; kingdom Pseudomonadati; phylum Bacteroidota; class Cytophagia; order Cytophagales; family Spirosomataceae; genus Dyadobacter; species Dyadobacter sp. OTU695. Next base: position 270,184 of record NZ_JASATN010000004.1, on the reverse strand, counting down.
TATCGTTCGGGAATTGGCCGACGCCTGTAAAGAATATGGCCTTAAACTGGGAATTTACCTGTCGCCCTGGGACCGCAATTATGCCGGTTACGGCAAACCTGAATACATTACCTATTTCCGAAGCCAGCTTACCGAGCTGCTCACAAATTACGGCGAGGTTTTCGAGATCTGGTTCGATGGTGCAAACGGGGGTTCGGGATACTACGGCGGCGCTAACGAAACACGCCGCATTGATGCCAAAACCTATTACGATTGGCCCAATACCTACAAATTGATCCGAAAATTGCAGCCAAACATCGTCATTTGGAACGATGGCGGTGACAGGGCAGACCTTCGTTGGGTGGGAACCGAGGATGGACATGTGGGTGAAAAGAATTGGAGCCTGTTGAATGCCACCGGCGAAGTCAGCAGGGAAATGCTGCGCCATGGCCTGGAAAACGGGGATTCGTGGGTACCGGGTGAAGTCAATACCTCCATTCGTCCGGGATGGTTTTATCATGAATATGAAGACGGCAAGGTTAAAACGCTGCCACGGCTGCTCGAAACCTATTACAGCTCTTTTGGACGCAACGGGACATTATTGCTCAATTTCCCGGTCGATAAAAGAGGACTCATACATGAAAACGATGAAAAAGCGGTTTTAGAACTGGCCGAAACCGTTAAAAAAACCTTCGCAGTAGATCTGGCCGCTAATCAAAAAGTCACTGCGTCGAATATCCGCGGCAAGGTGAAAGCCTATGGTCCGGATAAAGCCCTGGACGGAAAGAAAGACACCTACTGGGCAACAGATGATAACCTGACGTCCGCTTCACTGACTATTGATTTTGGAAAGCCCACCACCTTTAACCGCTTCCTGGTGCAGGAGTACATTCCTCTTGGTCAGCGGGTGAAATCCTTTCAACTCGAAGCGAAGGTAGGAAACGAATGGAGACAGCTTGCTTCCCAAAGCACGATCGGATATAAACGAATACTCGTTTTCCCAACCGTTCAGGCGACGCAACTCCGCTTCACCATTAACGATGCAAAGAGCGCTCCTGTCATTTCCAACATTGGGGTTTACAATGCCCCCCAGGTACTCACCGCGCCGGTCATCAGCAGGGATAAGGATGGCGTCGTGACCATAGAAGCGGCTGATAAAGAATCCGTTATTTATTACACCCTCGACGGCAGTGCGCCGGGCAAGCAGTCAAAAAGGTACACCGCACCCATTCAGACTGACGGAAAGATCGACATCCGCACGATCGCCGTGGATTTGAAATCGGGAGCGGGCAGCCCCGAGGCACGGGAGAAATTTGATATAACCCACAAAAACTGGAAGCTTCTAAACCTTACAGACGAAAAATCCGGTGCGGTGATCGACGGAAACCTCAACACGGCCTGGTATCAGCCGCGGGACCAGAAAATGCCGGTTGATATCGCCATTGATTTAGGCAAAGAGGAGACATTGACCGGTTTCAGCTATCTTCCAGGACAGGGAAGAACAGAGGGGGTTATCTCCCATTTCCAGTTTTATGTTTCAACTGATGGCCAGACCTGGAAACTGGCTGCTGAGGGGGAATTCGCCAATATCAGGAATAACCCATTAATCCAGATCAAACCATTCGACGCGGTTAGAGCACGATATATCAAACTTCGCGCACTCCAAAACACCCAGGGAAATGGCGATGTGGGTTATGGCGAAATTGATGTGATTACACAATAGCTGATCGCTGTTGAAAAATTTCTTTCTGCACGCCGCCTGGTTGTAAAGAGGGGGCCTGTGAATCGCTCGCAGGCTCTCTCTTTTTTGCTTCCCTTAAAACCGGTAGCCCAGATGGATCGTCGGAAAAATGGACCAGCTCGCCTGCGAATAAGCATGCCCGCTTTTTGTTACTACCGAAGGGTTAAATGAATGGATCAAACCTACCCACGGTACCAGGTAAAGGCCTTTAAACTGACGTTCTTGTTTACCAAACATGAACCGGTAACCCGTTCGCAATCCAAGGGTCACACCGCTTACAGACTGGGTGTCTTCGTCGGACTTCAAACCAATCTTGTCGGTGGCATAATCCGATTGCAGGCCAAAGAAAAGCCCCCGGTTTGGGCGTAGCAGGTAATCGACCTTTACTCCGCCTCCTGAGCTAAAAACCGAGAAAAGTTTATTATCGAGGGCAAAATCGGGCTGTTTAATCCCGAAAACACCGGCATCAAACCGCAAATGCCCTTTCGTATAGCCAACATGAAATGAGTACCCGTTAAGTATGAAAGCAATCGGGTCTGCCTCGACCTCAAACCGACCGGGAGAAGGCTCGCGCTGAGCATTACTTTGAAAGGACATTAACATGACAAACAGGATTATCATCCAGGAGCGAATCATAGTATTTTTTGTTTTTTGATGAGTCGCAAAGATATTCCCTGTCAAAAAGGTTATTCCTTAACAAAAGATAAGAAATCAGCCCGATTGGGCAATCCGCCGGCGGATCCGGCTGAGCGAAACCGGCGTTATTCCCAGAAACGTGGCCAGGATGTATAGCGGTACGCGCTGGACCAGATGCGGATACTGATGCGCGAACAGCTCGTACCGTTCCTTGGGACCAGCCAGAATGTAAGATGACAGCAGTTGCTGCGAGGCAACAAAACGGGCCTCCATCACTTTTCGCATGAGCACATGGGTCTTAGGGACCTGCTCGTAAAGTGCGTCAAGCTTATCTTTGCTGAGTACCAGTAAGGTGCAATTTTCCAGTGTTTCAAGATTTTGTGTGCTGGGTTGCTGCCTGATGAAGCTTTCCAGGCTGCTGGCGAACATGTTTTCACAAAATATAAAGGCAGTGATCTGATCATTGTCTTTGGTCTTATAAAATAGCCGGACCAAACCGGAGGCGATGAAATAGATTTCCTTTTCAATTTCCCCTTCACTGGTAATGACCGTTTTGCTGTCCACGGCCCTTTCCGTAAAAGCGCCGCCCAGCAAGGCCCATTCCTCCTCCGAAAGCGAGACAAGACTTTCAACCATTAATCTGAGGTTATTGTGGGCACTCGAATTCGTCATTGTTTTTTAAAATAGGCCGGATAGATAAAGTGAATGGCATCAGCATGCCCACACCAGGCAAGTTAATGCGTGGTAAAATACCGGTTTTTCCATTTCTAAGTTGCATTATCGGTATGATATTTTCTCCCGGTGGCCAGAGGGGCGTTCAATGGGATGTGTTTAAAAGGATCGCGGAACCAGCGCCGGTTGATTGGGGGGAGGTGAGCCTCAAACGTTCTTGTGGCTGCAACGTCAGAGGAGATTCTTTTTTTGCTTTAATTTGTTATCTTGTCCAACCAAGGTTTACTGAACTAAGATAAAAACGTCAACTATGATCGCCACCAAGCCAAATATTCACAGACTCACTCAGGGACTGAGAAAGGCTGTTTCTACCCCGGCAACCGTAAAAGGCGCGAAAGATCAAAAGGATTTAGTTTCATCTATAAGCCTGGCCATCAATAAATTAAAAGACAACCTGATAAGAAAAACGTCAAGTGCCAGAACCGTCAGCACCTATCTGGCCGAACTCACCTGGGTTGATATCACAGACGAAAAGGTAAAGGAGACAGTAGTAGGATTACTTGATTCCTCGCAGGTTTGGTATAGTATGGAGCAGGAATACATTGAAACGGTTCAACCAGTAATAACTAATGGAATAGCCGCGAAAGAGTTCGAAGCCTACAAAGAAGCAATCGAGGATTTGGGTGAAGCCATTTCTGATTTAACATCTGCGGTTATTACATTGCCTAACTCTAGGGAATTCAATGATGCAATGGAGGAACTTTCAAATCTTTAATGAAAATCTTCTGCACAGCCGAGTTCGAGAAAATATTTAAAAAGCTCAGTAAGAAGAATGCTTACAGAGATTTGGAAAGAGAAATCATTGAATATTTTTTCGCGGAAAAGATAGACTTCTCGGGTGGCAGACGTTTGGGAGGGCACGCAGAGAATCCATACATTAAAAAGCGTCTTGGAGGATCCGGCGGTTACCGAACTTATTTTTATGTTATTGTCAAAGACAATAATCTGTATTTAATGTTCCTCCATCCCAAAACCGGCCCCGACGGATCGCCAAATATAACTGACGATGCAAAAACACAACTTCTTAAAAATTTAATTTCAGATATTAAATTGGGAAGATTGCTTTCGGTTACCAAGCATGAAACCAGGAAGCAGTTGATATTTAGAGCGTTGGAATAATCAATGTGTCCGCAATCTTTTACGGTTTTAATATTCATTTCTTTCAAAAATATAGCCCCGGGATTCTGAAACGGCATTTTCTTCCGTTAAATCGGTCCAATGTCTAGTTAATTTTCAAGTAAGCTCTTCCACTCACATCCCATACCAGAGAAAAATCAACTCTTCTATTTTCTAGCCATGATAAGGCTGAATTTAACAGCTATATGCAAAAAAGCCGTCTTCCAATCAGGAAAACGGCTTTTCTGTGGGTTGCGGATGTAGACTATTTTTTAAGAACCCTAAAAGATTTTGACCAGCTTACGCCTTTTACCTTCACCACGTACAACCCGGGTTTCAGCGTGGATCCCAGTGTCAATGCATTAGAACCGCCCGAATGCGTGGAAGTTTCCACTGCTCTTCCCGCCATGTCAAAAAATACAACATCAAATGGCTCGCCGGAATCCGGTACTTCGAGTTTGAAATTCGAGACGAAAGGATTGGGATAAAATTTGATTTCGGAATCCTCAGGGCCATTTAAATCAGGCAACAATGCGCTTTGCCTTCCATTCGGTGAACCCACAGTCGTGATCGACCATTGCTGATTGGAGCTGCTGCTGGTCTGCCATTGGCCTAAATCCACCCCATCTTGCGAAGTGCCTAAACCATCGATGTACAGACCGGTAGCGCGGTTTTTATACTTCACGTAGCCTCCTGCTGCCTCCTGCGACCATTGCTGGTTATTACTGTTGCTGCTTGGCTTTTGAACAACGCCAGCTCCATTGGTTGCGCTTCCATTGCCATCCAGGTACAGGCCTGACGCCCGGTTTTTTATTTTCACATAACTTCCGGTTGTTTCAAATGACCATTGTTGTGCCGTGCTGCCGCTGGAATGCCACTGGCCCGCAAGCGAACCATCCGAATATCGGTACATGCCATCCATCAACATTCCGGTGGCCCGGTTGTTAAAGGTAACATAGGTGACCGAAGGCGCTTTCAGCAGAATAGCCGTCGTGGAAAGCGCAGGAACGGTAATGGTCAGGGAGTTGGAGTTGACGGATACCGTGCCTTGCTGCAATGCATTTTGGGTATGCGATACGAACGTCTCAGTTGCCGGTAAGGAGGCCAGCCGCAGCGTTTGGTAATTGCCGTTAGCCACATTGAAATTACTCAGATTGATCGTAACCGTGCGGGAACCGCTCATGTCACGGTTTACCAGCATCACCGTCAAAGAATCGGCGCTTTCGTTTACCGAGGAATAGGCAGAAACCGTGGTTTCCAGGGAAGAAGTGCTGGATACGCTGTATTTCTTGGCGTTGCGGGCAAAGAGGTGCAGTGTTTCCCACATTCCGATAGACCAGTTCCAGGGTGAAAACAATTCCACGCCATTGTTGGCGAATGTGCCAAGGTGCGAGGCATAGATAACCGATTCAAGGCTTGGGTTGCTGCCCGACATCGTGCCCCACTCGCTCAAACCGGGCGTTATGCCATGGTTGGCGCCAAAATGTTCGGTTAACCAGCCGTCAATCCGCTTAAAAATATATTGCTTCGTAAGGGAGGTATCCCATCCGCCCGTACTGGTCCTGATGCCGTTCGAACCCGGGTAATCATAGGTTTCATCGTAATAAATCCGGTGCCCCTGTAATGCCTCGGTATCGTTATTATAAAAGGGATAGTTGTGAATATCCAGTACATCTACCAGTTTGATACCAGTTGCCTTATACTCGTCACCCAGGCGTTTGATGAAATACTCTATCCAGGGATAATACCTACCGTTGATGTATATACTTTCATTGGACCATTTGTACCACTGCCATTCGGAGGTTGTAACCGGACCGCAAAGCTTGATGCCCGGATATAAAGCTTTCGCTTTCTTGGCGAGCTCTATGTAGCGGTCGACAAATACGGCGGCTGACAGCTGGGTCGGCATTGCCCAATCGTGCGTGCCGCTCCATATATCTACCTCGTTATCCATACTCCAGTAAACAAACTTGCTTTTATTGAACCCCTTGCCATTGGTCCCAAACCAGGAGTTAAGAATGGCTACCGAAGAGTCGGCTGGCCAGGGCTTACTGAACAGATCCTTGTTCCCATCCACCAGGGCCGCTCCCGAGGCATCCGGATTAGGTGTGCCGCCACCAGCAAGATTCTGGTGATAACCATTCCACCCCGGGTGGGCCTGCATGTAATCCCAGTCGGGGAAATTGTTCTGCCCGCTGGATGCGACCCGGCCCAGTAACTGAAAAGCAAACATGCCCTGAATGTTGGAGAAGTTGTTATTAATTCTCTGCGCATTGGCATCCCAATCGGCACCGTAAACATTGTTGAACCAGTCGGGATGAACCGCAAGTTTTTGACGCCAGTTGTAAGCAGACGCGTTATTTCCCCCGTTCATCCGCGCAAAGCGCAGTCCCGCATCCTTGTAAAACTGGTCTGATTTGTCGAAGCTTTCGTTTCGTCCGTAAATGTAGGGTGAAATAAGGCGTTTGTTCTGAGTCGCGTTCACTGAAACAGTGACGTTCTGCGCGAAGGCTGTGATCGTTGAGCATAACAGTGCCCATCCCAGGCACATTGTGGCCAGGTAAAGTACTCGTTTTTCCATCTTGAATTCCTTTTAGTTGGTTTGCTTTCTCTTTCCTTTTTGAATTATGGGAGGGCATGCATTCACCAGGAATCCGCTGGCCGGAGGGAGAGGCCAGCGGATGGAATTGAGTTTTTCGACGGTCAGCGGACCGTCAGGCAATGTCGCAAATGGTAACACCTTGTTTCAAGGATGCAAGATCGTCATTACGGCTTGGGATAAACTCCTGGCCGACAAAGCCCTTATAACCTGTATCGGCAATGGCCTTCATGATAGCCGGATAGTGAAGCTCCTGCGTTTCATCAATTTCGTGTCGGCCGGGGACGCCGCCTGTGTGGTAATGCGCGATGTATTTGTGGTATTTCCTGATGGTGGCAATTACGTCGCCATCCATGATTTGCATATGGTAAATATCATAAAGCAGTTTGAATTTCTCCGACCCGACCATCTCGCATAGCCCGGCGCCCCATTCCGTACGATCGCACATATAGTCCTTATGATCTACTTTACTGTTCAGCAGCTCCATTACGAGCGTAACATTGTGTTTTTCAGCAAGCGGCATCAATTTGCGAAGTGCAACGGCACAATTCATCATGCCATCCACATCGCTCATACCCCGACGGTTCCCGGAGAAACAAATGATCTGATTGTAACCAGCTGCCTGCACTTTGGGAATGATATCGGTAAAACCTTTGATCAGCTCCTCATGGTTTTTGGGATCATTAAAGCCTCTATCCAGGCTTCTGGTAAGGCCTTCTCCCCATGGAAGCGCACACATCAGGCCATGTTGCTTCAATATCGGCCATTCTTCCACTCCGCAAAGTTCTATGGAAGTAAGTCCTATTTTCTTTGCCTCCACGGCAAGCGTTTCCAAAGGGATTTTGCCGTAGCACCAGCGGCAAACGGAGTGTTTGATTTTTCCGTTGAGTTTAGGGCCAAGGCTTTTTTGGGAGGCAGCCATGACGTTGGTAATCGATAACGGCAGGCTCAAAGCTCCCGCTCCGGTGACAATGTTTTTCAGTGCGGTACGTCTGTCGGTTGTACTTTTCATTCTAACTGGTTGCAGTTTATGGTAATTAATGTTGTCAGGATTGTTCGCCCCATTTACTCTACAAGGACATCAAATGTGTACACTCCCAGCGAGATCAGGTACAGGCCTTTGGGAAGGTGCGAAGTATCATAAGAGCTCTCCGAAAAATCGGTTTTGTCGTCTAAAACAACTCCCGCCGTATTCCGGACAACTAACCGCCTTTTGGCCGGCGGAACATCGAAATTCAGTATTCCCCTGACCGGATTGGGGTAAACGATCATTTTAATCCCGTAGTCATTTTTCACATGGATACTACGCGAAAATGTATAGCTATGGTCAAAATCCAGCTGTTTCAAACGGTAATAGGCGTTTGCCAGCGGTTTTTTGTCGATAAACTGGTAGTCGACGCTGACGGATGTTGTACCCTTACCTTTTACAGAACCGATTTTTTCGAACGCCACACCATTCTGACTTCTCTCAATTTCAAATCCCTCGTTGTCTGTTTCCTCTGCAGTGCTCCAACTCAATATATTCCCCTCGGATGAAGCCTTTCCCGAAAAACTGATCAGATGCACGGGCAAAGCAGTTTGGTTAGCCAGCAAAATGGCCGTTGTAGAAAGTGCGGGAACAGTGATAGTCAGCGAGTTTGCATTTACCGCTACTGTGCTTTCCTGCGACGCATTCTGGGTATGCGACACGAAAGTCTCCGCCGACGGTAAAGAGGCCAGCTGCAATGTTCGGTAATTTCCGTTGGCAACACTGAAATTGCTCAGATTGATCGTAACCGTGCGGGAGGCATTCATGTCGCGATTGATCAGCATTAGTGTTAATGAGTCGGCATTCGTGTTTACGGAAGCGTAGCCGGACACCATGTTTTCATCGGAAGAAGTACTCAAAACACTGTATTCCTTTGCATTCCTGCTAAAAAGGTGCAGTGTTTCCCACATACCGACAGACCAGTTCCACGGAGCAAACAATTCGACACCATGGTTTGCAAATGTGCCCAGGTGCGAACCGTAGATCACAGATTCGAGGCTTGGATTGCTGCCCGACATAGTGCCCCACTCACTTACACCCGGCGTGATGCCGTGGTTTGGCCCAAAATGCTCGGTTAACCAGTCATCGATACGTTTGAAAATATACTGTTTGGTAAGCGAGTTATCCCATCCGCCGGTGCTCGATTTAAGGCCGTTTGAACCCGGATAATCATAGGTTTCATCGTAATAGATCCGGTGCCCCTGCAATGCTGCGGCATCATCACCATTATACCAGGGGTAATTGTGAATGTCCAGTACATCCAGGAGTTTGACACCGCTCACCTTGTACTCATCGCCAAGGCGTTTGATGAAATACTCCATCCAGGGATAGTACCTGCCATCTATCCATATACTTTCGTTGGACCACTTGTACCACTGCCATTCAGAGGTTGTAACAGGTCCGCAGATTTTGATGGTGGGATCTATGGCTTTGGCCTTCTTCGCTAATTCAATGAAGCGGTCGACAAATGCGGAAGCCGATAACAACGTCGGCATAGCCCAGTCGTGTGTCCCATTCCAGATATCTACCTCGTTATCCATACTCCAGTACCGGAACTGGTCCTTGTTAAGTCCCAAACCATTCGTACCAAACCAGTGATCAAGAATTGCTACCGAAGAATCGGCCGGCCATGGCTTGCTGAACAACTCAATATTTCCGTCAACGAGGGCCTGGCTCCCGCCGCTGGTATTAACTTGTCCCCCACCCGCTAAATTCTGCCCGTGCCCCGACCAGTACTGCGATTGGTTGAAAGCCCAGTCGTTGAAGTTATTACTGCCGTCGGATGCAACTCTGCCCAGCAATTGAAAAGCAAACATCCCTTGCATCCCGGAAAAATTGGCATTCACTTTCTGGGCCAATGCATCCCAATCAGCAGGGTAAACATTGTTGTACCAATCGGGATGGACTGCCAGTTTTTGACGCCAGTTATAGGCTGATGCATTATTCCCCCCGTTCATCCGCGAGAAGCGCAGCCCCGCATCTTTGTAAAATTGGATAGGCCGATCAAGGAAATCATTCTTCCCATATATGAATGGTGAAATCAGGCGTTTGTTCTGCGTTGCATTTACTGAAATAGTGACATTCTGTGCAAAGGCTGTGATCGACACACAGCACAGAAATGTGCAGACAAGGCCGATTTTTGCCAGGTAAAATATTGGGGTTTTCATTTTAAGTTCTTTTAATTGATTTGTTTGATTTTTCTCTTGTGGGAGAATCATAGTGCGCGTGTTATCCATTGGTACCTGCGTCTCGCACGGGTTTCTTTATCAAACTCCCATGTCAGGGGCGTCGATGTGATGCTTATTCTCTACCTAGTAAGCGGCCCTCCCCGGGCGGCCCTTCCCAGGGTGGCCCTTCCCAGGGTGGCCCTTCCCAGGGCGGCCCTTCCATCCCACCAAAATGGTACCACGCCTCGCTCTTTTAGCCAGTCTGGTCGCATTCAGTTAACCAACGGTCAACAAAATAATTTGGGTAGTATTTTGCCTCAACCAGTCTGTTGATTCATCGCTGTAAGCGCCGAGGCGGGAATCCACTTTTCTATTGAAGGTCGGGCCAGCGAAGGGTTGTCGTCATTTGCGGATATAGTTGTGAATGGCAAATTCGGCCTTATTCGGATCCTTGAACGCGAGTTGCATTCTGTCCTCTTTGAGACTGATCACATATGCTTTGGACCAGACCTGATCCCTGCCCATATTGAGCGGAACGGCGCCAGTGAACGAGATGGTTTTTGTCTTGGTGTCTAAAAAGTAGCTACCCTGGAAAGTCCCGCTTTTGGCTATCCCTTTTTGGGTAACCTTCACAACAGCCTCGGCCGAACCGCCTTTGATGCCGAATGTCATCGTGCCGTAGTCCTGCAATGCACCCATCCAGCTTTCATAACTCGCATCGTACAGCCAGCAATCTCCCCCTGCTTTGGTACACTGGTTATCCCAGCCGTAATCGACGCCGGAGAAGTACAATGGACCTTTGAATTTGGCTGAACCGCCCTTTGCATCCAGGTCGAGTACCCACGTTTTCTCTTTGCCTATTCCGCCTGCGAGCAATGTGAACAAGGGATCTTTGTAATATTCCAGGATGGCGGGGTCGAAAATCACGATGGAATAATTGATTGTGTCGACTGCTGTCCCATAAGTGATTTTATTCGCCAGTAAAGGATCCGCGCCGGAGAAATTGCCTGGAACCTTCACGATCACACTCGAATCGGTGTAGATAGCCCCGGTCAAATTGGCGTCCACTCCCTGGAATGCTATTTTCGTCGCGTTTTTAAGGTTATATCCAACAATGTTAACAGTCTGCCCGGGAAGCAATCTGCTCGCAATCGTATCCTTGGGCGCTGCGGCGTAATTTCTGATGCGGGAAATCATAGGCGAACCCGTGATGTTGATGCTAAAAGATGTGGAACCGCTGCTGTTGACGACCGTAACGATATTCACCTTATCTCTTGCCACCGAATCGAACGGAATCGTTGGCACCTTCACCACAATACTTTGGGCGGTCATTAAAGTCTGGTTAATGGACGCCGGGATACTGCCGAAATAGACCTGAGAAACCTCTCCCAGGTTCTGCCCGAGCAATACCACCCATTGACCGGCTATCAGCGTTTGCACCACGGTGTCGCTGGGCGATGCCTCGTAATTTCGGATTTCAGTGATAAGCGGTGGCGAGGCTACGTCATCCTTTTCGCAGGCAGAAAGTACTAGTAAAACCGCAGCAATGCAGCCAAACAGAAGAAAACTTATTCTGTTATATATGATCTTTTTCATTTCTCTTGATTTTTAAAACGAGTAAGGCACGGGAGCTTCTAACAATTTGGGATTAGCCGTCGCTTCCGGCGAGGGTATCGGGAATTTGAATGTAGTGGTGTTGGCCGGCGTAATGGCTGCCAGCGGGTCGCCCTTTGTTACAACGCCGCTGTCATAAGTGAACAGGATCCGTTCCTGCTCGTTAAGCTTCTTGATAGCCTTGGGTTCGTTGTAATAAGAAAGCCTTACCAGATCTTCCCAAAAATGTCCTTCGGCCGCCAGCTCCACTCTTTTTTCCCTGAACAGGGTCTCAGCATCCAGGGATGTTACCGGCGCAAGACCGGCCCTGGTGCGCACTTTGTTGAAATACAACAGCGCATCCGCATTGGTTGTCGAGGCATTGTTGCCCATAACAGCTTCTGCATAGGTTAAATACACTTCGGCTAGCCTTAACAATGCATTGTGCTCGGTAGAAGACGTCAATGTCATCGTCGGGGCGCTGTTATCCACCCTTGTACCAATGATGTGTTTTTTTAGACCAGCGTTTCCACCAAATTTAAAACCTCCGCCTGCCGCATTCAGTTCAGCGTAATAGTCGCCCTTAAGCATGATGGTGGCCTTGCGTCTGACGGTGTCTTCCGGCGCATATTGCTTATACAAATCGTAAGTAGGCGATATCGAATACCACCCGGCCTGTCCCGCGGCCGAAATCTCGGTACCGCCTGGTGAATAGATTTGCAGCATATTGCCTTCCAGCCACCCGGTTCCGGCCGCCCATTGCAATGCGAACAGGGACTCCTCATTATCGTTAAACTTCGTTTTGAAAAGATCCGCATAGTTGGGCAGCAACGATAACCCGCTTTGTTTGCAGACGTTACCCGCATACAGTTTGGCGCTGTCAAGAAGAGCCTGGTTACGCGGCCCGTTGCCTTTGGCATCCAATCCCGCCCAGGCCAGGTATACTTTCCCCAGCATACCTTGTGCGGACCATGTCGTAACCCTTCCGACATCTTTCACAGGAAGGTTCTTTGCCGCAAAAACCAGGTCATTCACAGCAAACTTGTAAACGTCGTTGACCGTGTTGCGGTACACCAGCGGAGCACTGATGAGGTCCGTATTGTCCTCGATAATGGGGACATCCCTCCATAGCAAAGCGAGGTTATAGTAAGCATATGCCCGTAAGAACTTCGCTTCGGCAATAGCCGCATTCCGGTCTTTTTCAGGAATGGAAGCCGGTGCCTTTTCCTGAATAGCCTTAATGGTAACATTGCAATGCGCGATGATCTTGTACATGGATTTCCAGTTCGCAATCATAATTTCGTTGCTTCCGCTGACCGAAAATGTATGCAGCTGTACAGCATCGCCCCAATAGTTCAAAGCCATATTGCCGCTGAGAACCTCACCGATGGGCAGGTAGCAATTATAATTCCATTCTCCCCACGGCTTGCCACCATACAAAGCCGCCGTTGCCAATCTGAGGTCATTGGTAGTCTGATAAAAGTTGTCTGCGCTGATCTGCGACAATGGCGGACGATCCAAAAAGCTTTCATTGCATCCGGCTGTGAATACGCCCACGAAAAGCAAGGCCGACGCCAGTTTATTTTTTATTTTCATTGCTCAATATTTTAGAATTCACATCAAAGAAGTAATAGCACCGGAGGCCTTATTTGGTCAATTGCAAACTCGCGCCCACGGTGAACACACGCGGTTGCGGGTAAAAACCACTGTCATACCCGGCATTCAGCGGGTTCCACGAACCGATCTCCGGATCCATGCCTTTGTACTTCGTGATCAGGAACGCGTTGGATACGTTCACATACACCCGCAATGCGTGGATGTGTGCTTTTTCAAGCAGTTTGTCCGATACGGTATACCCCAGTGAAATGGTCTTGAACCTGATGAAAGACCCATCCTCTACATATTTGTCCGACGCCCTGGTATTGCCGTTTGTATTGTCATTTCTGATTCCCGGAATATCCGTTTCAGGATTGACCACGTACACATTATTGATGTCTGTGGCAGGTTTCTCCGGATCGATCAGGGCCAGTTTTGCGTAGTTGTTCAATGCTTTAAGATATCCGAAGCTTGTGCCCGGGTACTCGCCGTTCATGCGCATCTGATTGAATACCTTGTTACCGTAGTTCCCGGTCAAAAATACATTCAGGTCAAATTTCTTGTAGGATATGGAGTTGTTCAATCCCAGTTGAAGCTTCGGGATCGGCGAACCCAGATAGGTCTGATCACGCTCATCGATTACCCCGTCGCCGTTGAGGTCCTTAAACTTAAGGTCGCCATACCAGATACTCCCTCCCGCTGCGCCTACCGGTAAAGGAACCCCGTTTTTAGTCGGTAATGCGTGCGTCTCGAAATCCTCTTTTTTCGCGAAAACACCGTCTGCCTTGTAGCCATAGAACTGGCCGATCGAATTTCCTACAACCGTCTGACTGTAAGGATACCCCACCAGCGAGGCGCCGTCGGTGTTCAGTTTCAGGACTTTGTTAATGTTACGTGATACGGTCAGATCGGTTTTCCAGGTAAATGACTTTCCCTGAATGTTTGTCGAGCTTATTTTAAAGTCAAATCCTTTGTTGTTGATCGTTCCGACATTCACGTACGGGGCATCCAGCGCGCCGGGTGACCATCCCACGGTCGTCCCCGAATAATAGGGCAACGGTATCTGCATTAAAAGGCCATCGGTTTTGCGGTTATAGAAGTCCACGGAGAAGTTCAGGCGCCAGGATAGCAACGCCGCGTCCAGACCTATATTCGCGTATTTCGTTTTCTCCCATTCCACATAAGGGTTTCCAATGTTTTCAGTAAGCTGGGATATACCCGACAAACCAGTGGCAACGGTAGCTAACGTAGATGTATATGCGAAGTCCCGCACATTTTGGTTGTTCGTCAAACCATAACCTACCCTAAGCTTCAACTCATTGATATCCTTGAAGCTCTTCAAAAAATCTTCGTTATGTATCTTCCAGGCTACCGCACCCGAATAGGTAGTTACCCACCGGTTTCCGGCGGCGAATCTGGAAGACCCGTCGGCGCGTACGTTGCCGGTGATCAGGTACTTATCGAACAATCCCAAATTCAACCGGCCAAAGTATGACTCCTGGGCATTCTGGCTTTTGGAACCTGAGTTGGTAGCCGAAGTGGGATCACCGCTGCTGATCACCTGCACGTTGTTGGATGGAAAATTCATGCGGCCCGCCGATACATTTTCCCCTTTGCTCAGTTGCGCCTCGTGCCCCACCATTAAATTCGTATTGTAACGGTCGTTGAAAGTGTGTGAATAGGTTAGATAGTTTCTGATGGTGGTGTAAATGCTCTGACTGTAACCATACGATCCGCTGTTGCTATTGTTTTTCACAAGGCCCATCGTGTAGCTGGGATTAAATTTATCCTCGGTGCCCATCGAAAGGCTGCCGGTTACCTCATTTCTCAAAATCAATGATTTACTGAACGTGATCTCCGCATATGCATTCCCGAACAGCTGATTTCTGTTCGCCTGATCTTTGTTGATCGTCGCCACAGCGAAAGGGTTGATGGTACTGTTCACCCAACCGTTAGGGTTATACGCACCGCCCCAGCTGCCGTCGGAGTTTTTGACGGCTATATC
Organism: Dyadobacter sp. OTU695; assembly: GCF_038440355.1. Classification (NCBI taxonomy): domain Bacteria; kingdom Pseudomonadati; phylum Bacteroidota; class Cytophagia; order Cytophagales; family Spirosomataceae; genus Dyadobacter; species Dyadobacter sp. OTU695. Next base: position 254,992 of record NZ_JASATN010000004.1, on the reverse strand, counting down.
AGGCGTTTGACTAAGTGCGGCATTGATAACGTTCGAGCTGGTGGTATTTACGTTCTCCCGGATATTCGCCAGTTGCAGGCTCGTACCGATCTTCAACCAATCGGTCGTCTTGTTATCCAGGTTAAGCCTGACGGATATTCTCCTGAAATCGGAGCCTGTTGCAATCCCTTCCTGCTTGAAATATGAACCTGAGAACAGGTATTGCGTTCTGACATCGCCTCCGTTGATCGTAACGGTGTGGTTGGTCATAGGCGCGTTTTTGAATAGCTCGTTTTGCCAGTTCGTACCTTCCCCCAGGTATTGGGGATTGGCCAGTTCAGGCCGGGTATCGAACCCCCAGCCCAAACCGGCGTTCCGCTCGTTGATGAAGGTGGCGTATTCCCGTAAATTCATGGTAGGGATTCTCTTAGGGAGCTGTTGAAAGCCCGTATAGAAGTCGTAAGAGATCCGGGGTGGCGTTACCGCGCCACGTTTGGTGGTAATGATAATCACCCCATTCGTTGCTTGTGAACCATAGATAGCGGTAGCAGATGCATCTTTCAGCACGTCTACCGACTCAATTTCAGATGGGTTGATCGCAGCAAGCGGGTTCGTACCAGCGCCCATTGACGAGGCTCCGCCGATGATCACGCCGTCAATTACATACAAAGGCCCGCCAGACCCGAAAGAAGATATCCCCCTGATCTGAACGGAAACCCCTCCGCCGGGTTGTCCCGATATCTGCTGGACGACCATCCCTGCCACCTTGCCCTGCAATGCCTGATCAAAGGTAACCGGGTTCGTTTTACGGAGTTCGGCACCGCTTACCGAGGATATGGAGCCCGTAACATCCTTTCTTTTGGATTCCCCATACCCGATCACCACCACCTCCGAAAGCGTGGCGATATCCGGCTGAATCGTGATATCGAAGTAGGTTTTATTTCCCACAGGAATTTGTTCCGTCAGATACCCGATGAAGGATATTTTCAGAACATCCTCAGGCATTGCCTGAATAACAAACTTCCCGTCAGGATCCGTTGAGACTCCCATTGTTGTCCCTTTTAGCAGAATGGTCACGCCCGGCATGGGGCTTCCCGTTTCGCTTTTCACAATTCCTGACACCTGACGTCGCTGCGCGTGGGTCACCATACACGAGAACAAAATGAGGGCAGCAATACAGAAGCATCTGTAAATTTTTTTCATCATTGATTTTTACCTTAAGCAGTTACACAATGCGGTTTGAGAACAGATTCCCCTCATTACAATAGTCCCGGAGCAGGCGCGCCACCTACCTTATCCGACTATCACAATAACAGGGTTTCTTTGCATCAAAGGTAGATCACCAACGAGCTATGGATGGGTACGAATTTGTCCGAAAGAGGGGGATAAAAAGTCCAGAATGGTATTAAAGGGCCAAAAAACAGAAGAAAATTAATGCTTCGACGGTTACAAGTTTGCAGAGGCCCGACACGATCCGGACGGGGCCTAGTCAGCTCGCGCGCTATGACCTGCTTGGCTCCCGCTTACCGCACGAGTATTCGGAGGGGAGTACCTGGTAAAACTCTTTGAAGTAACGGGCGAAATATTTAGGGTTATTAAAACCCACCTGATAGGCGATTTCAGAAACCGAAAGCTGGCTCTTCTCCAATAGCTGGGCGGCATGCTGCAACCGGATATCCCGGATAATTTCCAGCGGAGATCTGCCCGTGAGCGACTGAACCCTTTTAAAAAACTGCGAGCGGCTTATACCCATCTCCCGGGCCAGGTCGGTCACTGTAAATTCGGCATTGGAAACGTGCTTCTCGATGGTCTGGACCATGTCCCTGAGAAATTGCTGATCCAGCGGCGTGATCTTCAGTTCGCTTGCCTTGATACCATTTCTCGATGCGAAAAGGGCATGCAGATTCTGCCTTGTCGAGATCAGGTTCCGTATCCGGGATTCGAGTATCTGGAAGTTGAAAGGCTTGGGAATATAGTCATCTGCGCCTGCCTGAAAACCTTCAAGATATTGTTCATCCTCCGACCGCGCAGTAAGCAAAATAACCGGTGTGTGGGAAACCCGCTGATCCGATTTCACCATCCGGCAAAAGTCGAGCCCGTTCAGCCCGGGCATCATAATGTCTGTCACGATCAGGGTCGGGCGTTGCGCCAGGGCCTTTTCCCAGCCCTCCTCCCCTGTCGACGCTTCAATTACGTTGTAAGACTGTTTGAGGTTATCTTTCAGGTAGAAACGGAAATCTTCATTATCCTCGACGATCAGAATGAGCGGCTTGCCTGCCGACCCGTGTTCGCTCTGGATTTGCTGATCCGTCACCAAAGGCTGCTGCACAGGCTCGTTGACAACCTCATGTACCGCCTGGGTCAGTTTTCTCAATGACAGTACCACGGCAAAACAACTTCCTTTTCCGACTTCACTCTCTACCCGCACAGACCCTCCGTGGATGCGCACGAATTCCCGGGTAATGGCCAGACCAATACCGCTCCCCTGGTTGATGATCGTATTCGGCAGATCATTCTGAAAGAACCGTTCGAAGATCAATTCATGTCGTTCAGAAGGTATTCCAATGCCTGTGTCCCTGACTTTGATCTCTACCATATTGCTTTCGCCGGCATCCTTAACCTCGACCGTTACGGACACTTCGCCGGGCCCCAGCGTAAACTTAATCGCGTTTGAAAGCAGGTTGAACAAAATCTTTTCGAGCTTGTCATGGTCAAAGTTCGTCTCCAGTACCGCGACATTCGAATGAAAGGTAAGCCGGATATCTTTTTTCTCAGACAAGTCCGAGAATGAATAGACCGTATTTTTAATGAACTGGACAATATCGCCGTCCGAGGGTTGAAACCGGATTCCATTTACTTCCAGCTTTCTGAAATCGAGCAGCTGGTTGACCAGGTTCAACAAACGCTTCGCATTTCTTTGGATCAGTTCAAATTGCTTAAGATCCTGGCTGTCCACGGCGCGCTCGGTCAGCTTCTCAACCGGCGCAAGAATCAGTGAAAGCGGTGTACGGAGCTCGTGGCTCACGTTGGTGAAGAATCTGGTTTTCAGCAGGTCCAGCTCCTGTGACCGCCTTGCTTCTTCGCGGGTCTGCCGGATATCGAATTTCATCCTTTCCCTATCCTGGATGATCTTGCGGATGGCCAGGAGCAGCAACACGATCGCCAGCGCGTAGACGACATAGGCCACAGACGATTTCCAGAAAGGAGGAAGCACTTTAATGGGCAGCGATATCCCTTCATTGTTCCAAAGCCCGTCGTTGTTGGATGCAATGACCCGGAAGGTATAGTCGCCGGCATCAAGGTTGGTGAACGTTACTTTCCGGTTGCTGGCATCGGCGGTCAGCCAATCGTCATTAAAGCCTTCCAGTTTATACTTGTATTGGTTTTTGGCGGGCTGTATAAAGCTCAGGGCCGCGAATTCAATGGAAAAAACATTATCACTCGCCTGCAACACAATTGAAGGGTTTGTCGTGATCGAAGCAGGCAACGGCGACTCGCCCTGCGCAGGCGGAACCGGATCGATACTGCGGTTAAACAGTTGAAAATCAGTAAACGCCAGGCGTGGGGCAATTTTATTTTGACCGAGATCCTGCGGTCTGAACAGGTTGAAGCCATTGCCACCGGCAAAAATCAATTCTCCATTTCTGGTCCTGAGCGCCGCATTCTCGGTGAATTGCCTGCCCTGCAAGCCGTCCATCTCCGAATAGTTCCTGAAACTTACCCGCAGGCCTGCCTTACCGGAAGAAATGGTCGCGCAGGACAGCCCGTTCGCGGTGCCCAACCAGAGCCGGCCATTTTCGTCCTCCACCATCGACAGCACCGTTTTATGAGAAAGGCCATGTTTTTCGGTGTAGTTGACGAACGTGTTCGATTCAGGCTTCCATAGGCTAAGCCCGCCTCTTGAAGCGGCCCATATCCTTCCTTTCGAATCCTCCAGTATCTCAAAAATATCGTTGTTGGCAATAGAGGCGGGATTGTTTTTTTCATTTTCGAAATGGACCAAATCCCCCGAAGTCTTCATCACTACATCTATGCCGGTGGGCGTTCCGAACCACATATTACCTTTCGAATCCTCGAAAATGGTGGGAACATAGGTGGAATACAACGCCCGCTGCTTGGGATGGTGGTACCTGGTAAAACTTTTTGTGCTTCGGTCAAACAGGCAAAGCCCGGCGTCGAGGGTACCGATCCAGAGTCGTCGCTGCGAGTCTTCGCATATCTCCCAAACGCTTCGTCCCGGAAGGCTGTTAGGCCTGGCAGGATTATGCTGGTAGCGGGTGAATTTTTTCCCGTCAAAACAGTTCAATCCGCCGAGAAAAGTCCCTATCCATAATTTGTTTTCATGGTCGAGGCACAAACTGACGATGCCATTGGTGCTTAAAGAATGCGGATCCTTCGGATCGTGCAGGTAGGTAGTGAATTTTCCGGTCCGCCGGTCGAAATAGATCAGTCCCCCGCCATTGGTCCCGAGCCAAAGGTTGCCTTTGGCGTCTTCGACAAACGCATTGATGTCTTCATAAGGCAGGCCCTGGGGCGTCGAATACCGGTTGATAAGCGGGAACCGTTTCACGTTCCTGTGAAAGTAATCCAACCCGCTTTTGTAAGTACCCACCCAGATCACCCCGTCGTCGTCTTTAAGCATGGAGGAAACCGAATTGTGGCTCAGCGAATGGTCATTCTGCGGCACATGCGGCATATGGGTCATCGACATGGTTTTTTTATCCAGCACATCGATCCCCACCTGCCCGGTGGAAATCCAGACGTCACCCCGGTCATCGCTCACCACGGCCGTAACCATATCGGAGCTCAGGCGGGCACTTCCAAAGGCCGTTCCGAAATACTGTATCTTATTCGTTTTCCTGTTCAACCAGGCCACCCCCATGTCGAAGTTGGTGGGGTAAACCCAAATGTCCCCATCCCCATCCGCTGCCATCCCGCATTGCAGTCGGTCGTTCTTGCTGAGCCTGCGGTCATAAAAGAAATTGAACCTTTTAACCACCCGCACACCCCGTTTGTCAAGGACTATATTTTCAACAAGCCCATTGCCATGAGCGATCCAGTAAGTACCATCGGCGTGCTGTACGATCGAGGTGACGTTATTGCTGGCGATTGAAGTCGTATCACGATCGAGATGCCTTATCGAAATGGCCTTTCTGCTTTTTTCGTTGTAACAGATCAGTCCGTCGTTTTGCATGACAAACCAGTAATTGCCCCTGTTATCCGCTATGGCAGCTTTCAGATCGACAGCTTTCCGAATGGAATATGCCTGAAAACCTTGGGAAGGCCGCGAGAAAGTTTCGGTTACCGGATCATAAATGCAAGGGCCGAGGGTGGTAATAACCCCCATTTTGCCACCCGGCATCTTTATTAACCCGGCAATATCATCGTGGAAAAGTGATGTCGAATCGGATGCATCGTTGCGAAATACCCTGATCGTGTAACCGTCGAAGCGGTTGAGGCCTGATTCGGTACCAATCCAGAGGAAACCGGTTGGATCGCGATAGATTGCCTTTACATGAGCGTGGGAAAGACCCTGGCGGGCATCAATGTGTACAAACCGGCGCTCCTGCCCGACGGACCTTAATGCCGTGTGAATCAGTAAAAACGTCATCAACACGCGAGCAGCCACCAACAAACTTGATCGTTTCACCACAGAATTTTTAGACTGTCCACATTTATCCACTCTAACTGACAGTCAAAACTAGCCTGCCCTGTTAATTTAAATTGTACCAAAACAGACTTTTTTTTGACTAAAACAGATTTTTTCTACTTTTAGGCCAATTTTCTCACAGATTATGAACAAGCGGTTTCTCAGGCAAACGTTGTCTCTTCTCAACACGGATTATGTCAAGCTCGATTCGAGGTGGAACTACAAAAATGTGATCAGCCCCTATCATCGGATCTACTACATCGATGCGGGCGCCGGCAAGATTTCGGACACATCCAAAACGTTGCCGCTTGAAGCGGGCTACCTCTATATTATCCCCTCCTACACGCTTTGCAATCTGGTTTGTGAAGGCCATCTGAGCCAGTATTTTGTGCAATTCTTTGAGGAGTCGACAGACGGTACTTCCTTGTTTTCCGATGTTCGCCTCGTGCACAGGGTAAAAGCCAGTGAAATTGACCTGATGAACTTTCGCCGACTGGTCGACATCAATCCCGGACGGGGCATCAATCGCTCCGACAATCCGCAAGTCTACGAAAAAAACATTTACTACAAAGAGTATCAGGAGCTCAATAATCACCAGAAAATCTCCGACTTTCTTGAAACGCAGGGCATTCTTTTTCAGTTACTGTCGCGCTTCACGATTCCGGAGATATTTCAGGCCAACGAACCCAAGGTCATTCCAGCCAAAATCCTGGACGCGATGCGATTCGTATATGTGAACCTGCATTTGCCGCTCAAAGTCAAATTACTCGCTGAACGGGCCAGCCTGAACGCGGAGTACTTCTCACGCCTGTTTGAAAACCATACGGGTACCCGTCCGCTGTCATTCATTTATGGAGCGCGGATAGAACGGGCTATTCATATCATGGCAACCAGTCAGGCATCCAACGCCGAAATCGCATCTCTGACCGGCTTTGAAAGCCTGTCGCATTTTACCCGGGTATTCAAAAAGGTTACCAGCCTGGCACCCAGCGTTTACCGAAAGCAAATGAATCTCCCCCGGATCGAATAACCGTGTTGAAAGCAAAGTTCAGCGTGTGATTTACCGGAGCGTATCCAGGTATTGCCTCACTTCATCGAAAATATGCTTATTGCCCTTATTGGGTACATTGCATTCCAGCAATCGTGTCAAAAGGTCGATAGGCCTGGACGTAAGCGCTTCCAACTCCTGCATCAATGCCAGGTTCAGTCTTTCCGAGCTCTGATGCCTGTTGCCTTCCATGATGGGATAGACCTTATCAGCGATTTGTTGGGCTAATTTCATGTTGTTTAGTTTTCATTTGTCCCCAAAATCTCTTTAAGCGCGAGAACATTGTCGATGCCCAGTTTTGCAAAAATGGCGGCTTTAAATGTGCTGATCGTCGATAAATGAAGGCCTGTTTTTTCGGCGATGGACGAAGTCGACATTCCTTGCACCAGGTAATCGGCCACTTCTTTTTGCCTTCGCGTGAGCAGGTCCCACCGTTTCTGGGGGGTGTGGCTTGCGATCAGGTATTCAAATATGAGCGCCATTTGCGTAACGCCAAGATATCGCTTCCCATTCAAGACCGCGGCTATGCAAGCCAGCATCTCCGACACGTCGGCATATCTGGACAGGTAGCCGTTTACCCCCTTCTTAAAATAATCAATGATTACCTCCGGCTGCATTTCCGAGCCATATACGATCAGTCGCGAACCGGCATATTTCTGCCTGATTTCCAGGATTGATGGATATCCCTCCTCCTCAAAATCGGCATGCAGCACACAAATGACCAGATCGGGTATCAGCTGGCCGGCGTCCTGATCATATTCCGTGATCTCCTTCGACTCGACGATAAGTGCTTCCTTGAAATTTTCCCTCAGAAGAATAGCTAGCCCCATGCGCATTACCGGATGGGTATCAAAGATTACAAATGTCGGATGGCCTGGCGCCGGGTGGATATTCATAAGTAAAGGTAGCTGCAATTAACATAGCAATCACCTTTTCCCCGGGCATATTACAAACGCTCCGAAATATCGAACAGCATGGACAAATCAATCCAATTTATTCGAGAAACCTCTACAATAAATATTGATTTTCAGCGTTTTATATCAAACGGCCCTTGCCAGAGCAGATTTAGCATCCTGTATCTTCCCGAGTCTTTTTGCACAACGGACTTAAACAGGAAGGCCATGAATACACAGGCAAAAATCAAATTTGTCGCGATCGACAAAACCCTCTTTTTTCCTACGCTCAAAAGAAGGGTTGAGCAGCATTTCATAGAAAATCACAAATCCAGATACGGCAACCACTCGATGGGCTTTAAAACCATCGTCTTATTGGCTGCCTACATATTGCCATTCGTGGCCATACTGCTGATCGCGCCTCCATTCTGGATCAGCGTCTTCCTGTGGCTTTTGATGGGCGCAGCCATTTCGGGTATCGGCATGAGCGTAATGCACGATGCGAATCACGGAGCTTTCTCCAAAAATCCTATTGTCAACAAATGGCTGGGCTTTACGATTTGTCTTGCCGGCGCGGGGGTATCCAACTGGAAATGGCAGCACAATATCCTGCACCATACCTACACCAATGTGGCCAACGTGGACGAGGACATTAAAGACCGGGGGGTTATCAAGCTGTCGCCGCATGAGCACGTAAAACCCGCGCACCGCTTCCAGTGGATCTACGCCTTCTTTTTTTACGGCATTCTGACGCTCTACTGGGTTTTGCTCAAAGATTTCATTCAGTACGCCAATTTCATCAAATCCGGGCTAAACCCTCAGACTAAACGGGAGAACCTGCAAATGCTCGCCGGGATGATCCTGATGAAGCTGGTTTATTTCGGCATATTCTTTGCGCTACCCACACTTATCTTTCATATTCCGTTCGGATCGATCCTGGCCGGCTTTTTAGTAATGCATTTCTCGGCGGGTCTGATTCTAACGGTCATCTTCCAGCTGGCGCATTCGGTGGAAGGCACCCAGTATCCGCTACCGAATGCCGAGGGGATTATCCAAAAGGACTGGGCTGTACATCAAATGGAAACGACGGTCAATTTCTCGCCGCGCAACAAATGGCTAAGCTGGTATATCGGAGGCCTGAACTTTCAGATCGAGCACCATCTTTTTCCAAAAATCTGCCATATTCACTACCCGGCAATCGCTCCTATCGTCAGGAAAACGGCTAAGGAATTCGGACTGCATTACATGGAGCACCAAACCTTCTGGCTGGCTGTAAAATCGCATATCGCCACGCTGAAAAGATTCGGAATGCCCCGATTTGACGAAGGAATTGTGTAACTTCCGTGCGCTCTTCATATTCTTGTTCCTAGTATGTCTGTTCCTGAATGGAATGCTTACAGGGTAGCGAACATCGCTGATATACCGTCGTCTACCTGTTAAAGATTGCTATGACCTTAATAAGCATTTTTCATAAAACCGTCTATCGCTACGACAGAAGCGTCTTTCTCTCAGCGCATCTGGTAAGGCTTAAACCGGCCGCCCATTCACCAGCCAAAATCGAATCCTACGACCTTCTGGTCCAGCCCGCGAGCCATGTTGTGCACTGGCAGCAGGATGTGTTTGGCAATTTTATAGCCCGGGTAGATTTTGACGGACCGATGGAGTCCATGACTTTGACGGTCCAGCTGAAAGCACAGTTGCGGGCCTATGACCCGTTCGACGTCCGCATAGATGACTATGCGCAGAAATTTCCGTTCAATTACCCATCCAGCCTGCGGCAAGACCTTCTTTCCTATCTGGAAGTTATCGGTCAGGGGCCCCAATTTGCAGCATTTGTAGCTCAGCTGGATCTGGCAGACCAGGATATCCTTGGGTTTCTTGTCTCACTCAATAACACGATCTACACGCGGATCGCCTATATCAAAAGAGAGCAGGAAGGTGTCATGACTTGTGAGCAGACATTGGAATATAGCACCGGCTCCTGCCGGGATTCTGCCTGGCTGTTGGTACAGGTAATGCGTTACCTGGGGCTGGCCAGCCGCTTTGTTTCGGGATATCTGGTACAATCGGATGCGAATAGCATGCCGGTATCGGTGGATTTGCACGCCTGGGCGGAAGTATTTATTCCCGGCGCGGGTTGGATAGGATTGGACACTACTTCGGGGTTATTCACCAGCGAGGGGCACATTCCGCTGGCGGCGACGCCTCGGCCGGTGGATTCGGCGCCTGTTACAGGGACCACGGGTCCCTGCATTGCTTCTATCCGCTACGAAAATACCGTATCGGCCGCACAGCCGTCCTGACCAGTGCCTGGGGCTGAATGAAATCCGGTTCTTTCCACGCCGGACAATGATGGGCTTTCAGATCAGTACATCGGCTCACCATGAACGGGAGGTTGCATGCCCGCCAGTTTCTTTTCATCCTCCTGAATACTGGCTTTCAGCGAGTTGATATCCTTATCGAGTTTTTCCAGACTGTATCCGGCTTTCCGGGCCCTTTTGGCATCTGCCTTGGCCGAACCGGCGCTGTTGCTGGCTCTGCGGGCTAGTTTACGATCCTGGGATTCTTCTCCAAGTTTGTCTGCCGCCTGTATATTGGCATCTGCCGATTTCTGTGCATTCTCCGATGTTTGCGATACCGCCATTACTTTTTCTTCCCGCTCGTTTTCAAGCTTGGCCAGTTCCAGTTTGTTTTCGTTTAACCTTTTGCCTATTTCCAGCATTTGTCTTTGCTCTCTCAGGTTTGAAAGGGAATCCTTTGACACTACTTGCGCAGTTAAGGGGAAAGCGAGCATTATTAAGCTCAGGGCGGATATAATTCGGTTGGTTTTCATGATTCCATGTTGTTTAAAGTGTATCTGTTCTTTTCCAAATCGTCCTGCCAGGGCTCTGCCACGACCGGATAATGCTTTATAATCAGTTCACTAAGTCCCCTATCCTAACGCTTGCGCATATACGGGACACTTTCACCATTTGTGTAACATTTCAAAGGATAGACCCTGGGGAGCAGCCAAATATTAGTCAAATCATTCATAACCACTTTTTATCACTGTCGAAATCATCTTGAAAGGCTCTTTGGCGCAAAAGGAATTTCGCTGATGTGCGGGAATGATAATTCCGTGACCCAGCGCGAGTTTGTGTTTCTTGCCGTCAATGATAATTTCAGCGGAACCGTCGATAATCTGAATGTAAGTATCAAAGGCAGAAGATTTTTCTGCGATTTCCTCTCCGGCATCAAAAGCTGAAACGGTGACATTACCTGTCGTTTTTTTGATGATAGTCCTGCTCAGTACCGCATTGGGTACATACTCGATAATCTCCACGATAATATGGGCCTTCGCCTTTTCCATCTCCTCGCTGTCGTTGTTCATATTCGCTATACTTTCCTGAATGCATCGGTGATACCTGCAAAGGTCGGCATTGATCAGACCGGAACTGTTACACAACAGGCCTCAATAGTTACATTGATCACTGATAAACGGGTTTATCCGGACCTGGACGAACCCGGGCAGAAGACCCAGCGACCGGAGAGCCAGATCATATATTTTCCAGGTTGCTCTCGCGCTTTTGCCGGAGTTTTTTATAATATGTAGGAGTAAGGCCTGTCACCTTTTTGAACTGATTAGACAGGTGCGCTACGCTGCTGTAGTGCATTTTGTAGGAGATCTCTGTAAGGTTCAAGTCTTCATAGAGCAGTAGCTCTTTGACCTTCTCTATCTTGTGATGAATGATAAATTGCTGGATATTAATCCCTTTGACCTCGGAAAAGATGTTGGAAAGATAAGTGTAGTCATACCCGAGTTTTTCGGCGATGTAATCCGAATAATTGGTTTTGGGAAGTTCATCCTGATAATGGATCATCTCCACGATGACATTTTTGATTTTTTCAATCAAGATGCTCCTTTTATCGTCCAGTAGCTCGAGGCCGGATTTGAGCAGATTCGTTTTAAGCGCTTCGTGCTGCTCGGGTGTAATATCTTCCAGGATTTCCACACTCCCCAGATCCACCACCACGTAATGCAAGCCAAGTTTTTTCAGTTCTTGTTGCACCATCATTTTGCACCGCAGGCTGACCATGTATTTGATATACAATATCATAATAGAATAAGCTCAGTAATTACATCGACGGTGAAATTCAAACGCCGATCCAATACAATATAGCTGATTCCGCCGGGGATATAGTAATTACGCAGTCGATTTGTCGGGCTTTACCCCCTTGTTGAACGTCAGGGTGAAGCATGTGCCTGAGCCCGCCTGGGACTGTACGTCGATATCCACATTGCTGGATTTCAGGATTTTCAACGTTGAGAACAGGCCAATGCCTATTCCTCCCGGTTTATCTGAGAACCCTCTTTTAAATAGATTTTTCATGCCCGCATCATTGATCCCGCAACCATTGTCCTCAATGCGGATCAGGTGCGTGGCGTCAGTCGACCTGGTAACCAGCTTCAACTCCCCTTCCCTTGGATCCATGGCCTCAATGGCGTTGACAACGATGTTTGTCAGGGCGATTCTTATTTTTTGCGCGTTGATCGTCATCACGCAGTCTTCCGAATCATAATCCCGCGTCACCTTGACCTTCTTGAGGGCGATACGATCAGTAGTCAGCAAGATCACTTCATCCAATATGGTATGTAAGGAATGGTCGGCACCGGAGCCGTTGTTGAGTTTTTGATGACTAATCAGTTCCTTCAAGATCTTTCCGATCCGGTCCGAGCTTCTTTTAATAATTCCAAGGTAGACCCGAAGGTCATTATCCTGTATTTCCTCGGAGAGCATTTGTAACGACAAATCAATGTTTGTAAGCGGATTGCGAATTTCATGGACCAGCGTGAGAGCAAAGTCAGCGATTCCATCGCCATCGGTTAAAGAATCGGAATCATTCATAGCAGAGAGCTTGATATTAATATGCCAAAGTTCACACATCTACGGCGGAAGACTTTACATCCGTTATTATTACAGTTGCATATATCACAGGTGTCCGCTGGCATCTGTAATTGCCAACCTTTTTTGCTTCGCCGCAATAAGTTGGCAACTTCGATAGGTGTGCGTATAGTGTCGGATATTTAGCCTCATACAATCGCTATTGTTTGACCATTTTCATGAATACAATGTTGCCATTTTTGTCTGTAACGCGCACAAAATACAGGCCTGCCGGAACATGCTTTAAATTAATGCCTGCGGATTTTCCTGTTTGAAATTTAAATGATTGGTCGTGTAAGGTTCTTCCGTTATTGTCATACAGCTGAATCCGTTCGGTCTGGCTAAGATCGTCCGATGCCAATGTTATCCAATCCTTGGCCGGGTTAGGATACAAGCTCATCCGGGAATTTGCGGAAGCTTTAATACTCCGAATTTGGCTATATGAGAAGGTTTGGTCGCGATCAATCATTTTCAGGCGATAAAATTGAATCCCATTTCCATTCATTGCATCTGTATAAAAATAGGAAGTCGATACGCTGCTTTCTCCGCTTGCCGCAATAAATCCGCGTTGTGTCCATTCTTTTCCATTGTAGCTGTGCTCAATTTCGAAATGGTCGCTATTGCGCTCTTCTGCGGTAGTCCATTTCAATAACGCAGTCTGCCCTTCGCCTTTTTCAACTGTAAAACCAATCAGCGTGACCGGCAAAGAAGATTCCAGAGCTACAATTTCGTTATTGTGCAAACTGATCGCCCCGGCTGTCGTTAACGCCCTGCCTACCATTGCCGAACCCTCCATCAACTCTATCGCACCACCACCCAGCACCGTTCCGCGAAAAACAGAACCTGCGGCTAAATCGAACCTGCCGGTGATCTGCCAGTAAACATTGTTAAAAGCGGCTGAATTGATCAGTGTGACCAGGGACAATGCGTTGGCAGACAAAGCGCCTTGAATCTTGAAAATGAATACGGCATCGGGATCATCCTGTCCGTCCAAAATCAATGCGCCATTTAATGTAGAAGCTGCGCCCAGGCAGTAAATGCCCGGAGTCAGAACCTGGCCGTTACCTAATGTAGTTCCTAAAACGGAACATTGATCCAGCGCACTGACTGCGTCATACGCAATTCCCAGATCCACGGCCGCCTGAGCCGAAGCCGCGTCGGCAACATGCGTTTCTCCAACCACTATACCCGGTGGAAAACCATTAAATGCGCCTGCATTTGTACCAACATCTCCGACCAGGACACTTGTCCCATCATTGTTAAATGCACCTATGGTCGTAAATGCGGCAAAATCTGCCGCACTTCCTAATTGGGGTGCTTGTCCGAAGCTAAGCCCTGGTAATAACAACCAGGCAGCGAACATCAAGATTCTTTTAGTGATGCAAATCATAGAAATAGTTTTAAATGAAATAATCATCAAATGTGAACTATTTCTACGTTTTTACTTTATATAATTTATCAAAATAGTTACATAAATCACATTTGCAAACTTGTAACAATTACCGACGGAAACAGTTGGCACCAATTATAAACGGCAAAAAATTGGGGCAGTTGAAAACTGGTTTCAGGCAGGTTTACAACAAAATCAATGAGCCCCATTTAGAACTTGTTTGGTCAAGTTCTAAATGGGGCTCATTGATTAATTCAGAAGTTATTTAATTGCCGGCTAATTGTAAAACGGGCCACTCCGGCTCTGTCGCAGAAACACGCCCATCATTCATCTTTTGACCTGGTATCCCGCTTTTCTTTCTTGTCGGCCCGCTTTTCTTTCAGATTCTTCGTCGCCTTTTTCTTGTCGCCTTTCTGCACGGTTTTCTCTTTGGACATGGTTTTTCAGTTTTATTGTAATATAACCCTTTTTACCTGATTTCCAGCACATTTCCAGTATTAATCCCACCTCGGAAAACAGTTTCGCTGCATGTCAAATAATCCGGGGTAATGCCGGTTAATTAAGCTATCTTAGAAGATAATCAACAGACTACCGGAATGAAAATAGCATTCATAGGAACCTACCCGCCCAGGGAGTGCGGGATCGGAACATTTACCCAAAACCTTTACGATTCGATGGTCGGTATTGATTCATCGGGAAACATCAATCAGGGTTTCGTAATCGCCATCGACGACAATGGGCTACATTACGAATACCCGAAAGAAGTAAAGCTCTCCATCAGGCAGGAGGAACAGACCGATTATCTTGAAGCGGCAAACGTCATTAACCTGAGCGGCGCCGACGTATGCGTTCTGGAACATGAGTTCGGCATATTCGGAGGGCAAAATGGTATTTATATTCTTCCCCTGCTTTACCGCCTGAAAATCCCGCTGATCGTCACCTTGCACACCGTCCTGAAAACACCTTCCTACAATCAGAAGGCGGTTATGACGGAGATATGCAAAATAGCGCAGTCGGTTGTCGTCATGAGCCAGACGGCCGTCGACATGCTTTCGGAAGTGTACCACGTGCCAGCCGGAAAGATCGCACAGATAGCTCATGGCGTACCCGATATCCAGTTTGATCAGCTTTTGGCAAAAAAAGAGTTTAAACTGTCCTCCAAACAGGTTTTGCTCACATTCGGTTTTATCGGGAGGAACAAGGGGATCGAAACCGTATTGAAGGCCTTGCCGGCCGTAGTCGAGAAGTATCCCCAGCTTGTCTACATTGTGCTTGGCAAAACGCATCCCAACGTGATCAGGCACGCCGGTGAGGAATACCGGGTGTACCTTGCCGGACTTGTCAAGCAATTGGGGATTGAAAGGCACGTTGTGTTTCTCAACGAGTTCATCGGCCAGGCCGAGCTTTTCAAATACCTTTCCGCATCCGATATTTACATCACGCCCTATACCAGCGAAGCCCAGATCACCAGTGGCACGCTTTCCTACGCCATCGGGGCCGGAAATGCCGTTATCTCCACGCCCTACTGGCACGCCGCCGAATTGCTGGGCGGTGGGCGGGGAAGACTCTTCAACTTTTATGATTCATCGGCATTGACCGAAATACTGCTGGATTTACTCGATCATCCCGAGCAAATGCGGGAGCTCAGGAAAAACGCATTCGATTATGGCAGGGAAATCATCTGGCCGAGAATAGGCGAAAAATACCTGGAACTCGCCGGGCAAATAGCGGAAGCCGGGCTTGACATTGCCACTGGCGACGAGATGATCCTGGATCCGTTGACGCTCCCCCCCTTCCTGCTCGACCACGTGCAGCGGCTTACCGACGACACGGGCATTATCCAGCATGCCAAATACGGGATCCCCAACCTGAAAGAGGGATACTGCCTGGACGACAACGCGAGGGCGCTGCTGATGGTGTTAATGACGTACAAAAGGAACAAACACCCGCTCGCACTCAAACTGTCGCCGACCTATCTGAGTTATGTCAATTACATGCAAACCCAGAACGGCATGTTCCGGAATTTTCTGAGTTTCAACCGCAATTTTCTCGACGAGGTCGGTTCCGAAGATTCTTTCGGCCGCGCGATCTGGTCGCTGGGCTATTTGCTGGGCAATGCGCCCAACGACGCCTACTACCAGACAGGCCGTGAAATTTTCTTCGATGCCGTCCCGAATTTTACAAGTCTTAAATCCATCCGAAGCATCGCGAACACCATCGTGGGGCTATGCCATTATCTCAAAAGCAATCCGTCGGACGAGGGTATGATCAAAATCCTGAAAATCCTTACCGACAGGCTCATCAACGACTACGACATGCATAAAAGCGACGACTGGCGGTGGTTTGAATCGCTACTGGCCTATGATAATGCATTCCTGCCCCTGGCACTTTTACATGCTGCCGAATTTCTGCATGACGATCGGATCCTTGAAGTAGCATTGGAAAGCATGGATTTCCTCTCAGAAATTACGCTTCGCAATGGCTATCTGTCGGTAGTCGGTAACGAGAACTGGTACACCCGGGACCAGGAGCAATCCATGTTTGCCCAACAGCCACTGGATGCGCTGGCCATGGTGCTGATGTTCCACCAGGCTTTCCGGCTGACAAAAGACCAGGCCTATATCCAAAAGCTCTATACCTGCTTCATGTGGTTTTTAGGCGAAAACGACCTTCGCGTAAGCCTTTATGATTTTGAAACGAAAGGCTGTTGCGATGGGCTTGAAAGCTCGGGTGTCAACCGGAACCAGGGCGCGGAAAGCACATTGGCTTATTTAATTTCGCATTTGAGTGTCCTTGAAGCATTTGAGGAAATTATTAAGATGGAGGCTGAACCGGCATGAGAATCGCGATATTGTCCTCAATAGCCTGGCGAACGCCGCCAAGGCAATACGGCCCCTGGGAGCAGGTGGCATCTTATCTGACGGAAGGCCTGGTGGACAAAGGCATAGATGTGACCCTTTTTGC
This sequence comes from Dyadobacter sp. OTU695, assembly GCF_038440355.1. Taxonomy (NCBI): domain Bacteria; kingdom Pseudomonadati; phylum Bacteroidota; class Cytophagia; order Cytophagales; family Spirosomataceae; genus Dyadobacter; species Dyadobacter sp. OTU695. Next base: position 238,146 of record NZ_JASATN010000004.1, on the reverse strand, counting down.
GACAACCGATTCTGTAACTGCGGCCCGGTTGGAAGGAACCTGTAAGACGCCTTATGCGGAAGACAGGGATATCGATCCGAAGGTTGCCGAATGCATGCATATCAGTCATTTAATGGAAAAAGCGGCACAATTCGATTTAATCCACAACCACTTCGATTTCCTGCCGCTAACTTATTCAAAGCTGATCGGCACGCCGATGCTGACAACCATCCACGGGTTTTCGTCTCCCAAAATCCTGGAAGTCTATCAAAAATACAATGCATCTACCCATTATGCATCCATCAGCAATGCCGATCGCAGCGATAAGCTGGATTACATTGCCACAGTATATAACGGTGTCGACGGACAAGACTTCCCCTTTGAAATGAACCCGCAGGATTACCTGCTCTTTTTCGGCCGTATTCATCCCGATAAAGGCACTTATGAAGCGATTCAGATCGCCCGCCAGGCGGGTAAAGTGCTGTTGATCGCAGGGCTGATCCAGGACGACGCCTATTTTGAACAGAAAATCCGGCCCAATATCGATGACCGATCGGTATTTTACATTGGTAATGTCGGGCCGGGAGAACGGCGAACTTTGCTGGGAAAGGCGTTGGCATTGCTTCACCCCATCCAGTTCGATGAACCTTTCGGGTTAAGCGTAGCAGAATCCATGTTTTGCGGCACACCAGTGATCGCCAACAACCGGGGCTCGATGTGCGAGTTGATTGTAGACGGGAAAACGGGTTTTCTTGTAAATACCATGGATGAAGCCGTGCAGGCGGTTGAAAAGATACCTGGGATCGACAGGCAGGAATGTCGCCAGTGGGGCAAGGCTATGTTTTCCAAAGAGAAAATGGTCGACAACTACCTGGCCGTTTATGACCAGATACTTAGCCGCTAACTGCCGGCGCCGGTGAGCTCGTCCAGTAGTTCGCTGAGGTTAACCACCGCGTAGGTAGAGGCATAATCGGAAGTGGCGTAAGGAATGATCAGGCTATGATTATGTATGAATGCCCCACAGGAATAAACCACGTTGGGCACATAGCCGTCCCGCTCCGTTCCACTGGGGATAAGCAGCGGACGATCGAGGCGTCCCAGCTCTATTTCGGGATTTTCCAGCTCAAAAAGAGACGCACCCAATACATATTCCCGCATTGGCCCGACGCCATGGGTCAGAACCAGCCAACCGGCCGCGGTCTCAATGGGTGAGCCGCAGTTGCCGATCTGGACAAACTCCCAGGGATATTTGGGAGCCTGGATCAAAACGGCACTGCGCCAAACGCTGATATTGTCCGAGTACGCGACGTAGTTGTTGACCCCGTCGATCCGGCAAAGCATGGCGTATTTCCCATTGATTTTGCGGGGAAAAAGGGCCATACCCTTGTTCTGCGCAATCTCTCCGTGAAGCGGCAACACTTTGAAATGATAAAAATCTTTGGTTTTCAGTAGCTTAGGCAGGATATTCGTGCCGTCGTAGGCCGTATAGGTAGCGTAGTAGGTTGGCTGCTCCTTCTCATCGGTGAAGCAGACAAACCTGGCGTCTTCAATGCCCCTCTTTTCTGTGTCGGCAATGGGAAATATGACCCGCTCGGAAATGTCCGTATCCAGGGAAAAATCCATTTCGTAATGCGAAGATGCCAGCCACATGATCTCTCGCAGAAAGAGTTCGGCAGCGGGATCCATTCCCGGCAACCTTCTCGTCTCGTCGACGTATCGTTTCAGTTCTTCGTAAGTAAATGTCTCGGTAAGCCTTGCTTCAATGGCCGGATAGGCCAGATTGTTGAAGTCCAGCATTTCACCTAGTTTCAACAAAAAAGATGCCTTTTTGTACACGTGGTTGCGTACATGCTCGGGAGAATCAAGCAGACGCCCCGGTGTATCGACTGTAATGTGGTCGTTCTCGTCGATCAGCGCCGACCGGAACACGATCGAGGATATATGTCCTTCCCCCGTAGCCCGAAAACTGAGGATAATCCGTGTTTCGCCGGGCTCTGTGCCGGATTGGTCCGGATCGGCAACGATGGACGGGTTAAAAAAAGCTGCGGCCTCAATGGAATATTCCATCGTGAAGTAAGCACCGATCAGCAGGCGCTGATTGGTTTCCAGGTCCTGAGGGTCAATATCCATCGTGCGAAGTAACCTGGTCAGCTTTTCAAAGTGGCGTTCGAACACCCTGAGAATGTTCCGGTGCCGTTTGGCGTACTTTCTCAGGATATTACTCAGCTGCTGAACCTGGTGGCTTTCGTCAAGAGCAAGAATAACCGAGATCAACTGCCTGCCCCTGTCGTCGCCGTTAAAAAGAAACCGGGCAATCACCCGGCTGGAATCAGGTTGAAAAATAACGTTCTTTCGGGTAAGCCGTGCTGCCATGACAGATGATTAAGATGCGTGAATAGTGGAAACTGTCCGAGCTTTCCACCGGTTGTGTGACCATAGCCAATAACTTGGAGCGAGGCTGATACTTTTTTCCAGAAAACGGTAGTATGCCTTTGTAATACTCATTGGAACGACCCGGTCGGTGTTTTCCATCGTTTTGAAGGTGAACTCGTAGCTGAACTGGGCATTTTTCCGGGATTCAACGTATACGATCGCCGCGTCGGAGGATGCAGCCATTCTTTCTCCGCCGGTTTGGACGGCAGTGTCCTGATCCAGAAACGGAATATGGAATTTATCATTGCCCGGAGCAGGGCGCTGATCCGCGATGACGATCAGCAGCTTTGGGGTCGCAGTTTGCCGCAACAACGACAATGCCTGGCGGTAAAAACCTTTTTTGGGAATCAGCTGCACGCCCATAAACGACCGCAACCTGATCATCAGCCGGTCCAAAGGACCACTCTTAATAGGTGAATAGGCCGTGTAGACCTTATAGTCGGTAACCTGCGGCAGATTGATCAGATACTCCCAGTTTCCGTAATGCGACGCAAATACGATGACCGGCCGGCCGGCCCTGTACAATCTTTCCAAAACTTCGGGATTGGTATAAGTGGCCAAACGTTTTCTAAGCATTGCCGGCGCCAGGTAAAACAAAAAAGGTTCAAGCAGCAAATCGCTCATATGGTGGTAATAAGCATGCATAAGCTTACCGATCTCGCGTGTTGATTTCATTGGGAAAGAGCTCGTCAGGTTCTTTCGGATAACTGCTTTCCGGTATTTCAACACAAAGCGGAGCGAGACGAAAACAAGAAACGAAAGGATCTTGGTCGACCATAGCAGGCATTTGCCCAAAAGTGATGTCAGCGCTCTGCCCGGCAGCTTGCCGACCGTTTGCCACCAGGTTCTTGTAAATGGATTGGATTTCATGGGAACGCCGTTGAAAACAAAAAATCCTCCCTTGTGAGGAGGATTTTTCTGCTTGCATGTATGGTTGATCAGATAATGTTCACATTAACTGCATTCAGGCCTTTTCGTCCTTCTTCAACTTCATAAGACACATTGTCATTTTCGCGAATATCATCGTTGAGACCTGACGTGTGTACAAAAACATCATCTCCGCCATTTTCCGGAGCAATAAAACCAAATCCTTTGGTCTCATTAAAAAACTTAACTGTTCCTTTATTCATAACATTATTTTAAAATATTCACCAAATGTAGAATAAAATTTTGACAATAAAAAGAAAAATAAAAATATTTAGAATATTATTTTATTTAGAAACAAATAAAGCTACCTTCATTAAAGCTGTAAATTCGCTGTAAACCATGATGCAAAACCTGCTCGATATTCATTTAACGCCTGACCTGTTCGGTGTCCGCGAGCATTGCCTGGAAAAGTTACGGCCATCACAAATGGAACGGCTGGACCTTCTCATTCAAAAGTACCCTACCCTCCTTTCGGGAGCATTTTTCCTGCGCTCAACTTCACGCAATGGCACCGATTTCAGTTTTCCTGATGGAAAAATTGCAGACCGCGAAGTAGTCGCTTGGTCGCGCATTTCGGATGGTCACGAAATTTTGTGCGCCATGAATCTCGCCCAGGAAAATTATGCGATTGTGTATGTTACTGTCGACGATGCGATACATCCGGTCGACGGTACGATGAAGTGCCTGTATGCCTCCGACCTGAGTCCGACCGAATTAAATATCGAGGTAAGAAATGGGAAGTCGATCCGGCTCACGATCCCTCCCCATGCTCTGGTGATCTATTGTTGATGACGCCTGTCGGGAATCCTTCAAGTCCGATCCCTCATCTAAGGCTCTTCGCCTCATTGTTCGATGAAATCTCCCTTTCAAAAAAGGCATATTCTTTTTCTGAGCCGTCCGCATCCCGGCAATAATAGATCCGGTCGTAATAACGGCGAATGATCAGCTTCTGAGCTGGATTGACTTTGGCATATACGAGTTGACCGTCAATATATTTGCTATCAAGACTTGGCTGTTTCATCCTGCCATGCCTCCCTGCAAACCTAATAGTCTTTTCCCTTTTTCCATAACCCTCCGAATTCTGTACCCCGCTTTTCCAGGATTAAAAGATATCCCCACGGCTACAAACAAGGAAGCCAGCACCCATCCAAACGTTAATTTTTCAGCTTTCATAGTTTATTTAATTTGACAAATGGCATTCAAGCCCGTTCCGGTCTTCATGTACCTCAATAGACCGGTTGCGAGACTTGTAACAAATATCACCACGTAGCTGGTCGCACATGTTACACAAGCAGCGCTAAAAGTTGCATTTTTCACTGATTATGGGCTGGTCGCCTGCGCGGAGATGGGACTTATCAGGCAGGACTTTCAAATATTTTCCAGATTGCGTTCGCGTTTGCGCCGGAGTTTTTTGTAAAACGACGGAGAAAGCCCGGTGACCTTCTTGAACTGATTAGACAGATGCGAGACGCTGCTGTAATGCAATTTGTAAGAAATCTCCGTCAGGTTGAGATCCTCATAAAGCAGCAATTCCTTCACCCGTTCGATTTTGTGATAAATGATAAACTGCTGGATGTTAATGCCTTTGACTTCCGAAAAGACGTTGGACAGGTACGTATAATCGTAATCCAGCTTTTCGGCGAGATAGTCCGAGTAATTCACTTTCGGCAGCTCATCCTGATAATGGATCATTTCGATGATCACATTCGTGATTTTCTCTATCAGTATACTCTTCTTATCATCCAGCAATTCCAGGCCCGATTTAAGAAGATTTATTTTAAGCGCCTCACGTTGTTCGGCGGTGATAGTCTTATGAATTTCGACGCTGCCCAAGTCCACAACCATATGGTGCAGGCCGAGTTTTTTCAGTTCCTCTTCCACCATCATTTTACACCTCAGGCTGACCATGTATTTAATATAGAGAATCATAATTTCGCAACGTGCTGTCTTTGACCAATTCCGGATCGCGCTCATCTCAGGATGACGTTAACGCTTCCTGATACCCTATCGGCTACCGAGGTCGCCATTCCCTGAGGTTAACTCCATAAGGTACCAAGAATTGGCTCAAAAAAAGCATATTATCAAAATTGGCGCTTTCGCGAGTCAGGGGAGCCTGTTCGTTTTATACCTTCTCCCCCATAATCCGGAATGTGGCGTCATAGCGCTCTCTTACTTTCCCCATGGCAGTCTGGACCTGTTTCAATGCACCGGCATAATGTGCATTAATCTCCATTAGGCGATCCGTGATCTGTTTAGCGGTAGTTTGCTCGATCTCAAAAGTCCAGTCGGACAGGCCCAGGTCATAATACATTTGTCCTTTGATCGTATCCTCTGGCTGGCGCAGGTAAAAACATGGTGTGCCGTTTGCAGCGGCTATGATCGGCGAATGACATTCGAAGCTAAGAACAGCCTGTGCCCTTTTGTAAAGCGATGCGGCTTCGTCGGGGAGCCAGTATCCGTGCTTGACGATATGAGCCTTGACATCCTCAGGCAACGGATTAATGAGCAGTTCGTCCATAATATCGACCTGGTAGGTCATTTCAGGGCAAACCACGATTTTCCCTTTTGTCTTCCGCACCCAGGTGATCATGGCTTCCCTGAGCTTGGCGTGGTCGGCTTCCTTCCATTTGTCGTTGAGCTCGTCCACTTCACGGATACGTTCGGCGCTCCATCCCGCATTGTTAGGCCTGATCTTGTAATAGGGCGTCCTTCTTAATCTGGGCACGACGCAGATAAATTTACGGTCGATCAGTTTGTTTTCACTAATAAAACGGGCTGCGGCCTGGTCGTCGTGAATATCCATGGCGAACGTCGCGTCAGGGGCGAAGGCAATGTGCTTTCCTTCCAGGCCTGCCGCTTTCAGCTTACTGATCGAAGCGGTTTCGCGGGTGAAGATGAAAGACGCATTTTCGATGATCCGTTTGAGGTCGGGGGTAATATCCTGAATGGTAACCCCGAAAATCCCAAACGGTTTGCTGGTCTGCTTTTGCCAGGCATCCAGGTAATCGGCGGCTACGACTGACGGCCCCGAACCGTGCAGGAAGAAATCGGCTTCCGTGAATGCCTTTTTCACTTCGTCCGACTGCGGCACACCCTCCTTGCTGACCTGCCCGTGAATGATTTGCAGGTCGGGATAATGCTTTTTGAGCATTCCTTCCGCAAAATCGCTTTTACTTTTCTTCCAGAGGATAAGCCTGGCTTGCGGCAACCGCTTTTTCAGCAGGGCGATCAGCCCGGGTGTATGGGCGATATCACCGATATTCACGTCCTGCCACCCCGAGACGAACAGAATGACAGGATCAGCCTTGGCCCCGGCCATTGTTCCAAACATACAAACTCCCGCCACTGCGGCAGCATTCTTTATAAAATCTCTCCTGTTTTTCAAGTACATAGCTGACAATCGTTTAAAACCTTAATGTAAAAATTAACTTATATAAGACTGCATTGATGCCGTCCGTTCCCTCCGGCGCTTGTCAATATTCAGGCATAAGGCAATCTCACGGATAACCGGGATTTTGCTCGAATTTTGCGCCGGTATTGGCATCAATTACCTTTTGCGGAATGGGCCAGTACCGGTTGAAGTCCTGAATGGTCGTGCCGGAAGAAGGGCCTTTCGGAACGGAGGGAACCGAATTGTACCTCCGCACCCGGTCCACGAGCCGGCCCATGCGGATAAGCGTACGAAGGCGCGGCTCCTCCACAATCAGCTCGCGGGAACGTTCGTCGAGGATAAAATCTTCGGTAACATCCGCAGCGGTAATAAATTTGGCTTTCGCGCGCCCCCGGACGACATTCAGATCCGCGGCAGCCATCGCCTTATCGCCTTTCCTGAAATAAGCCTCGGCCCGTAAGAGGTACGTTTCCGCGACACGCATCCGGCTGAAATCCTTCACCGAATTTCCGCTCAGGTTATTGTTGCCCATCGGCATTCCTTCAATTTTGCGTATGTAGGGATAATACTACCGCAAAGTGTCCAACACGATCTTGGTGGCAACCCCATCCGAACGGGTTGTGTAGAGCTGACCATCCGGTCCCCTTTTTGTGAGAATGGGTTTGCCAAAATACGCCTTGTCTGCCGGATTATTATAGTAATAGGTTCTGCGGATGTTATGGACCGAATTACGCATATCGTTCGGGTCGAGCTTCCAGATCTCGTACTTGATATAATTGGTGGGAGAATTGACGCCGATACCCCGCCCGAGGCTGTCGGAAGGCAGGTTGGCGCTACCGTTGGGCGATTGGATCTTGTCATATTCAGGCCCCCAGTAACGGATACTGATATTCGCCAGCGACGGGGTCGAATAACCGCCGGGCGTAAAATTCTCAAACTGCCATGCCCACATTACCTCTTTGTTACCCGAGGATTTGTTGATCTGCCCGTCGGCGAAAATGTCAGAGAACACATCCCCCGGACGTGCGCTTGCCTTACCGAAACGCTGCGTCATCAGCTGATAGTCGCCGGCTTCCTTACTGATCACTTTCGTAGCCGCAGCAATGGATTTATCGTAATACGAATCGTCCTTCTTTTCCATACCCAGGGAAATATAGACCTCGCTCAGCAAGTGAAACGCAGCCGCCCGCGGGATTCTACCGTCCGGCACTTCCATATCCAGCAGCTCCGAAGCCGCTTCCAGGTCCTGCGCAGCAAATTCCAGCACCTCCACCCGCGAGCTGCGCACGAAATCGAATTTCGGTTCGACGATCCGCTCCTTCACAATGGGGACGCCGCCGTACACGTTTGCGAGAAAATTGTAGGTATATGCCCTGAAAAACAATGCCTGCCCTTTAATATTGGCCCTTGCCGCATCCCCAATTTTCAGCTCGGGATCGTCGATATTGTCCAGAATCAGGTTGGCCCTTACGATCATTTGTTTAAATGCCCAATCCCAATAAATGGCTGTCGCTTCCAGGTTCGAGCTCAACAGGCTGTAATCCTTGTTGCCGCGGGAGTCGTTTCGGCCCCACTGGCTTTGATCTGTACCAACCGTCATGTATTCGAAATTATTGGAAGCAATGCTATGTTCCTGCCGGGCACCCTCGTAGAGCGACACGACGGCCGCATCGTAGCCGGCTTCGTTGACTAGCAGGTTTTCCGGGCTGAAACGATCCAGCGGCACTTCGTCAAGGTACGACTCCTCGCAAGCGGTCGTTAGCACCAACGCACATAATGTGAGTAAACAGGTAAGATATCTTTTCATGATTTATCAGATTTAGAAAGAAATGTTGAGCCCGGCAATGAACGTTTTCAGTAAAGGGCCGTTTTCGCGCGGACTTCTCCCGCCTTCACCGAATTCCGGGTCCCAGCCTTTCCATTTCGTCCAGGTCGCCAGGTTCTTGGCACTCACATACACTTGTAGCGAACCGATCTTTATGGCCTTCAATACTTTGTCAGGAATATTATAAGACAGCGAAACGTCCTGCAAACGGGCGAAACTGCGGTTTTCATAGAAACCATATCCCAGCGGATTGCGGTAATTGATCCTCGGGCTGGTGTTGATAGGGTTCGCCGGAGTCCAGTAAGGTACATCCAGAAAATTGGCCTGGTCATAGAAATTTTGCCCGGGATTCATCATATCCATCCTGCTGTAACCTCCCTGCCGAATGTTGAAAGTGGTGGACAGACTCAGTCCCCGATAGCTCCATGTATTGGTAAGACCTATGTTGAATTTAGGTTGAGCATTGCTGATCACCGACCGGTCCTGCGGGGTAATCTTGCCGTCGGGCACACCATCCGGACCGCTGATATCCTTGAAACGGATGTCACCCGGCTTAGCTCCCGGAATGAGGCTCAGATCGTCGCCTTCCTGGAAAATGCCGTCGAAAGTATAGTCGTAATTGCTTTGCAGCGGATGGCCGATGAACCAGTTGCTGGCAATGTCGTCGTCCTCCCGTCCGTCGTTGTTCAGGTCGCGACCTGTCAGTTTCATGATTTTGTTTCTGTTAAAAGAAAAAGCAATGCCGGTATTCCAGGCAAATCCGCCGCGCTGAATGTTGGTCGTTTTCAAATCAATTTCCAGCCCGTGGTTTCGCGTCTGGCCCACATTTCTGAGAAACTCCTCAAATCCGTTGGTATTGGGAATGGCCTGCTTCAAAAGCAGATTGTAGGTGCGGGTCCAGTAATAGTTAACAGAAGCGCTGATCCTGCTGTTGAACGCCTGCACATCGACACCAATATTGGTACTTTCGGAAGTTTCCCAACCAAGAGCCGGATTCGCCAGGCTGCTTGGGCTTAGCCCCACCGAGGTACTGCCGCCATCGCCGAACACGTAATTCTTTTGTTCCACCTGGCTTAGCGAAGAATACTCATCGACGCCCCGATTACCGTTCCGGCCCCAGGAAGCCCTCACTTTCAAAAAGTTAACATCCTTCAAATTCCGCATAAACGATTCCTCGGTAACATTCCAGCTCAATGCGACCGCAGGAAATACCCCGAACTTGTTCCCAGCGCCAAAGGCAGAAAAGCCATCCCTGCGTACGCTCACAGTCGCGAGGTATTTGCCCGCAATGGAATATCCCAACCGCGCCATGCCGGAAAGCTGACGGTTTTTTAAGGCTCCCGCATCGATATTGAAGCTCTCCCCTATTTCCAATGCATTGTAACCTAATGCATCGTTGAAGATGTTCTGGCTGGAAAGGAAAGAATACTGTTTTTTCTGCTCATATGCCCCGTAGAGCAATGTAACGTCCAGGCTCTGCCGGGGAGTGATCTGCTGTTTGTAGCTGACGATGTTTTCGACGGTAATATTCTGCGTTTCATCGTGTCGCTTGGACCCTGATCCGAGCCGATTCAATGGTTCATAGGATGGGCTGTAAATGAACGTTTTGGAATCGGTACGGGTGTAGGCCACATTCAGTTTATAGGAAAGGCCTTTCCAAATCCGCACATCGGCGAAACCGTTGGCAAACAATGCATTGGCAATCGATTTGCGATCGTTCAAAAGTGTACCCGTCAACGGGTTGGCAACCAGGCCAACGTCCTGCGGTAATGGTCGCGGCGATCTTCCGTCCGCCAGGTAAAGACTGGCAAAAGGGCTCAGGTAGGTAGCATTCAGCAGGTCCGCGCGCACGCCTGAATCGTCACGGGAGGAAAACCCCGAATTGACGCCGAGTTTAAGCCAGTCGGTCGCATCCACAGAAAGATTGAGCCTGCTTGAAATGCGGCTGAAATTGTCGCCCCTTACCGGTGATTTTGCTTTCAGATAACCGCCGGAAAAGAAATAAGCCGTTCTTTCCGTCTTGCCAGACACACTCAGTTCGTAGTTAGACATCGGTGCCGACTGTTTTATTTCTTCGAAGGGCTTGATCGTCCTTCCCGCCGCGATATTTTCAAGTTCGACCGATTGGAAAGGAACTGCTCCCCCATCCGCGATTTCGGCGTCCTTCCGCGCGGCCAGATACCGTTCTGCATTCAGGAATTTGGGTAAAAAGGCATAATCCGAAGCGCCGGCATAGGTATTGAAGGAAAACACAGGCTTACCCGATTTGCCGCGTCTGGTGGTGATTTCGATTACCCCGTTGGCTGCCAGCGAGCCATAAATGGCTGTTGAACTGGCGTCTTTCAGCACATCGATCGATTCGATGTCGCTCGGATTGATATCGGCCAGGCTTCCGCCGGCATAGATAATGCCATCCAGCACGATCAATGGCGAATTGCTTGCCGAAATAGAGTTGGTACCGCGGATTTTGATCGTGCCCACCTGACCGGGACGGCCATTGTCGGTGACCTGCACACCGGCTGTCGTGCCCCGCAGCATTTGGGATGCATTGGTATTGGGTTGAAGCCGCGTCTGCTCGACGTTCACGCTCGCGATGGCGCCCGTGAGATCGCGCTTTTTCATGGTACCGTACCCGACTACCACCACTTCCTCCAATGCCTTCGTATCGGGTTTCAACACTACTTCCACCTGCGTCCGCGAGCCGACCTCCACTTCCTGCGGCAGGTAGCCTACGAATGAAAACACGAGAAATGTCGCTTCGTCCGGTATTTGCAGGCCAAACTTACCCTCCACGTCGGTCACCGTTCCTGATTGCGTTCCTTTCACCACCACGCTCACGCCGGGCAATCCGGCGCCCGCTTCGTCGGTCACCGTTCCCCCGATCCACCGTTCCTGCATGCGTGCCGGCCCGGGAATCGGGCTAACCGCGGGTGTTACCGCCCCTGTTCTCTGCTCAGGTTCCGCCCGCGACAGGATAATCTGCCGTCCGGCCACTACGTACCGGACATGAACAGGTTTCAGGATCAGGTCCAGTACTTCGCCCAGCGTACGGTTTGCAGCAGATAGCGTGACCCGCTGCTGAACGGGTACAACCTGCGGACTGTATGAGAACTTGATGTCGGCCTGCTTTTCGATTAAATGTAGCACCGATTTGAGACTTTTTTCCTGAACGGTTATGGATATACTCCTATTGAGCAACTCCTGCCCCGAGGCGTTGCGCGCCCAGGAAAGGTGAATAAGTCCAAGCACCAGCAACATGGGGCCGATGGTCGTTCTCATGCATTTGAATGCATAACATGCGGCGAGTTTTTTCATAGTGATCTGCTGATTCGGGTTAGTAATGGGCAATAGGTTAGTTTTCTCACGGCCTCGGCCGGAGGTTTCCTAACTCGATTTCTTTGCCATGGTTTACCGGCACTCACCTCCGTGAATGACTACCTGGCCGTCGAGCTTCTGGTAATCCGCATTGACAGTGGTACAAATGACCCGGAGTTTTTCTTCAAAAGTTTCGGTTTTAAGCGAAGCGCTGAGCTCGCAATTCTTCAACTGCTCTTTGCTAAACAGAATAGAGATTCCGTAAGCTCTTTCCAAATCCTCTATCACGCTGCTAACCGGTACTCCATCGTACTCGAACGAAGGTGCCTGCCCGTCCGCACCGATCACTTGTGGTTCGGCAACGATCGATTTGCTGAACTCCTCGGATTGGCGTGAAAACACGGCCTGCTGATTGGGCAGAAGCAACAGCCCGCTGCCCGACTGCTCTTTGGCTTTTCCCGGCAACGGGCCATCTTTGGATACCGACACCTGCCCGGAAGACACATTCACCAGCACTTTTGCTTCCGCATCAAAGGCACGAACGGTAAACTGCGTACCCAACACCCTGGTAACTACCTCATTGGCATACACCAGAAAAGGCCTGCGAACATCCCTGGTGACTTTGAAAACAGCTTCGCCCGACAGGTAAACTTCCCTCAACGCGGCCTCAAACGAGGGTTTGAAGGTAATCCTGCTGCCCGGTGCCAGCTGCACCACGGAACTATCGGGAAGCACGATCGTTTGCTGAAACGGGCTGTGATTGACACGTTCGGTGTATTCGCTGCGCAGGTCGGCCACACGACTGGCGTAATAGCTTTCGGATGCGCTTTTACCCAACCACCAATATACAAACAGCCCACTTGCCAGTAACACCACAGCAGCGGCCAGCCATCGGAAACGGTACACAGCGCGAACCTGGACCGAACGCTGCCGGTTAGTTTGTCTGATCCTCGTAAGGAGCGCATCAATGGCTTCCTCCGAAATCACCTGCTGCGCATACCGCGCAAGTCCCAGCCGGATCGAATCCAGAAGGTATACCGCATTGTTCCATTCGGCCAGGTTCGGCGGGTTGCTTGCCAGCCACTCGTCCCACAGCAGGGCCGTCTCCGGAGTCGGCTCCAACTGGTGGCTTACGAAATCGTCTGATAGCAGAAAGTCGGCAGCCGAGTAGTTGTCAAATGAATGGTCCAAGGTATAATGCGATGTTCTGGTTCATGCATAGATGACAGAAATCGAAAATAGTACTCAGTTTAACCCAAAAAAATATTAAAAAAGTGAATAACGGGAAGAATGATCCAACCACGCAGCTTTTCCACCGCCCGAAAAACCAGGTTTTTTGCCGACTGGGTGTTCATTTGCAAAATATCGCCGATCTGGCTGTAATTCAGATTCTCAATAAAACGCAGCTTGATCGCTTCCTGCTGCCGCTGGGGCAATTTCGAAACAAGGGCAATAAGTTTGTCCTGGCGGGAGGCGGCCATGTCAAGCTCTCCGAGTATTTCAAAATCCTCGCTGTCAAACACTTCCAGATCGATCTCTGACAATGGGGTGAAGGGCCGTTCCTTTCTCTCCAGCAGATGCATGATGCGCGTTTTCAATGCCTTGATAAGATAGTACTTCACATGTACCGGCACCGACAGACGCTCGCGCTTGATCCACAATTCCGTGAACACATCATGGATACAATCCATCACAAATGCATCAGAGGCGGCCACCAGACTTGACCCGTAGCGGAACATGTCCTTGATATAAAGACGGTAAAGCCTCGTATAGGCCTCCTCGTCCCCGTCCTGAAACGCTTTCCAGAGCTCTTGATCGGTTAATTCCGGCAAAGTAAAGTTGGTTGGGTTAGGTTTTTGAGATAACCGGCAACGATCGCCTGGTGTGGCTGCCACGTTACCTGCATTAAGAGACGGCCATTCCGCCTATTTACTCTGAACCGCTCCCCGGCATTGCTTAGCGGTTTGCCTCTGCAATTCTTTTCATGCTCGGTATTAGTTAATTCCGATGGTTTTACTCCGGCGTTCCAGCAGATTGACGTCCCGCCAGACGCCTTTCATTTTTCCAATTTTTTCACGGTACCCGATGATGCGGAAACCGTTTCTTTCATGCAGTCTGATGCTTGCCGGATTTTCCGGAAAGATTCCCGCCTGCAAAGTCCAATATCCCTTTTGCTCGCTCTCGGTGATTAGATATTTCAATAGCTGATCACCTATTTTCTGCCCCCGGTAAGCTTCGGCAACATAGATGCTTACTTCGGCTACCCCCGCATACACGCAGCGACCTGAAACGGGCGTCAAAGCGGCCCATCCAGCCACTTCGCCATTGCCAGCCACGGCCACATACCGCAGATCCGCGACATGGGACTGGTCCCATACCTCCCACCCGGGCGGACTTGTTTCAAGGGTAGCCTGGCCTGTTTCGATGCCCTGGGCGTAAATTTCCCTTACGGCAGACCAATCATCGGGTACTAGTTCTCTGATTGTCATAAATAGCTCGTTAAAGTCGTCAATTAACAACATCCGCCGCCCGGCGTACAGCACGAAGCTTCCTGACCCGCTGCAACCAACTCAGGCCCGGCTGACGGTACACCGCAGCTTTGATTGCGAGAGAGCGCCTTACATTGCGTAAAGTCGGGAACCAGGTTTACCGTAAATGTCTCGCCTTCTGTGACAAATTCGCCCGGATACATTTGCCGCGTATCAAACTTTGAATTTCCGAATTCGATTTTCACGACCGCTTTCGGGTTCAAAGGCAACGTTTTTTCAACAACATTAACAATTTTGAGCGCCTTGCCAACTTTCATCGAACGCTCAGCTTCTTTAACCGAAGGCTCCCATAGCTGCACAACCACCTCTGTCCAGCTATTCATCTGACCACCACAATCGACCGACACAATCGGCGCCTGTTTGATCTCGGTGATATGATATGAGCTGTCCACAAACTTCCCTGCCTCATATTCGAATTGCAGGTGCAGGTCGGGGTTTTGTTCGAGCGTGTTTTTGAAATCGCCCCACGTCATTGGATTTAATTGGTTTGTCATGACTCTCGTTGTTTAATGTAATATTACGATTAATATGCTCAAAAAAATAGCTGTTAGTTACAGCAGTTGGCCCCCTCAAAGGATTCCAGTATCGAGCCGAACGCCTGCCTTGCCTCTTCCCAAACCGCTGGGTTAATGCAGTAGCAAACGCGGGGCGGATTGATCTCTCCCTGGATGATTCCAATCCGTTTCAACTCCTTTAAATGCTGCGAGACTGTTGCCTGGGCCAGTTCCAGTTCATCCACCAGATCACCGCAAACGCAGGCCTTGCGAGCAATCAGCAATTGCAAAATGGCCACCCGCGCCGGATGAGCAAATGCTTTTGCCAGATCGGCAATGCGGTTCTGCCGCTCGGTAAATATTTCAGTTTTCGTCAATCCCATACTGCAAACATAGCACAAAAAATACAAATCGCAATATTGCGATAATATATTTTTTAAGGGGTATGCGGGCAGGGCTGTGACGACATCGCAAATCGCCTTTTTTGTTTTTGCCTACCTGTTGCATGTTTCTCTGCCGTAGATTTGCGCCATGAAATTTTCGCTGATCATATTGGCTTTTTACGTTGCGGTCCTCTCCTGCTTTCCATGCCAGGATGCACCCGCTCGTCTGGCCCATGATAGCAGCCCGCAAGCCGGATTGGTACATGCTGACGCTGGTCACATGGATCAGCCGGGGGATTTCTGCTCACCTTTTTGCATTTGTTCCTGTTGCGCGAGCGTAAGCATGCCGCCGATGGTTTTCGGGTTTGTACTTCCTTCACCTTTGCCGGAGAATCCGGAGAAATCTTTTCAATACAAAGCTTCGTTTAATCAGACCAATGCCCATTTGATCTGGCAGCCGCCGCGCCTGGTGTAACCCGCTGCGTTTTCGGTTTGGTCTCTTCACTTGTCCTGACACAGGTGTAGCAGGCTATTTCTGCACACTTTTCACGTTACATTCAAAATGTTGGATAGAATCATTCATTTTTCGATCCGCAATAAGCTTATCGTGGGCATTTTTACGCTCGGGCTTGTTGTGTGGGGGCTTTGGAGCGCGTCGCAGATTCCTGTTGACGCCGTGCCCGACATTACCAATAATCAGGTACAAGTCATCACGCTGACGCCTACCCTGGCCGCACAGGAAACCGAGCAGCTGGTGACCTACCCTATCGAACAAAGCCTGGCCAACCTGCCCGACCTGGTTGAAATGCGCTCAATTTCCCGGTTCGGATTGTCGGTTATCACGGTCGTTTTCGAAGACGGCATCGATATATACTTCGCCCGTCAGCTTATCAATGAAAAGCTGAAAGAGGCGGAGCAGAAAATCCCAAGAGGCCTCGGAACGCCCGAACTCGCCCCGGTTAGCACGGGCCTTGGAGAGGTCTATCAATATGTTATTCATCCCAAAAAGGGCTCAGAGAATAAGTACTCGGCAATGGACCTGCGTACCATGCAGGACTGGATCGTCGCCCGTCAGCTTTACGGTACCAAAGGCGTTGCCGAAGTGAACAGTTTTGGCGGCCTTCTCAAACAGTACGAGGTAGCCGTAAACCCTCAGAGGCTGAAAGGAATGAACGTCACAATCGCCGATATTTTTACCGCCCTGGCAAAAAACAATGAGAACACGGGCGGAGCGTATATCGACAAAAAACCCAACGCATACTTCATCCGCGGCATCGGGCTTGTCTCCTCGTTGGATGATATCCGGACTATCGTTGTCAAAAATGTGAACGGTATCCCCGTGCTGGTCCGCGACGTAGCCGACGTACGTTTAGGCAATGCCGTTCGCTATGGATCGGTGACCTACAATGGGGAAAAAGAAGTTGTCGGGGGCATTGTCATGATGCTGAAAGGCTCCAACAGCGCTGCGGTAGTCGAGCGGGTCAAAGCCAAAATGCTGACGATCAAAAAATCGCTCCCCGCCGATGTGGAAGTCGAAGCCTATCTGGACAGGACAGACCTGGTCGACAGGGCCGTGAGTACGGTCAGAACTAACCTGATTGAAGGGGCGCTGATCGTTATTTTTGTACTTGTGCTGTTCCTGGGCAATCTACGCGCCGGGCTGATCGTCGCCTCTGCCATCCCGCTCGCTATGCTTTTCGCGCTGGGTATGATGAACGCGTTTGGTGTCTCCGCTAACCTGATGAGCCTTGGCGCGATCGATTTCGGGTTAATTGTCGACGGCGCGGTAATCATCGTCGAGGCCGTACTGCATCATCTGGCGCTTCGAAAAACAGCAGAAAAACTTACCCAGGATGAAATGGACCAGGAAGTCTTTGAATCTGCTTCAAAGATCCGGAGCAGCGCGGCATTTGGCGAGATTATCATTATGATCGTCTACATCCCTATACTTTCACTGGTAGGCATCGAGGGGAAAATGTTCAGGCCAATGGCAGAAACGGTATCCTTCGCCATCCTGGGGGCGCTCGTCTTGTCGTTAACTTACATTCCGATGATGGCAGCGCTGGTCTTGCCGAAGACCATTTCATCTACAAAGACCCTTTCCGACAGGATGATGGACCGCATTCAGGCTGCCTATCAACCCATTCTTGTCCTTGCGATCCGTTTTCGCATAGCGATCGTTTCGGCAACGGTAGCCGTTCTTGCAGTGACCATCTTCCTATTCTCACAAATGGGTGGCGAGTTCATCCCCCAACTCGAAGAAGGGGACTATGCATTCCACTGTATCCTACCCCAGGGGACATCTCTGACACAAAGTGTAGAAACGTCCATGCAGGCCAGCAGGATTATCAAATCATTTCCGGAAGTAAAAATGGTCGTTGGAAAAACAGGTAGCGCCGAGGTACCCACCGATCCGATGCCTCCGGAAGCAACCGACCTCATTGTCGTCCTCAAACCCAAGGACCAGTGGACCACCACCGAAAGCTACACCGAACTGGCCAATATGATCCAGGAAAAGCTGGAAGTGATCCCGGGTGTATTTTTTGAACCCAACCAGCCCATTCAAATGCGTTTTAACGAGCTGATGACGGGCGTCAGACAGGATGTCGCCATCAAGATTTTTGGAGAAAACATCGATACGCTGGCTGCCATCGCCCCGAAGGTGGCCCAGGCATTGCAAAGTGTACAGGGCGCAACCAGCCCTCAGATCGAACGCACCACAGGGCTTCCGCAAATCACGATCCAGTACGACCGCGCCAAAATCGCCGCTTACGGAATGAATATCGGGGATATCAACCAAACCGTCCGCACGGCATTCGCAGGCGAGGCCGCAGGCGTAGTCTTTGAAAACGAACGCAAGTTTGATCTGGTCGTTCGCCTGGATAGCGCCAATCGCTCTTCGATCAAGGACGTCAGCGACCTTTTTGTGGCCATGGCCGACGGAACGCAGATTCCGCTTTCGCAAGTTGCTTCGATATCCTTCAAGGAAGGGCCCGCGCAGATCAGTCGTGAAGATGGCAAACGTCGTATCGTGGTCGGTTTCAACGTACGTGGCCGGGATGTTCAAAGTGTTGTAGAGGATATCCAGGCCAGGCTCTCGGCCGCTAACCTGCTTCCTACGGGCTATTACTACACCTACGGCGGCACATTTGAAAACTTGCAAAAAGCAACGGCCCGGCTGCAAATCGCAGTACCGATCGCACTGGCTCTCATTTTCATACTGCTTTACTTCACATTCGGTTCGTTCAAAGAATCGCTGCTGATCTATACGGCGATCCCGATGAGCGCGATCGGAGGCGTCTTTGCATTGCTGCTCAGGGGCATGCCATTCAGTATTTCGGCGGGAGTGGGCTTCATCGCGCTCTTTGGTGTCGCTGTGCTGAATGGCATTGTACTGATCAGCACGTTCAACCAGCTCGAAAAAAGCGGTTTCGACAAGCTTATCCCACGTGTTCTGGAGGGAACTAAAATGCGGCTAAGGCCGGTGTTGATGACAGCCACTGTGGCCTCGCTGGGCTTTCTTCCTATGGCGTTTTCTACCGGGGCCGGCGGTGAAGTGCAAAAACCTCTGGCAACCGTCGTAATCGGCGGGCTTGTCTCAGCTACCTTTTTGACGCTGGTCGTCCTGCCGTTGCTTTACATCCTGTTTGAAAAGCCAAAAGGGAAAATAGCCGGTGCAGCCGCCGCCATGTGCGCGTTGCTCCTGACGACATCCGGCCATGCGCGGGCACAGCATACCACGCTCCCCGACCAACGCGTACGGATCGAGCAGCTTCTGGACGCCAGCAAATCCAACCTGGAACTGGAAGTGAACAGAAAAGCTGTGCAACAAGGGGAATACCAGGTCAAATCCGCTGGCCTGATCCCTAAAACCGGTGTTTTTGCAGAGAATGAAGACCTCAGGCCAACAGACAGCAGGGGTATTTTAAAAATCGGTCTTTCTCAAAGCCTACCCTGGCCCGGACTTTATAAATCTCAAAAGAACCTTTACCAACAACAGCTTGAGGCCACAAAAGTGAGCGGCACGCTGATCGGCACGAACCTGAAAAGAGAGATTCGCTCGGTATACTACCAGCTTTGGTATTTGCAGGATAAAGGTAAACTTCTGCAAAGCCTGGACAGCATTTACATAGCGCTCAATCAGACGACAAAACTCCGGGTCCGCACCGGCGATACGCCCGGCCTGGATAGCGTCGCATCAACCGCCCGTTCGCGTGAGCTGAAAGCGTTCATCGCCCAGACTACAACCGAGGTGCGGATCCAGCAACAACTTCTGATGCAACTGCTGAATGTCGAACAGCGCTACCTGCCGGCCGATAGTGCGCTGCAAAAGCTGCCATTGCCTGAATCGGTCTCACAGGCACCCCACCCGCTGATCGAGCTTGAAAAAAGGAATCTTGCCATTGCCGGCGCCGGCGTCGCTGTAGCCCGGAACGAGAACAGGCCGGATTTTTCGGGCCGGTTCTTTTCCCAGCGCTTGTACGGGCTCAGCGATCCGTACACCGGGTTTTCCGTGACCGCGGCTTTCCCGATCCTGGGTTCGGGCGCTTATCGTAACCGCGTGAAAGCGGCGAAGGCACAGGTCGACGTTCAGCAAAGCCAGCTCACCTATGCAGAGCAGCTGTTGCAGATGCAATTAGCCCAGACCCGGCAGGAGGTTGAAAAAAACCTGGCTTTGTTGGACTACTATGAAACAACCGGACTTGCGCAGGCTGCGGAAATTATCAAATCATCGACCCTTGCTTACCGGCAGGGAGAGATCAGTTTTGCGGAACTGTCGCAATTTCTCACGCAGGCAATCGACATCCGTCGCAACTACCTGGATAGTCTGAATGCTTACAACCAGTCGGTTATACAATTCAATTATTTTCTGAATCGATAAAAAATGAAAAAGCTATTAATCATAAAGAGCCTGCTTTTTTCCCTGCTTCTTCTTGCTTGTTGCAAAGGAGAAAAAGGCGCAGACCAGAAAGAAGAACTGAAAGCAGATTTGCCTGCCGAGGAAAGTGACCATGAGACGCATACAAACCCCGGCACAACCAGCTTAACTGCCGGACAAATCAAAAGCATCGGCGTGGAAATGGGTTTGATCGAAGAAAAGGAGCTCACCGCGGCGCTCAAAGCGAACGGTACCCTGAAAGTCCCCAATCAGAACAGGGCGACGGTCAACACCCTGTACAACGGCGTAATCCAGACATTGCGGATACAGCCCGGCGAGAACGTTAAAAAAGGGCAGATTATCGCCACGCTTGCCAATCCCGATTTCATGCGGTTGCAGGAAGAATATGTCGCGGTAAATGACCGGATCGAATTGGCTGAGCTTGAATACAACCGTCAGAAGGAACTCTCGGCAGGAAATGCGGGCGCATTGAAAAATTTTCAAACGGCGGCCACGGAAATGAAAACACTCCGGACGCGCATTAACACATTGACCCAACAGATCCGGCTCATGGGCATCAATCCGTCGAAAATCAGCAGCGGAAAGCTGGTTTCCGTCCTTTCCGTTAAAAGTCCCATATCCGGAGTGGTAAGCAGCGTTACTGCCCAGATTGGCAGCTATGTGGATTTAACCTCGCCCATTGCCGAAATCGTCGACAACAGCCAGCTTCACCTGGATCTGTTCGTTTATGAAAAGGACCTGCCCAAAATCCGCAACAACCAGATTATCCACTTCACCCTCACTAACGCGCCCGGCAAGGAATACGACGCCCGGATTTTCTCCCTGGGGTCTTCTTTTGAAGGCGAAAGCAAAGCCGTTTCGGTACATGCGAAAGTGATGGGCAATAAAACAGGCCTGATCGACGGTATGAACATTACTGCGGCCGTAAGTCTTGAAAAAGCCACGGTTCCGGCTGTACCCACCGACGCGGTCGTCAATTACCAGGGACAGGATTACATTTTCATCGCTGCCGCCCCGCACGACCAATCAAAAAAGGACGAAGAGATCGAAGTTCAAGAGATTACCTTCGAAAAAATACCCGTCGCGAAAGGCACGACCGATATTGGCTACACTGAAATCACATTGTTGAAACCTATCCCAAAGAATGCAAGGGTGGTAGTCAAAGGGGCGTTTTTCGTGCTGGCTAAAATGACCAACTCGGGCGGGGAGCATGAGCATTGACCGCTGACAGTTCCCCCGTCCCGGGGAAGTCGTCAGCGACGGAAATCCAGATTATGAAACGCGAAAATGCGTAACACGTTGTTACTGTTGAAATGGTTGCCCGACGGCAGCTGCTGGAACTGGTTCATATAGCCTGCCTGAATGTTCAAACCTTTGGTGAACTGATAACCCAATCCAAAGAATAGCCGGTTCTGGTCGAATAGGTTATAGGTAATTTGTTTTCCGGCATTAATGTGAATCTCATCATTAAAGGCAAAGAAAAGCGTGTTAGGTTCAATAAAATCGCGGTTCAAAGGCACCATCAGGTTTATCAGGTACCGGAAGCGGAAGTTAAAATTGTAGCCGTCTTGGAGCTGGTCATTGGCGATTTTCCGGTTAAAGCGCTCTTCGATGCGTATCCACTGCTGGGTTTGCAGACGCTTTTGCCTGCTGGTCCAAAGCACCTGCTGCCATAGTCTGTTTTCAGGGCGGACCGTATGAAGCCCTGCCGCTGGATAGCTTCGGGCGTAAGCATACCCCACCGTGAAGCGCAGGTGGTCGTTTGCGAAATAGGTTACACCCGGCCGGATGATCTGAGTCGCCCACCGGTCGAGAAAATCCGTGCGCCTGGCGTGGACGTCCAGCCATAAACCCCACTTGTTGGAAAGCCTTGTCTGGTTGAAATAGCCCAGCCAGACACCGCTGAGCTTGTTGACCTGCTTCTGCGCGAGGGCAGGGACTGAAAAGAGTAAAATGAGTGCCAGTAAATATTTTTTGGTCATTGGAAAGGATAAGATTATAAATAAGTTTTAATGCAATAGCCGATGATGGCCGCAGCCAGGATAATGTAAGGCTCCTGGATTTTTTTGAGATAAACCAGTGCTAAAATCGATGCCAGCGCTATAACCGCCGATGTGAGATCGACAATAGACCGAGTGGCAATCACCACCACCGATCCTACCAGCGCGCCCACAACCGCCGCGGTGATCCCATCCACAAATGCCTTGATGCTTTCATTTTTGGATATCTTCCTGAAATAGGGCGCTGGAAGCACTGTGAATACAAAACATGGGAGAAATACGCCCAATGCCGCTACACTTGCACCGGCAAACCCGGAGACCAGAAAACCGATAAACCCGACGGTAATCACGACAGGTCCCGGCGTGATCATGGCCACAGCGACCGAATCCAAAAATTGCTGCTCATTCAGCCAGCCCATTTCGCCTACCACGCCGGCTTGTAAAAACGGAATAATGGCCAGTCCGCTTCCGAACACGAATGCACCCGCTTCCGTAAAAAACAGCCCCAGCTGCCAGAGTTTTGTGGCATCAAACTGCCAGAACCCCGCGCCGACCAAAAGCACAACAGATGGCAAAGTACTCTGCCTTCTGATCCACTTCGGTGGTGCTTTAATGATCATGTAAACCAGGCCCAGGATAATAAAAAGCCAAACCTCCTCCCGCTGGGTTATCGCTGTCGCAACTGCCGTTACAATGAAGAACAACCACAGTAGCCAGCGGCTTTTGATGGCCTGCGCTTCCAGTTTGCCGACCGACTTGATGGTAAGCTTATAGCAGCTTAGTGTAATTATGCCGATCACCGCGGAGCCTACCCCATAGAATACCGATTGCATCCAGGCAAGGCCGCCGTACAACTTATAGGCAATCCCGAGCAGCACCACCATGATGAACGAGGGAAGCACAAAGCTCAAACCCGTAAGCGTAGCGCCCCAAACCCCGTAGTGGACATACCCCAGGTAGATACCCAGCTGTGCGGCAAGAGGGCCGGGCGCAAGTTGCGCGAGCGCCAGCCCCTCCCGGTACTCTTCTTCGGTGATCCACTTGCGCTCTTCGACCAGATCCCGGTGCATATAGCCGACCAGGGCTACGGGCCCGCCAAAGCCAAGGGTTCCGAGTCTGAGAAAGTACTTGGTAAGCGCTGTCAGGCTGTATCGAACTGTTTCAGGGTGCGTCAGGGTTTCCATACCCGCAATACTAGCCAGTCGAGAACTCAAAAAATAGAACAGAAATAACCCTTTTGTACAAAGTTTACTTTTTGGCCAAAGATTTTCGAAAAGCGGATGGATTTTGCCCTGTGTGCTGCTTGAATATGCGGTTGAAATGGCTTTGGTCTGAAAAGCCGGTCAGGTAAGCGATCTCAGCCAGACTGTTTGAGGTATTGGTAAGCAATTCAATAGCCTTCTCGATGCGCAGCTTTCTGATGTAGTCTCCGAAAGACATATCGCTGAAATACTTGGAAAACTCCCGTGAAACGTAGGCAGGATTCATATCGAGCCCCGCGGCAACTTCTTTCAGGCTCAAATTCAGATTGGTGTCGATCTGATCCTGGATAATTTCTTTGAGCTGTCTGGCCCATTCCGGGGCCTTGCCGCGTTGTAACGACTTCTCCCGGTTATAGGCGTTAAAAACTTCGAGCAAAAGCTTTTCCGTCGGACTTTGGGTGTGCCTTTGCTTTTGCAAATGCTTCGCCCAGCTGTACAGGGCATCGTAAATCAACATTCCTTTTTCCAGCAGCTCATAGTCATCACCGAAGTTGAAACTCAGTCCCGCCGAAATAGCCCAAAGCCCCGAGCTCTGCGCTGCCATCGAATGTGCATCGGTATCGGCTCCCCGGATTACCGGAGCCATGTCCTTAACTGCCGGATCGTCTATATTGAATTTTTCGATGAAGTAATCGAAAGTACAACGATCTTCATAGTGGGTAAACTCCACGCCGGGAATGTCAAACGGGATCGCATCCAGCTCGGCTGCCTTGGTTTGGACCTGCTCAAAAGGCACATAATAGAAAATTGCATCCGGATCGATGAACCTTCTGATCAGCCAGGGGCAAGCAATCCTGTCGATTTTGGGACGCTCTCGGGTAATCCACTTCATACTTATTTGCGATTCGCATTTGTTCACCACAAATATGTCACTTTTTCCCGCCCAGTATTTCTGATAGCTTCCGATTAAGTTCTGGTCCCCGCAAATCTTTCGCGACGATCTTTCCATCGGGATCTACCAGGAAATTTTTAGGGACCGATTCCACGCCGTACAATTTGCAGACCTGATTGTCCCAACCTTTCAAATCGGAAACCTGGGTCCAGGGCAGGCCATCCTTTTTAATTGCATTTAGCCAGGCGTTTTTCGCCGTCAGCTTGTCCAGTGAAATGCCCAGTACCGTAAAGTTCTGGTCTTTATACTGTTCATAGGCTTTCACCAGGTTGGGATTTTCCGCCCTGCAAGGGCCGCACCAGCTCGCCCAGAAGTCGATCAGAACATATTTACCCCTGAAATCCTTCAATGACACGGCCCTGCCCGCCGTGTCGGCTTGTGTAAATTCGGGCGCGGGCGCACCAATGCTCACTTTCGTCAGTCTATCGAGCTTATCAGCGTAAACCCTACCTAGCGCGCTATTACGGACCGACTCACTAAGGCTTTGAAAAAGGGGGTTAACAACAGCCAGATCGGTGTTCTGGCCAGCCACATTAGCGATCGCAAAAACAGCTGCCATATTATCCGGATTGTCTTTTGTAAAATCAAGGTAAGCCTTCTTTAGCTGTTCACTCGAAGATTGCCTTTTAGTATCCCATGTCTTTTGAAATTCCGGATCCTGTTTTTTCTCCGGCGAGGCAGCGATAGCTGCTTGCATAGCCTGGTTGTATTTTCGCAGGTCAGTCTCAATTACATCGGTGATCTTTTTTAATACTGCAAAGTCGGCATTTAATTTCCCCGCGCTCACGGTGGCGTTGTGCAACGAGTCCTTGCTTTCCACTTTGATCTTACCCGGCTCGATGAAAAAATCCAGTCGGTTATTGTCGGGGACCGAAAACAGAATCGCTTTCATGGGCGTTTGAGTATTGCCGTTAAAACTAAAAACCCCGTCCTTCACCGCTGTCGAATCAATCCGGACAGTCTCGGATATGATATCAGCAATGTAGAAGTAAATTTTGTTGGACTTTGTGTTTTCCAGCTTACCCTGGATGGTGTAGCCGTCACTTTGCGCAATCGAAACCTGTGACCATAGCAGGATAATAAGCAAACATGTGCATCTCATAGCCGGAATGTTTAAGGTTAGAACTTGTCACTTATAGGTAACAAAAGGAAACATTCCTGCCAAATTACTGGTTATGAGTAAATACGTATAGCATCATTAGTTACAGAATGGGTAAAGAAATAACACCGTCTGATTTCTCCGAAGGGCATCGACGCCCTGAAATGCAAGATCGCGCTGCCTCCCGCACCAGATTCACGTTGGGTGCTCATCACTACCTCATCCACAATGCAACTGTGAGCTGGCTCTCGTTAGTTTTAGTACTGATAACGTGCGCGGCGAACGCCCAGGC
The DNA here is from genome assembly GCF_038440355.1 of Dyadobacter sp. OTU695. Lineage (NCBI taxonomy): Bacteria > Pseudomonadati > Bacteroidota > Cytophagia > Cytophagales > Spirosomataceae > Dyadobacter > Dyadobacter sp. OTU695. The sequence goes on along the minus strand of NZ_JASATN010000004.1, from coordinate 212,405 downwards.
CTGGCAGCCGTCCTTTCAAATAGGACTTAGAGCCGAAGCGGCTGCCTGGGGTGAAGATATTTCCCTGAGCAGGTATCTCAGCCGAAATGCCGATTACAACGCCGGCGATCACGGATGCTATTTAAAAATATCGCTTTTCTTTTTCCGGGTAAACGGCTTGGGGGCCGTCGACAGCGTTTATGCGAGGGGAAGCTTGAATGAAGATCTGGTAGCCACCGTTACGGCCAACATTCTGGCAACGCAAGGAAAGTGGAAATTGCCCGAAAAATCCCAGACATCCGACAAATGCTGGTTCATCTTTCCGTTTATTGACCCCGGAAGAGCCAGATCCTGCCAGGGGATGCAGCGCCTAAGCCGCAACGCATTGACAGAACTACTCTTGCTTTATGCAGATGCGGAACCCACGAAAGATCGGCGAGGGCGGGTTATGCTGCCGCCGAATGATTTTCCTCAATTATCCGAAAGGTAAATTTCGCAGCGGTTTTAACCCGCGAATATGCTCCGTAGCCGTGCCGCAAAGCCGCTTGCCGGTATAAATTGTCTATCTTAACTGCAACCATTATCGTAGCTGGTTCCAATAGCCTGATCAGGCCGGCAGCAAAGACATTATTCCTACCGGACGCCGGTGCTGGCCGAATAGAAAACCCGGGGCTGCGCTATCGGGGTGGAAACCATTCCGGTATCGCGCCTAACCGATACGCTGCCCAATGGAATATATTCTGTAAGTTGGGGTTGGAAAATGATTCTAGCCCATGAGTGAAACCAAATTCAACATTGCCGTATTGATCGATGGGGACAATGCGCAGGCCAAATTGATGAAGGAAACTTTGGAAGAAGTTTCAAAGTATGGTAAAGCAACTATCCGGCGCATATACGGCGACTGGACATCGTCCCAAATGAACAGCTGGAAGGAAATTGTCAATCAGCATTCGATTAGCCCCATCCAGAAGTTTTCATACACGACAGGTAAAAACTCAACCGATAGTTCGCTCATCATTGATGCGATGGACATCCTGCACAGCAAAAGCGTTGAGGGCTTTTGCATTGTCTCCAGCGACAGCGATTACACGGGACTAGCCAAGAGAATCAGGGAAGAAGGACTTTTCGTAATGGGTATCGGGCGGAAAACTACACCCATCGCGTTCGTGAATTCCTGCGAGATCTTTACATTCAGCGAAAACCTCGTGGTTGAACTGGACGCGAATGCAGAGGAACCCGAGCCGCTGAAAGTCGACGTCACCCCGAAAGAAATCGTTAAAAAAGAGCCTAGAAAGCAGGATACCAAACGCAAGTATCCCAAAATTGATACAAGCATTATCGACAAGGCATTCGAAATATCTGCCAACGAGGAAGAAGAAGCATTTATCTCCAAAATAGGATCCTCACTCCGAAAAATTGACCCCAGCTTCGATGCCCGCACCTACGGATTTAAAACATTGACCCAGCTGTTTAAGAGTCTGGACAAATATAAAATCGTCAAAAATGATGTAAATGGCCTGAACCACCCGCTAGTAAGGTTGAAATAACAGATAAGCAGTAAAACAATCATTTACAGTGCTTTACAACAGTAAAAACACCTCAACTAAACTACTGCGTCATGCGTGATATTACATCTACTGTGCTATACCAATGGTTTGAGCAGGTCTGGAATCAAAATAGTGAGGACGCTATCGGCAGACTGATGACCCAAACTGCCGATTTTCAAGGCATTGAAACCGAAGGCAATTTAAAAGGAGCTCCTGGTTTCAAGCTCTTTTTCAGGGCCTTCAAAGCTCAATTTGATCCTGTCAGGATCACCGTAGAAGACGTTGTTTCGCAGGACGACATGGAGGCGGCCAGAACCGTCATTACAGCCACTCATGTCGCCACAAATAAAATTGTGGTCGTTCCCGGCATCTGTATGATCAAGGTAGATAACGGGAAAATCGCTCAGGCCTGGAACAGTTATGATTTCTTGTCCATGCATGAGCAGTTGGGAAAAAAATTGGTTGACGCCGATTCAAATTGATTTCCCTCCATCTCTGATTACAGTCAGCAGTGGGACCTTTAGTTACTTCAACCGAAGCCCCTGAACAACACCAATCACGCCATCGGGATAAACTCCCAGCCAGATCAGCGCGAATGTTAGGATGGAAAGAACGGCCAAGCTGATCCCGAGGAAAACGGGATACCTGGCCGGCGGTTCGGGCAGCAAATCGCGGGTTCCGGCGAACATGATCGTAATGACCCGGAGGTAGTAGTATAGTCCGACGACACTGCTCAGCACCAGTACGAGAGCCAGTAGCCAGAGTCCCTGGCCGATACCGGTAGTCAGCACATAAAATTTACCGGTAAAACCCGCTGTGAGCGGTATGCCCGCCAGCGAAAACATTGCTACACTTAGGATACAGGCCAGCGCCGGATGCTTCCAGAACAATGCGCTATAATGTTCCAGCTCCTCCGCATCCGATTCCGCACGTGAGAGGATCGTAATGACCCCAAATGCAGCGAAAGTCGTAATGAAATAAGTCAGCAGATAAAAACTGACCGCCTGCGGCACGACATTGCTTCCCGGAATAAACGCTACGAGCAGATACCCCAGGTGTGCAATAGAAGAATACGCAAGAAGCCGCTTGATATTTGTTTGCCTCAATGCAAGCAGGTTACCGGCAACCATGGAGGCAATGGCGATGGCGATCATCACGGTCTGTAACTGTTCGGACCGGAAACCGTCGATAGCCACAAAAAACCGCAGGAGTGCAGCCACTACCCCGCCCTTCGAGGCGGTGGCGATGAATGCGGTAACAGGTACAGGCGCCCCCTGGTACACGTCGGCCGTCCACATATGAAAAGGGACGACTGCCAGCTTAAAACCCAACCCCACGAGCATAAAGCCCAATCCGGTAAGCAGTAATGGCGGCACGCTGGCTGCTGTGATCACATGGGCCATTCCCGCAAACGACACGGTACCCGTTTGTAAATACACCAGGGCCATTCCAAAAAGCAGGAATGCGGACGAAAATGCGGCCAGAACAAGATATTTGATGCCGGCCTCGATGCTATGGTTCCGCGTCCGCAGGTAGGCGATGAGTGCGTAAAGACCTACCGTAAGGATTTCGAGCCCCAGGAAAGCCGACACAAAATGACTGCTCACCGCCAGCACGCACGCGCCCAGCGTACACAGGAAAAGCAGAACATAATATTCTCTGGGCCCTTCCTCTTTTTCCTGAAAGTAAATGTAGGAAAACACGTTGACGGCCAATCCTGAAAAAATGATCAGACCGATCATAAAAGCGCCAAAGCTATCGATCATTAACAGCGAACCTACCTGATACGGGAGCATTTCGCGGATATTCAGCAAGGAAGCAAATGCTATGACAAAGAGTAAAAGACTCACTAGCTGAATGATGCGGTGGCTCAGCCGCGCTACAATCAGCAACATCACCAGGACAGATGCACCTGCCAGCACCAAGAGCGGCATCAGCGCGTAAAAATCATTATTTGACATAAGACTCATGATCTGGGACTGCACTTTGAACATCCATAAACCGGATAAGCTCTGTAATGGCGGGTTTGGCGGTATCGATCACCGGTTGCGGAAATAATCCCAGCCAAATCACCGAAACCGTGAGTGCCGCCATAATCAGCATTTCCCTGACAGAAAAATCGGAGACTGCTTCCATGGTCTTCCGCGGCCCCAGGAATATCTTTCCGACAATCCGGAGCGAGTACACGGCCGAAAATATCAGTCCGGTCGCTGCGACTGCGGTGATCCAGGGCTCGGCCTGAAAAACACCGAGCAGGATCAGGAATTCGGCCACAAAATTCCCCAGACCCGGTAATCCGAGCGACGCCATCGCAAAGACCAATCCGATGGTACCCATTTGAGGCATAGGCCCCCAGAGCCCGCCCATTTGTTCGATGTTGCGCGTGTGCAGCCTTTCCTTGATCATCCCGGCCAATAAAAACAAGGCGCCCGTACTTAGCGCGTGGGTAACCAACTGCATGACAACCCCTTGCAGTGCCAGCTCATTCAATGCAAAAATGCCGGTAATCACAAAACCCATATGGCTGACGCTCGTAAATGCTACCAGCCTTTTCAAATCCGTTTGCGAATAGGCCATTACTGCCCCGTAAATGATGCCAGCCACACCCAGCACCATGGCCGGAACCGCCACATCCGTTACAACTTCCGGGAACATCGGTACGACAAAACGCAGCATACCATACGCCCCCGTTTTGAGAAGCAATCCGGCCAGAATGAGACTTCCGGCGGTAGGCGCTTCCCCATGCGCATCGGGCAGCCAGGTATGAAATGGAAAGACAGGCAGCTTGACGGCAAAGGCGATCATGAAGCCGGACATCAGCCAGAAAGCGGTTTTAAAAGGGATCACCGTACCGACCAGTTCAAAATATCCGAATGTGTAAACACCCGTGTCGCGACCGTGGATAAAATACAAGCCCAATATGGCCAGGAACATCAGCAAGCCGCTCGCCTGCGTGAAGATGAAGAACTTATATGCCGCATACACCCTGTTTTCACTTCCCCAAATACCGATCAGGAAATACATCGGGATGAGCATTACCTCCCAGAAAAAGTAAAACAGGAACAGGTCCATCGCCATAAAGACGCCGGCAACTCCGGCCAGGATCCAGAGCAGGTTGAAATAATAGAAACCGGTCCTCTCCCGTATTTCATTCCAGGAACAGAGCACGGCCAGGATCCCCAGAAAAAATGTCAATGCCAGCAAAAGTAAACTCAGCCCGTCGACAGCCAGGTGAAAGGTAATACCAAAGGATGGTATCCAGGTTTTGCGGAAACCCATTAGCCATTGCCCATCCGTCACCGGGTGGCTGGACGCCGAAGTATCAGCCCAAATGGATATGACCAGCAACGACCCGACTATGCAGGCCGTCAAAGCGATCCAGCGTGGTAAGTTCCTGCTCCATTCTCCGGCGACGATTGCCGCAACAGCCCCAACCATTAAAACCGTGATCAAAAGAACCAGCATCATAGCATTATCTGAATACCCAGGATGAGAATTGCGCCAACCACCAGACCCATGATATACCACCGGAGCGACCCGGATTGCGTTTTTGAAAGCAGCTTGTACATTTCACCGGTCATAGCCGCTATGCCGGTATACAGCTTGTCGGTAATGTCCGATTTATTGATTTTTGAGATAAAAATAAATGGCTTGACAAGCACGCTGTCGTACAGTGCGTCGAAAGCCCAGCCCGAAAACCAGAAGCGGTAAAGACCCACCAGCAGGCCATTCCGGCGAAGGCGCTCGATTCGTGCCGGTTTCTCGTAGTAGTAATAGTAGCCAAGAAATATGCCGCCCAGGGTGGCCAAAGCCGCCAGAAGCTGAAACAACCATTCAGAAGGGACATTTTCCCGCATTATTGTCTGGGGCAAAACCGGATGCAAAAAGTCTGAAAAGAGCGTAAAATGCCCGAAATTATGGGGTAGCTCGATAAATCCGGCGAGAACCGAAAACACTGCGAGTACCACTAATGGCATAGTCATCCGTTTGCCGGGCTGATGGCCGATCGGCGTATGCGATTCGCCCCAGAATGTCAGGATCATCATGCGCGTGGTGTATGCGGCGGTAATCAATGCACCCGACAAAGCTATGGCCCATAATAACGGACTACCGCCATCAGCTGCCCAGGAGTACCAGAGTATCTGGTCTTTGCTGTAAAACCCTGCGCTGACGAGCGGCACTGCGGCAAGGGATATCGCTCCCGCCAGAAAGGTCCAGAAGACAACAGGCATTTTATCTTTCAGCCCTCCCATTTTAAACATATTGTGCTCGTGATGAAGGGATTCAATAATAGCACCCGCAGCAAGGAAAAGTAATGCTTTAAAAAATGCATGGATCATAAAATGGAACACCGCCGCCGTCCAGGCCCCTACGCCGAGCGCCAGGAACATATAGCCAATCTGGCTGATCGTCGAATAGGCCAGCACACGTTTGATATCGTATTGGGTAAGGGCCGTCAACCCGGCGAGCAGCAGGGTGGCCGCGCCGATGACGGCGATCACAAGCCGGGCGGTTTCAGAAAGCGCGAAGATCGCATGCATGCGCGCTATCAGGTACACGCCCGCAGTCACCATCGTAGCCGCGTGGATCAGCGCGCTCACGGGGGAAGGTCCTGCCATGGCATCCGGCAGCCAGGTTTGCAACGGTAGCTGCGCCGATTTGCCGAGACCACCGGTCAAAAGCAGCAGGGCTGTCACGGTAACAATTGTGGTATTGGGCTGCCAGATCACCGAGGCATTAGCCTGTATGTCGGAGATGACCAAAGTACCTGCCTGTTGGAACACCATAAACAACCCGATAGCCATCGCTGCATCGCCGATCCGGGTGACCGTGAATGCTTTACGGGCGGCAGTACCATTGGCAGGTTGTTCGTACCAAAAGCCGATCAGCAGGTAGCTGCACAATCCTACTCCTTCCCAACCCAGGTACATCAGCAAAAGATTGTCGGCCATTACCAGCGTCAGCATGGAGAGCACAAAGAGGTTCATACTAGCGAAAAAGCGTGCATAGTCCCGGTCCGCCTCCATAAAAGCCGTGGAATAGATATGGATCAGCGCGCCGATGAATGTGATTACAAATACAAAAATCAATGAAAGGACGTCGAGCGTGAGGGTGATCTTCGCATTAAACGCGCCCACCTCGAACCACGTCCACAAAGTTTGTGTGTATACAGCGTTTTCGGGCATGCCCGACAGCAATGCGCCGCCGACTGCAAAAGTGACCAGCGCGGAAAGGCAGACGCTGCCCGCCCCGACAGTCGCCACCGATTTTCTCCCAAGATGGTTTCCTGCTAATGCCAGGATTAGAAATCCGGCGAGCGGAAGGGCCGGTATGAGCCACAGATACTTGTCCATGCGCTTTCAGTTTGCGGGTTGCTTACCCATTCATTTCTTTCAGATTATCTATATCCAGCGATTTATGCTGGTGATAGATTTGCAGGATCAACGCCAGGCCGATGGAAACCTCCGCGGCAGCCATCGCCAGAATAAAAACGAACATGACCTGCCCGTCGGGTTGGCCCCAACGCGAGCCTGCGGCCACAAATGCCAGACCGGACGCATTGAGCATGATCTCGACCGACAACAACATGAAAATGATATTCTTACGGATGATTACCCCGACGATCCCCAACGCAAACAGAAGACCAGCCAGCAATACCACCACTTCGACGGACACGGATGATTTCATAGCACCATTTCTTCATGTTTCTCTTCTTCCCTCTCGTTTTCTTCCTTCAAAAACCGGTGTAGTACCAGTCTTTTATGGCGACCGATATGCGCAGCCCCCACCACGGCGGCCATGAGCAGCATTGCCGCCAGCTCAACGCCAATCAGATATTCCCGGAACAGTGAAACAGCCACCTCGCGCGGACTGACCGTGGCCGGGCTGTACGTACTTTGCTCCGACGATAAAACGAGTACCAGAAATTCGGCAAACAGAATCCCAGCGAGTAATGAAGGCCCTACCCACACCTTGGCTTTCAACCACTTACGTTCCTGCTCAGCCGTCTCCTTTCCCAGATTCAGAAGCATCACTACGAAAATGAAAAGCACCATGATCGCCCCGGCGTAAATGATGATTTCCAACAGCGCCGCAAATGACGCGCCAAGCAGGTAAAAAAGCAGGGCGTGCGCCAGCAGCGATACATTCAGGTACAGCAGCGCATGGACGGGATTGTGCCGCGTGATAACCATTAAAGTGGCAACAATGGCGACGGTACCAGCGATGTAAAAGGCGATTTCCATGGTTTACGGGATTAAACTGCGGATATCCACAGGCGGTTCTTCATTTGCTCCTTCGCCTTTTCCCTTCACGCCCGCAGCGAGGCCAGCTACTTTATAATAATTATAACCCGGGTATTTCCCCTGGCTGTCGATCAACAGGTCCTCTTTTTCATACACCAGATTCTGCCGGTTGTATTCACCCATTTCAAAATCAGGCGTGAGCTGGATCGCGTAGGTTGGACATGCTTCCTCACAGTACCCGCAGAAAATGCATCTCGAAAAATTAATCCTGAAAAAGGAGGGATACCTTCTCCCGTTTTCATCCTCGGTGGCCTGCAGGGAAATACAGTCGACCGGGCAGGCGGCGGCGCAGAGGTAACAGCCTACACAGCGCTCGCCCCCGTCGGGATCACGCGTGAGCACAATGCGGCCCCGCCAGCGCGGGTGCGGCACTATTTTTTCTTCGGGGTACTGGATAGTCTCGCGCTTCCTGAACATGTGCAGGAAAGTGAGGCCGATCGATCTGAGTAAGCTGATCATGACGCATTGGGTTAATGGTTAGTCTTTCAGCAATGTAAATGCACCGGTTATGAGCAGGTTGAGCAGGGCAATGGGCAGGATGATTTTCCAGCCATATTCCATCAGCTGGTCGTACCGTGGGCGTGGAAGCGAAGCGCGCAGCAGAATAAAGAAAATGATAAAAACGAATGTTTTGAGCGTGAACCATACCACTGGAGGCAATACCGGCCCCAGCCATCCACCAAAGAAAATGGTGACCACCATCGCCGAGATCAGGATGATACCGAGGTATTCTCCGATAAAGAACATCCCGAACTTCATACCCGAGTACTCGGAGTGAAAGCCGGCCACGAGCTCGCTTTCCGCTTCGGGAATGTCAAAAGGCAGCCTGTGCGTTTCGGCTATTCCGGCTGTCAGAAAAAGTACAAAAGCCACCGGCTGCGTCACCACAAACCAGAAGTCCTTTTGCGCCATCACAATGTCCGTCAGCCGGAATGAACCCGAAAGCATCACCACACCCATCAGAGAAAGTCCCATAAAAACTTCGTAGCTGATCATCTGCGAAGCGCCACGCAAGGCGCCCAGCAGTGAATATTTGTTATTCGAAGCCCAACCGCCGAGTACAATGCTGTACACGCCCAGTGACGACATCGCAAGGAAGAACAGCAATCCAATGTCCAGATCAGCCACCAATATATCCGGTGCAAACGGTACCACGACAAAACTCAGCAGTACTGACGCTGCAACAATGGCAGGTGCGAAAATGAAAATGGCTTTCTCGGCAAACGGCGGTATCCAGTCTTCTTTAAAAAACAACTTGATCGTGTCGGCGACAACGATGAACAAACCAAATGGCCCCGCCCGGTTCGGTCCGTAGCGGTCCTGCCATAGCGCCAGCATCCGGCGTTCCAGCCAGATCAGCCAGGCCGCGATCGTCGTCAGCGTAAAGAGGATGATGACGATCGTCAATGTATATTTCAAAATCTCATTCATACCATTGCTTTGGTTAGGACGCCTTTCGCAGGCCATGCGATGCCCGACATCGAGGGCAGATTGTACGCTATCCCTGCCAGACCTTCGGGAAGTTCGTCTTTCCTGACAACGGTAAGATCGTACACCTGACCGCCTATCTGTACCAGCAAAACATCGCCCTCGGCCGCGCCAAGCTGCTCGGCGTCAAGGGCGTTCAGGGCAATGAACGGGCGAGGCGCACGGCTTTCCACCGACGCCGAACGCACGCTGAGCTCATCGGAACCAAAAATGTGTGGTAATGGCACCAGTGTCATCTCATTCGGCGAGCGTTTAAATGCCGGCGGAGCAGGACTTTGAAAGCCGTTCTCAAAATGCAGGCCTTCGCCCGACAACCGCACACCCGGATCCCCACCGCGTAACGATCCGCCGGTTTCGCTCTGGTATTTATGGACCGACTGGCCTGAATTCCATCCTGGCGACCAGTAAAATGGTATCAGTGGTGCCGGCGGCATGCCGCGATACCCCTCCATGGTAAAGGACAGGGGCGAATCTACATCTTCCGGTGGCTTGGGTTCGCTTACGGCCACATTGGAGAGTATTGCTGTCCGGCCGCTGAACCGGTGCGGTTCCCTTGGGATACGCTGCCCGTTGATCCGGAAATCGGATGGCGGCGCAGCGCTTTCAATTCCTTTAAATTGCGGCATTGCGGCAACAAGCTCTTCGAGCAGGTTATCCAGTTCGCGCAGCTCATCAGGCTTCGAACCTTCCTGAAATTGCCGCAGCTCATCGAGCCACCGCCAGCTTTCCCGGATGTGTTCGTTTTTAGGCATAAAAACCTGAAAAAACCGCTGCGCACGCAGCTCATTATTGACGAGCGTTCCTTCTCCTTCCGCAAAGGTGGCGGCCGGGATCAGGACGGTTGCTGCGCGGGTCGTGTCGTTTTGGAGGTGATCCAGTACAATGATGTTTCTAAATCCGCTTAGAAAACGGTCGATCTCAGATCGTTCCGCCCGGCGGTATAAATCATTCTCCAAAATAACCGCCGTCGCGAATCCGCCGGTTTCCGCAGCGCTCATGGCCACGGTGAGCGACGGCGCCTGCATCATCGCAAGCCCGGCCGAATTGCATTCGGGAAGTACAAAAAACAGCCCGGCTTTCTTTTCATCTTGTTCCAGGGCCCGTCCAATCTGATACGCGGCCTGGATGATATCTTCATTCAAAAGCGTCGTTCCCGACACAATCAATGGTCTTTCCGCTTTTTGAAGTAGTTCAGCAATGCGCCTGGCCGATTCCAGCGTTTGGGTATCCATGCCTTCGGGCTTGGACATCCCGGCTACATTGTCAGCGAGATAATGGGCAATGGCCAAACCGAAACGGGCAATATCTTCCGGTGCCGCGTGAAGCGTACCGGACGCCAGTTCGTCTAGTTTGGTGTGAACGGGATAGGCCATAAAAAGCGCTCCCTTTTCGTCCTGGATCAGCTCCCTGACGGCGGAGTCATGCCAGAGCGGAATGTTCGATCCGGCGGTGTCTTCTAATGGTTGGGTACGTACCGCCTGCCGCAATGCTAATGCAAGCCTTGGTGCCGAATTGGTCGGGTCTTCACCCAGTACCAGCACCACATCCGCAGATTCTGTTTCTTTTAACGATGGCGTATACACGTGGCCACTGTGCTGTATCGCTAATACTTTGTCGAGCAGCCGCGCTTCGTTTTCGGGAATGCCCTGGTAAAATTGTTCTTTCCCTACAAGGCGCCGCAATGCGAAATTAGCCTCCAATGAAGCCCTCGGCGACCCAACACCGATCATCCGGCCTTCTCCCAAAATGGCTTTCAGGCTTTCGAACAGGTTCGGCCCTTCGTTTTCTGTACGAACGACAAGTTGCCTGACCCGTTCGGGATCGTTCACAAACTCATAGCCGTATCGGCCCCGGTCGCAAATGAAATAGCCGTTTACAGCCCCATTGAACCGGTTGGTAATTTGCCGTAGTGCCCCGTACCGCTCGCCCGCGATGATGTTACAACCCAGACTGCAATGCTGACAAATCGAAGGAGCCATGGTCATATCCCATTTCCGGGTATAATGCTCTCTCAGGGACTTGTCAGTAAAAACGCCTGTCGGACAAACCTCGGCCAGGTTTCCACTGAATTCGTTTTCAAGAATACCGTCCTTTTCCCTGCCAAAATACACATGGTTATGGGCCGCGAATACATCCAGGTCTTTTCCTCCTGCATAATCCTTATAAAACCGCACGCACCGGTAACACTGAATGCAACGGTTCATTTCATGGTGCAGAAACGGCCCCAGGTACTGGTTTTGATAAGTTCTTTTAGGATACCTGAAACGACGGTAAGCATGGCCAGTCATGACGGTCATGTCCTGTAAATGGCAAGAACCGCCCTCGTCACATACCGCGCAGTCGTGCGGGTGGTTGCTCATCAGCCATTCGATATTCTGCGAACGGAAATCGCGCGCGGTGGGGTCATTCACGGACAGATACATATTATCCCGTACGCCCTCCATACAGGCCATCGCCAACCGGCCCGTCTTGTCATTTTCGTCCTTAAAAAGCTTGACGGCGCATTGGCGGCATGCTCCTACGGATCCCATCGCGGGATGCCAGCAAAAATAAGGCAGATCGAGCCCGAGCGCGAGGCATGTTTCGAGCAGGTTTTTACCCGGCTTTACGTCGTAAGGCTTTTGATCGATGTAAATGCGTACCATGATATTTACCGCCAGGGGCATTTTTTTTGATCGATATGTCTTTCAAAATCCTCTCTGAAATATTTCAGCGCACTTTGCAGCGGCTCCATCGCACCGGGTGCGAGCGCACAGAACGTGTTGCCCGGACCTAAAAACCGGGTATGCATTTCGAGCAGGTTCAAGTCCTCCGGCTTACCCTCGCCACGTTCGATGGAAAGGAGTATTTTCTCCGTCCAAGGCAGCCCTTCACGACAGGGGGTGCACCATCCGCATGATTCCTGCGCAAAGAAATGTTCGAGATTATGGACAAATCCCACGGGGCATGTATGGTCATCGAGGATGATCATCGTACCCGTGCCGAGCCGGCTGCCGGCAGCGGCAACGGATTTGTAGTCGAGGTTAATATCCATATGTTCCTTCACCAGAAAGTCCGTGGACGCGCCTCCGGGTAATGCCCCTCTGAAACCGTATCCGTTGGCCATGCCACCCGCATGGTCCTCGATCAATTCCCGCATAGAAACACCCATCGGCAGTTCCCACAGGCCGGGTCTTTTGACCCTTCCGCTGACGCCGTAAATTTTCGTCCCGGCATCGTTCCCTTTTCCCAGGCCTTTGAACCAATCGGGCCCATTATTAATAATGTGCGGGATATTGCAAAGGGTTTCGACATTGTTGACAATCGTAGGCTTGCCAAACAGCCCGCTCACCTGCGGGAAAGGTGGTTTAGCCCTCGGCGTAGCCCTTTTTCCCTCCAATGCATTGAGCAGAGCGGTTTCCTCGCCGCAGATGTAGCGCCCAACGCCCGTATGCAGGTACATTTCCAGATTGTAGCCCGTTCCCAGGATGTTTTTCCCAAGATAACCCGCTGCATAGGCCTCCTCGATGGCGTGGCTGAGCAGCCTGCCCGCCTTTTTGTAGGCCCACCGCAGGAATATGTACGAAATGTTGGCCTGAATCGCGAACGCCGAGATAATCATGCCCTCGATCAGCTGATGCGGGTTGCCCTCCATCAGCATACGGTCTTTGAATGTTCCCGGCTCCATTTCATCGGCATTCGCAATCAGGTACTTGACCGGGTGATGGCCGTTCATCGGAACGAAGCTCCATTTCATACCTGTGTTGAAACCTGCTCCTCCCCTGCCCTTCAGATCCGACGCCTGCACGATGTTCGTGATGTTTTCGGGCGACAGCGATAGCGCCTTCCGCAACGCCTGATACCCCCCGTTTTTTTCATAATCGCGGAGATTATAGCAGGGCCGGTCGAAGCTGATATGCTGGGTAAGGGGCGTTTCCATATCGTCAGTGATATCTGTCCAGTATTTCGTCCAGGTCGTTTTCCGTCACGTCGCGGAAGAGCTCGTTGTTGATCATCAGCGCAGGCGCGTGGTCACACGTACCCAGGCATGCATTAGGCAGGAGCGTAAACCGTCCGTCGGGGGTCGTTTGCCCGAAAGCAATGCCCAGCCGCTCGCGGATCTGCCCGTATATCTTTTCGTACCCCATTACATAACAACTGATGCTGTCGCATAAAAGGATCACATTTCTTCCGACCGGTCTTCTGAAAACGAGGTTATAAAAAGTAGCCACGCTATCCAGCTCTTCCGGCGATATTTCGAGGTAACCGGCGATCGCCTGCAAGCTGTCGTCGGAAATCCAGCCGCGGTGTTGCTGCACGATTTTCAGCGCTTCGATAGCCGCCGCCCGGCGAACCGGGACCAGCGCGATCTCATGGTCAATCTCCGCCATTTCTTCGGTTGTGAGTGTCTCCTGGGCGATCATGGCAAAGGTTTTTTTGTTGATTATCGGTCTATATCAGCCAAAACATAATCGATACTGCCGAGAATGGACAGCAAATCGGCCACCGTGTAACCCTTACTGATATACGGAAGCATTTGCATATGCGGGAACGACGGGGTCCGGATCCTTACCCGGTATGCCGACGTGTTCCCGTCGCTCGTCAGGTAATAACTGTTAGCGCCTTTTGTCGCCTCGATACAGCTCATTGCCTCGCCGGCGGGAATCACCGGGCCCCAGCTTACATTGAGAAAATGGGTAATAAGCGTCTCGATGTCCTGCATCGTATTCTTCTTGATCGGCGGCGTCGTAAGCGGGTGGTCGGATTTGTATGGCCCCTCCGGCATGTTGTTCAGGCATTGCTCGATAATTCTCAGGCTCTGGCGCATTTCTTCCACCCGCACGAGCGCGCGGTCAAAACAATCGCCGTTTTGCATCGTTGGAATCTCGAAATCAAAGTTTTCATAGCCGGAATAGGGTTGTTTTTTCCTAAAATCCCATTCAAACCCGCATGCCCGCAAGCCCGGCCCCGTTACGCCCCATTCTATCGCTTCTTCGAGTGTGTATATGCCAATGCCAACGGTTCGCGCCTGAAAAATGCTGTTGCGGATCACCATCTGGTCGTATTCACGGAGCCGTTTGGGAAAATAATTGACAAAATCCCGCACCAGCTTGTCCCACCCTGTAGGCAGGTCCTGGGCTACGCCGCCAATACGGAACCAGTTGGGGTGCATTCTTGCTCCGCAAATGGCTTCGATAATGTCGAATATCTTTTCGCGGTCGGTAAACATGTAGAATACCGGCGAGAGTTGTCCCAGATCCTGGGCAAATGTGCCATACCATACCAAATGGCTGGCAATACGAAAAAGCTCGCATAGCATCACCCGTATCACTTCCACTCGCGGCGGTACCCGGATGCCCGCCAGCTTTTCCACTGCGAGCAGATAAGCCAGGTTGTTCATTACGCCACCCAGGTAATCCACCCGGTCGGTATAGGGTATGTAGGTGTGCCACGACTGTCTTTCACCCATTTTCTCAGCCCCGCGATGGTGGAAACCAATGTCGGGTACAGCATCGACGATATCTTCCCCGTCGAGCTGCAAAATGATACGAAGCACGCCGTGTGTGCCGGGGTGCTGCGGCCCCAGGTTGAGGAACATAAAGTCCGCATCGTCGCTGTGCCTTTTGAGGCCCCATTCTTCGGGATCGAACTGCAATGCTTCCTGCTCCCGGTCCTGTTTTTCGTCCCAAAGCCGGAAGGGTCCCATTTCGGTCGCCCGTGCGGGATGCTCTTTTCTTAAGGGGTGCCCGGTCCAGGTTAACGGCATCAATATACGCCGAAGGTGCGGATGGCCTTCAAACCGGATTCCGAACATATCGAAGACCTCCCTTTCATACCAATTTGCATTTTCCCAAAGGGAGCAAATGGATGGTAGGGACGGATATTCTCCGTGCAATGATACTTTAATGCGAATAAACCGGTTGCGGCCGAACGAAAGCAAATGGTAGATAACCGTAAAATCCGGTGGTACAGACCCGTTCAACGCCGCTTTTGCCCTGCTGCGCTCATCAATGGCGCTGAGGTCAAAGAGCATGCTGTACGGACTGGCTACTTTCGTTTTCAAGTGCGTCAGTAAGGGCACTATCTGTTCTTTCCTGACGAGCAGCGTGGTTACTCCGTCTATATGAACCTGTATTTTAAAAGCTGTGTCGCCCAATGCGGCCCTCAGCTCATCTTCGAGACCGGAATCTATATCTTCCATGTCAAACAGTGTCAGGCGTACGAAAATCAACGACCTTTTTCCTCTCCTCTCTCTTTTCAACTCGCATTACAGGCTTTTCGGGCCTGATAACGCCCTGGGGACCAATAGCCCAGCTTAACGGCCTCTGTTCCTTCCCTACCGATTCGGACAAGAGCATCAACCCTTGCATAAACGCGTCCGGACGCGGCGGGCAGCCGGGTACATACACATCCACGGGAAGAAATTTATCGACACCCTGTACTACACTGTAGATATCGTACATTCCCCCCGAATTGGCGCATGAACCCATTGAAATAACCCATTTTGGTTCCATCATCTGCTCGTGGAGCCTTTTAATGATCGGCGCCATTTTCACGAAAACAGTGCCCGCGATCACCATCACATCGGCCTCCCGGGGCGTGCCCCGGATCACCTCTGCCCCAAATCTTGCCACATCGTATTTGCTCGTCAGGCTGGTGGCCATCTCCACAAAACAGCAGGAGAGCCCAAAATGGAACGGCCACATGGAATTCCGACGTCCCCACGCAAGCAGATCCTGGACGGTCGTGAGCATGACGCTCTGCCCGACCGCTTCTTCGAATGAACCCGTTCCCTGCATCGCTGCCGTAGGATCGGATGGTTTACTTAGCCACCAGTTCATGGTATGCTTGCCCTTTGGGCAGTTTACGGTAAGCTTTGAGGATTTTCTTTCCGTCGGGCCCGAAATTCAATGCGCCGATACTCCATTCGTAGATCAGCACAGCAAACAGTAACCCTATAAAAACACAAATGCCGAGGTACCCTGGCCACCCGAGTTCGCGGAATGCCAGAGCCCACAGCACGATAAATACCACCTCGATATCAAATATGACAAACATCATCGCGATCAGGTAAAACTGCGCAGAAAACCGCAGCCTCGCCGAGCCCGTTTCGAGTATCCCCGATTCGTAGGGCTGATCGGACGCCGCTGTGCGGTGACGTTGACCGAGAAAGTAAGAAAGCGAAATAATCAGTGTCAATAATGCAAAAACCAGTAAAGTATATAGCCAAAACGGCCATCCTGGCGTGCCAGACGCATTTAAACGATCCATAAGAAATCCAATTTAGAAAACGGGAACAGCAACAAAACTGTATTCTCTCAGATTGGCGTGAATAAAATGGGTAAGATGATGGAAGTGAAGAAAATGCTCAGATGCCCGTAATGTAATGTTTCAGGTTGTCAATAACGTACTCCTGATCTTCGATGATGAACTTTACCACGTCTCCAATGGAAATGATACCTGTGAGTTTTTCGTCGTCGATAACAGGAAGATGCCTGATAAATTTGTCGGTCATGCAAGCCATGCAGTCTTCAATAGATGTATCCGAAGATACCGTAAGGGGATTACTTGTCATGATTTCCCCCACCAATAAATCTTTAGAGGCCTTACCTCTCAGGATAACTTTTCGTGCGTAATCCCTTTCTGTGAAGATTCCAACGACTTGCTGCCTCTCCATAACCAGCAGCGCGCCGATGTTTTTTTCAGCCATCAGTTCCAGAGCTTCGAAAACAGTATTGTCCGGCCGAATAGACACTGGTCCCGTTTTCTTTGTTTCGAGAATATTTCTGACTTTCCCCATAATTAATTCCTTCCTCCTAACAGATTCAGTGCTAAATATTGGTTAACATAAATATATTTACCAATTCGGTAAAAAGCTAATATTCAAGCATTTTTTTATATTTTTTCTGGATTAAGAAAATGGGTAATGACTAAAATCGGGATGGAGTATTTTGATCTTGCCCTATTCACTCCAAACTGCCAGCACATTGCCATCCGGATCGGCGAAATGGAACCTTCTGCCACCAGGGAAGGAGAAGATATCAACCGTAATGGTGCCCCCGGCGGCGATGACCTTTTCCTTTATGCTTTCCAGCTCTTTGGTGTACAAAACCACCAGCGGGTTGCCGCCTGTCGTTTCCTGAGGATTTTGGTGAAAGCCGCCGGATAGAACACCGTCTTCAAACGCGGTATAATCGTCGCCGTAATCGGTAAAGGTCCAGCCGAAAGCATTGGTGTAAAAAGCTTTGATGACTGAAATGCGCTGACAGTAAAATTCGATGTAGTTGATGGATGTCTGGCTCATGGTTTTTGGAATAATCGTGTTGATACCCTTTTTGCAAATGTATTATAGTCCCGGCCCTGATCAAACAGACTGCTCTGCATTGTTAATTTGCAGCGAAATACCGCCCGATCTATCTGGAAACTTCCAACCTCAGGAACCTTCCATTTTACGAGCGCGCGGGGTTGGTCGAGTACGGGCAACTGGATTTTGGATACACATTATATAATTGCGGGATAATACCGATCAATGCCCGATATTTTTTGCGTTTTTAGGGTATTCGGGGCCGTTTTTAGGCTCTTTAACATATTCCTAAATTCCGCAATCTTAAAATTGATGACAAAGAAACCAACCGAACCCGGCCCCGGGTCGGCAGACTCAACTCCATTGGCCCCAGCCGCGCAAATGCACCCGCTGCTGACCAGACGTAAAATGCTCGGCATAACCGGTATGGCCGGTTTAACGGCTCTGACAGGCTTTACAACCGAAGCAGCTCCGCGAACCGCCCAGGCAAAACCACGCATTGCGTGCCTCGTCACTTATTGGGGCGCTACCAGGTCCCATGCCGACTGGATCATCGCCAAGCTGATGGATGGCTACTGGTGGCAGGGCGCACATACACCTTCCCGGATCGAGATCGTTTCGGTTTACATCCATCAATTTGAAACAAGCTTGCTGGGCCAAAAAGTATGCAAGTCCAAAAACATCCCGATATTCAAGACCGTCGCGGAAGCTGTTACGCTGGGAGGTAAGGAACTGGCTGTGGACGGGGTGGTGATCGTCGGCGAGCACGGCGACTACCCTACCAACCTGAAAGGGCAATGGATGTTGCCACGGTGGTGGATGTACGAAAAGGTGGTCAGGGTTTTCGAGCAGAGCAAGCGCTCGGTGCCAGTCTTTAATGACAAACACCTTTCTTACAGCTGGGATGAAGCCAAATGGATGTTCGATAAATCCCGTGAGCTAAATTTCCCATTGACAGGCGGTTCCTCCATACCTGTCCACTATCGCAAGCCCGACATTGAAATTGACATCGATACACCCATCAAAGCGTCGGTCATGTTGGGAGGCGCTCCGGATGAGGGCGCGCTTTTCCATTGCGTCGATGTGTTACAAGCCTTTGTAGAGCGTCGGAAAGGTGGCGAGACGGGCGTAAAATCGGTACAATGCATACGCGGGCCGGAAACCTGGAAATGGACCGAAAAGAACCCCTGGGCGGACAGGCTCCTTGAATCCGTTCGCGCGAATTTCAATCTGAAACCCGGGCATTTTCAGGAGATCGAAAGACCCAATGTCTGTATCGTCGAGTACAATGACGGGACGAAAGCGGCCATATACAATGCCAGGGATGTCGGCTGGACCTACGCCGCTGAGATCGAAGGACGCAAAGAGGCGACGATCATTTCAATGCTCGAATGGCCGGGACCATTTTCCCAATACCACGCATCCAACTCCCAGCCACACTGGATCGTCGAAACGATGGTCACCAAAAAAGAGCCATTCAATGCCGAGCGCTTGCTTTTGTCAACCGGGATTACCGCATTCAATATGGAATCCAACTGGGAGAACGGCGTCTATTCCCCCGTCGGACGCCGCATTGAAACGCCATTCATGAACATGACCTACCGCTCAACGCGCGGCGCCCAATTCAACAAGGGCGAACGGCCGCCGAATACGCCTTACATGAGAGGCTTTGCTGAATAATTTTGAATGATTGAATGATCCGCCGTGGAACGGGGAATGATTGAATGAGCCGGTCTGGAATGGAATCAGCCGCGATGGCCCGACTGCCCGGTTATGGTTCTATTAGTGCGTAAATGCCGTCAGGCATGTGATATTGGTAGCAAATAATTACAAGGGCGGTCTTGAAAATGCCCTTGGGCATGCAACAACCAGGTATTCGGCTAGCGCTGCTTTGCCGTTGCATCCCTAAAGGGATTTTTAAATGCCTAACCTCCTGGTTGCTACCAATGTGACATCGCTACGCGATTTATTCAGTTGTTAATTATTCAATCATTCCCCTTCCACGGCATAATACGCACCCATTCAACATTATATCATTCAGTCATTGCTCCGGCAACCCAGTCACTCATTCACTCATTCAAAATTCAATCATCGCTCCGGCGACCCGGTTAATCATTCAGTCATTCAATCATTCAATCATTAACTCCCCCATGAATCGCAGAAACGCTATTAAAAGCCTGGCACTTTTGCCGGTAACCGGAAGTGTTTTTCCAATAAAATCAATGTTATCCGCTCCTATTACCGGAAATAATATGCCTTTGGCTTCGCGTAAGCCCATGCCGGACCTGCATCGCGATGCGTTTGTCATGGACGGGCATACGCACGTGATGAGCCGTGAATTGGTGCTGAAAACCGATATCGGCCAGCGTTATCCGGACGGCACAGTCGATTTGCCAAGGGCAAAGGAAGGCGGGCTGGATGCTATGTTTTTCTCCGTTTACACCCCTGAAAACTACTATCCGGGGCGATTCGAGACTAAAAACACCTTCCGAGTCGTAAACCTTGCATTGGATCAGATTAAAAAGAATAGCGCGATGATCGAACTGGCTCTCACGGCTTCCGATATTGAGCGGATCAATAAAAAAGGCAAAATGGCGGCTTTCCTGGATTTAGAAGGCGGATACGACCTGTACGGCGACCTTGACCTGCTACGTGCCCTTTACAAGCTCGGCCTGCGCTCCATGCAGTTGACTGCCCACAGTACAACCAACGCATTTATCGATGCCTGCAACGATGTGTATACCTGGGGCGGTATTAACGATCACGGAAAAGCAATAATCAAAGAAATGAACGATCTCGGGATGGTGATCAATGTCGCTCACGCCTCTAACGACGCTATCATCCAGTCGGTAGCTGCGAGCCGCCATCCGGTCATTTACAGTCACGGCGGGTTTTACAAAATAGTGGACCATCCCCGCTGCATTTCCGACGAAGCAGCCAAAGCCATCGCCGCGAAAGGGGGCGTGATCGGTGTTCATTTCGGCAGCCTTTTCAACAATCCGAAATACTGGGCGTGGCAGAAAGCGAATAATCCGACTAAGGTGCAGCCTGATCCTCAACCCAAAACACCGCGGATTCTCAGCTCCCAGGTTACCACGCAAACCATCGAAGAGGTTGACCGGGAGTTTGCACGCGAGCTTCCATTTACATTTAAAGGCACCATCCCCGACGAGTACTGGATGCACGTAGACCAACTGGCAAAAGTGATCGACTATGGCGTAAAACTCGTTGGAGAAGACCACATCGCCCTGGGCTCCGATCTGGACGGCGGCCCGGAATTGCCACGCGAGATCCAAGACATCAGCGATTACCCTCAGATAACCATCGCAATGCAAAAGTTGGGTTACAGCGACCAGCGCATCAAAAAAATCCTTGGTTTGAACTGGCTTCGCGTGATCAGGCAGGTAACGGAGGGGAAGTAACCAATTTTGTGCAAATCACCATGAAATTGGATGAATCGCCGGCGCGCCTGAGTCTTTCGCCCTAAGACCTGCTACACATCAGGATTTGCTTTGTATCAATCCCGATACAACATTGATAGTAAGCGCGACAAGCAACGTATTGAATGCGAAGGACAATAATGCATGGACAAGCGCCAGCCGCCTAAGCTCCCTGGAAGAAATCGTGACGTCCGAAACCTGGAAGGTCATCCCAATGACAAAGGAAAAATAGGTAAAGTCAAGATAGTCGGGCTCTTCTTCCTGAGGGAATTCCAGCCCTTGCCGTTGCTGATCCTTACCGCCCCGATGGCCTTCCGTGGGCCGGTAATAAAGGTGCGCATACCGTAGCGTGAATATGGTGTGAACCAGGATCCAGGAGCATACAATGCAGGAAAACGAAAGGATCAAATGAATGGTCAGGTCGGATCTCGAGGCCGTCTTTCCAGCCCCATACAAAAGAAACAATATGGCAAAAAGGCTCACGAAAGAAGCGGCGATTACAAAAAGGGAAATCATGATCCGGTTCGAATCCTGCCCGCCCACTTCCCGCCGGATTTCCGATGGATGCGAGCTGAGTATCGTCACCCAGGCCAGCCCCAGGTGTGCGGCCGCGTATGCGAGCCAGCCGATCATCCAGCTGATGGGTTTTTCGACAACAGAACCCGTCATGACAATCGCCAATGTACCGAAAATCAGCGATATAGCTAATTTGTGATGGGCGTCCAGCCGGTTGATAAATCTGATGATGCGCATAGAAGGTCGGGAACACGTTTTCAAAAAAGCAAGATAGCATATTGCCCGCCGAATTAAACAAAGCCGCTTAATAACATTTCCCAGAAAAAGTAGAACTACTTTTATATTCCTTTATACCTTATGGTTCTGTACCCTGACGAGCCTAAAATCCTTCCCAATCAATGCGACCTCCTGTTATACTTTGTGCATTTTCGAATTCCGGCGACGCCTATCTGTCCCAACTTGAAAAGGAAAAAGAAGCAATCTCGGATGCGCTGCGCGAAAGACAGGGTAAGGGCCATCTATTGCTCGACACCGACCCTCGTACAATCAAGAAATTACGGGACCGGCTGCTTCTGTATCAACCTCAGGTAGAGATCATTCATTATGCGGGACATGCCAGCGGCAGTCAGCTGCTCATGGAGGACGCGACGATTTACGGCGCCGGTTTGCTCCAATCGATCCGGTTGCAAAAGAATTTGCAGCTCGTCTTTCTGAACGGCTGCTCGACCCAGGACCAGGTGGACCAACTCCTCGACGCCGGCGTCCGTGCAGTCATCGCGACGAGCGTTGACATAGGCGACGACACTGCCACGCGTTTTGCAGAGGACTTTTACCAGAAATTGGCCAGCGGGCATTCCATCGACGAGGCTTTCAAGCTGGCCACAGAGGTAGTTACCGCCAAAAACAATGCGGCCTTAACTACCACAGAAGATGCTGACCGCGGCATTGCGCGCCTGATCAAGGCGCCCAACTCGGGACCTGTCTGGGGCCTTTATCTTCACAAAAACCAGCAGGGTGCGGCCAGCCACAGATTGTCCGACAAGAGCTTTTACGAACTGCATATCAAAAGCCAGATCGACACCAGGTTCAATACGTCCGAAGATGCGATCCTTGCCTCGCTTTATAATGTATTGATGACGTTCAGCGACGAGCTTCCGATGTTCGAAGACCTTGAAAAAAAGTATGGAGAACAATGGGACCCTAAAAAATTCGATGTGAGGGAGGTGAAAAACGCGATTATCAACAGCCTGCCCTCGCCGATCGCTGAACAGGTACGAAAACTGCTGGTTACCGAAGATGAACCCCTCGCAAGCGAACGCCTCCGGTTTTTGATCAATACCTACACGGTGATGGCCGATCTTTTGCTGTTTATCATGTTTTCCCAACTATGGGAAGCGCTGGTGCAGGGTAAGGTGCCCGTTCTGGAAGATCACCTGAAAGAACAGATCAGCGCTTTCTTTTTGCTTAACCACCACGACCGCCAGGCGTATGATGTCATTCCGCTTGTAAGGCTTATCCATGACAAACTGAAAGTCCATGATGTGCCCCTGTTTGTGAATGAAATGTCGCATCTGGCCGATCTTATGGACGAGCGTGACAGCGAGTTCTTCGGAGCTTACCTGAACATAACGCGCATTAAAAGCAAGTACAGGGATCTCGCGGCTCTGGAAGACCTCGATGACCAGGAGGTTGCAGAAGATTCTCAGAAAGCCGAAGCCAGCCTTTGCATTATGTTTAAGGAACTGGGATTCTGCGCCAGGTACAAATTCGCAACCATCAAGAATATCTATATCAATAAAAAGAAGAACCAGCCGGCCGTTTACCAGCACAAGATGGTGAAACTGGATTATGTGCTCGTGGGATTTACCGACAAGATGGAAGACTTCGAGAATTTCACGGATTCAAATTCGGTCGTTATTTACAAGATCGAGAACAAGAACCTTTCCGCATTCAACCTGTATCCGTTTGTGATCGATATGAATGCACTGATCAGTGAAAAGCTTTCCAAGATCTACTTCTTCTATAATTACGATAAAGGCGCCGCTACCGCTACGTGCAACTACAATTTCATCAAGAATATCAATGAGAAGAAGGACCGTCTGCAAATACCTGCCTTACCCAATTTTTTAAGAACCAAGACCGACCTGAAAATATCACAGGAAGAACTCAACACGATTGGCCCGGAGATCCTTGAAAGTGTCGAAGTTTTTATTTCCTATTTCAAATAGCGACCGATCATGACACCTTCGCCATTCAAACTGCTGGACTCTTTTGAGAAGAACGAACGCAGCGCCTTTTTTGAAAGAGAGGACGAGATCAGGATCATATACAACTACATCCACGAGTCCAACATCGTACTCGTGAACGGTCCGCTGGGTACCGGGAAATCCAGTATCATCAAATGCGGGCTCGCCAACTGCTTTGAGAAGACCGACTGGCTGGAAATATTCGTCCGGCGTTACGATAATATCAATATCTCGCTGCGAAAGGAAATCAACGCGAAAAACAAGGAAGACTTCCCGTTCGACTCCGACATCCTGGATTGCCTGCGGTCTCTCTACCTCGATTTTTTTAAGCCCATTTACCTCATATTCGACCAGTTCGAGGAAATATTCATTTTCGGGAATACCGAAGAACAAGAGACATTCTTCAACGAGCTCAGAAGGATACTCGACGCCAGGGACATTCCTTGTAAAGTGATTTTCATCATGCGCGAGCGATACATTGCGCAGTTGCAAAAATATGAGAGCATTGTGCCGGAAATCTTCGACAAGCGGGTGCTGATCGAACGGATGACCGACAATGATATCAAAAACGTCATCAAAAAATCCTGTGAACACTTCGACATAGAAACCGATGACGCCACCGTCGATGCGATCGTAAAAAACCTGAAAATCGACGAAAACCTCATCGAGTTACCGCATCTTCAGATTTACCTCGACCGGCTCTGGCACCAGGCGCCCGGCCCCCGTAAAAGTTTCAGGATCGGCCTGCTGGCAGAGGTAGGTAACATCCAGAATGTGCTCAAACAGTTTTTGGAACAAAGAATAGAGAAGACGATTTCAGAGGTATCCTCCGTACACGGGTCAGTCAATTACAATACCGTCAGGGATGTACTTTACTGTTTTGTCAGTGACGAAGGCACCAAACGGCCGCAAAAAATTGAGGAGGTGATCTCCCGGGCTGCGCCTCTGGACATTGCCACGGCGATCGTCAAATCGCTGGCCAGTAAAAACATTCTCAGGCTGGACAAATATGGCCGTAACGGGACGGACAGCATTTATGAGATTGCGCATGATAGCCTGGCCCAGATTATCTACGACAAGTTTAGCCTGGAAAACTCGCACATCGCCCGAACGATCAAAACCATAAAAAACGCCTACCTGAAATACGAGCAGTCCAATAAGATATGGTTTTTAAGATCCTATCTCGACCGGAATGATTTAAGGGATATCAAGCGTTCGACCAAGGATATCCGCGAGAACGTTGCGCTGAGCAAGCAGCCGACGAAAGAGGAATGGAAATTTGTTGCCGACAGCAAACGGCGGCTCACGACGATATACGGGCTGAGCTACGCCGCAGGCGCCTTATTTCTTTTAACCATATTAACCTTTCTGACCATATGGAGCTCCGAAACAAGCACGCGTTACCGGCTTCTCATTAATCTTGCCAAGTCGAAAACCCAGCAATACATTCTCTATAAACAATATGAACAAAACAGCGTGCTCTCCGGACTGTTCGGGGATGGCATGTTTGATGAAATTAAGAGGTATCCCGAGCACGAAAACCTGTATTTCGCTTCCATATTTAATGTGGAGCCCATCACCGATATGGCCTTCGCCCACGTAGGCAAAGGTAAAAAGCTTCTGATTATTGCCGGCCCAAACACGGTAAGTCTGTATAACGAGCGCTTGGGGACTCTGGAAAACAGGTATAATCTCGTCAAACGCATCTGGACCAGGGACCGCGCCAATCATGGTTTAAGGGTAATTATTAACAGCCACGATACGACGCTGGTGAGAATATCATATGATAGCGGGAAAATGTTGCTGATGAAGAGGGTTATCGACAGCACACGCAACGGAGAATCGTTCAGGTTAACCTCGGAGGGGATTTTGAGCGACAGTACCCAGTCGTTGTATGATATCGACAACGAATATCATTACAATTCGCTGAGGAGGTTCCGGCACGACTCTGTAATAGCCATTTCAGATACCCGAATGGGCATTACCCGGTTATTCTGGACGGGCAACAAAAAGATCGAACCGAGCACTCGCCTGCTTCCCGAAACAAAGGTACGGTTCCTGTTGCCACTGGATGTAGAAGATCTTGAATATCTGAAACGAAATTCGGGTATCGCTGCCAAAGAGGATTTATGGACCTACCTGGAAAACGAATATCTTACATCGATCGACCGGCTTTCGAGCCATTTCTTTTCCTCCGAAAACTCAGGTTCCCTCGTTCATCTGAGAGGTGTGCTGAGCGCGTTGGTAAGGCAGGTGGAAGGACAATACAATTATGCGCTCTGGACGGCGCTTTCGAGAAAAATAAGCGCAGACCGCAACGAGCGGTTGAATGAAGTCTTCCGGGATGCACGCGGCGAACTGGAACGTAAAATCCAGAAAATGCGGGAAGACGAGCGCAACGCGCTTTTTTCCTTTGTCCGAACGCAATCCAAACGGTATGCGAGCGACGACCACATTTTGTTTCTCGAAGACATGCACGAAAAACTTCCCAATGATACCTGCCTGAATCACTACCTGTCGATCGTTTACAACAACGCGTCGTGGTACCGGCTATTCGACCGTAACTTCAAAAAATCGATCGACTATGCTCAAAAAGGCACAACCGTGAGCGTTGCACCCAGGTCACGCCTCCACTACATTTTCGTGAACCTGGCACACGCCCACCTGCTTTCCGGTAACGTCGCGGAGGCCAGGCGTTACTATCGGAAATATGCCGGCAGCAAAAATTTCAGCGAGAAAAATTGTTCGTATGCAGAAAGCGCTATTTACAACCGCGACGTAATGATTGCTGACCTGCACACATTTGCCCAAAAGAAGATGATCCCCGACTCGCTCAAAGACGATGCAGCATCGATCGTCAAAATGCTCAACGACCTCGCCCTACCCGCCTCGGCGGCCAACGGCTACAATAGCTTAGCCAACGCTTCAACTGACTCGTCGATAACGAAATAGTTGAGATGATGGCACGACACCTTTTGCGGCACGGCGGCCGTCTTCGCAAGGAAGATGCTGTCCGTGCTCACGGCAATATCGTTGACCGTATTCTTGTAAATCCAGGTACCTATTTGCGTTACTACCTTTTCCATTAATGGCAAGCCGTTGCTGGCCCGGAGATAGGCATCGAGATCGCCTCCGATGATGAAGTAGGGAATCGGAGCTGCATTTTTATGGGTTAATTTTTTGATAAAATCGCTGCCGGCATCCATTTGTGCCAAAGTGTGGAGTACTTCTTTATTCCCAACTTTCAGTACCGACGATAAAAAGCCCGTCACAGCGCCTACCTGCGGAGGGAACAACCTGGTACCCAGCGCAAGGGCTACGGACGTCCAGCTGACGTAATCCGGAATCTGACCGAACTTGCTGCCACCGTTTGGCGTTCCCGCCATAATCAGTTTGTCGACAAACTTGTCGCCCCCCAGTTCCTCGATCATATACCGCGACACCAGTCCGCCCATCGAGTGAGCGACCATAACCAGCTCCTTTCCGTCATTTTCGTGGAGTCCAAGGTCCGTCAGTTTGCCTTTCAGAATCGCCGCGATCTCTTCGATGGGCGTGTTCAGGTTTTCATAATCGTAGGTCATCACAAGGTCGTAACCGCTGTCGATCGCCATTTTAAACGTCTTGGCCATTTCTTCCGTATCGCCGATAATCCCGTGGACAAGCAGTAATACCGATTTTGCCTGGCTTACTTTCTCTTTGAGGCTCCAACTTTCGCGGGACGCATTATTGGCATAATCCACCCAGCGCAGCTTGTTCGGGTCCGTTTTAATGCCCAGCTTGCCCGCAAATTTCAGGAACACCATCCGGAACGCGCCGCCAAGGCTCCTCGTTTTCTCACCGGCTTCCTCCGGAATGCTATTGACGCTGATCTGCATTAACCCCGGTTCCGGAATGGCAACTACGCCCATCGGCAAAAAGTCTTCGCCGTCGAAAAAAAATGGCAATACCAACTCGTCCTCTTTTTCAGGTCTGATATCGATAATCAGAGGATTCTCTTTCAGGGCAGCGACGTCGCTGATTTCCACCACCTCGGCAATGCTTCGATCTTCTCCCCGGGTACCTTCGTCGAAGTTGACGATCTCAAACCAGGGATTACCGACCGCATAAGCCTCATTGATAACCGGCTTATCGATGCTCCTGGTCCTGGAAACGAGTGGCGCCCAGCCGAGTTTGCCCCGAAACGACGGATGTGGCTGGACCGTGATCCCTTTGCCGATGGCCACCGGCTGGGCTCCCAATTCTCTCTCTGCTTTTTTGACAAGCCTGATACTCACTGCTTTTGTGATCCAGTCGGATTTCCCTCCTCCGATAGCCTTGGATTGCCCAAGACCCCTCGAACCGGATGGCGTAACTGTGGCGCCGATTTGCAGCGGCTCCTGAACAAACAGACTGCTGTCTATGGCTTCCGTCGAAGCAATCAGCTTCAGCGTATCGATTTCCTCTTCGCTGTTCAGGGTGAAAACGTCACTCGTGAGCACCACCGAGGCTCCCGGATTCACAGGCTGCGAATCGTTGAAAATGACTGTCACCCCGTAATCCGGTGAGAGATATAGAAGGCAGGCGTACAATGGCCTGGCTGTACCGTTACTGAAATTAACTTTAAACGGAATATCCTCTCCATCGTGGTCGAGGGTAATCATCTGCTCCGAAAATGTCCGTGTCGACGCGCCGTTCGCAACCTCTACATTGAACGTAACCTGCCCGGAATGAATGGCCGATTGCGCGTTTTGTAAATCGAGCAGGCGCTGCCAGCGGGCGAGCGTTTGCAGGATGTTCAGCATATGTGTTACCGAAAACTTACCGGTACCTTCCACCGTCTGAATCCTCGTGTCGCTGCCCGTGTGATAGGCTGCGATATTGCCGTTTTCAATTTTTAGTTCAAACAAAGCGGCGGCGGGAACGTCGGTCAATACAATGCCTGATTCAGAGGCGCCGGCCAGCGTTTCCTGCATGGCCTGAACCGCCAAGTCATCACCGTAAATAAAAAATGGTTGAAGCCGGAGGGATTCGGGCTCACCCCAATAGACGTTACTTGCATCCAGGGGTAATGTCCCGGCCTGCAAAGTGCTTTCTGTCACATTCATCACATCCAGTACGGCGTCTCCAACAAGCAGGCCCTCCGCTACCGCATCATATATTTTGATCTTCAAGGGCTCTCCTACCCGCTGCTCTATGCCCATACCCGCGCCCAGATCGATCGTCCACTTGCCTGCTTTCATATACACGCGATACCGGGTGAGCCGCCCGGTTTCCACGTTTCTTCCCAAAAAGCCCTGACTCACGTTGAAAATACCGACCGGCTCCATTTGCGGAGTCTGGTTTTTCAACGCATTGCGGATAAACGCCCTCACCTGAACGAACAGGTCCGCATAAGTTACCTGCCCGCCATTTTTGCCTAACACAGAAATCAATGATTGCGTGAACTGCCCGTGCCCGTTGCTTTCCCACGCACGCTCTACCCGGTCGCACGCGGCCAGTAACAGGTGGTCGGAAGAGGGAATACTCAAATTGGCCCGTTGCAGATACGCACCATCTAGGTAACTTTCAAGAGGCCGGATATCGGAGGTCCCTTTTTCGAAACGGGGCTGCATTTGCAGAAACTGTTCAAGCTCTCTGGTGACTGAACCCGAATGGCAGGAGTCGGCAATAACGACGATCCTGGGGCCACGTAAACTCACTTCTTCGAGTAAAAGCGCAATTTCCTTGTCTGCCAGGTCATATTTGCCCGACTCCCGGCTGTCGTGCAAAACCCAGGTCTGTTCCTGTTGATCGGAGGTTGCCGCCTGGAATTCCCGGGCCGTAATCCCGGTAGATCCGTGTCCCGAATAGTACACCACCGCCATATCCTCGGGCCCCGCCTGGGTAAGATGTTTTCTGAATCCATCTATCACCTTTGCGCGCGTCGCATGGGTGTCAGTTAGCACAAGTATTTGTCGTTCGTCGGGGATCAGATCACGGTAATTTTCTTTTAAAAATTCTCCAAAATCGGAGACGTCATTCAAACAACCGCCCAGCGCTCTGATGGCCGGTTCCGAGGAGGGACTATACTCATTAATACCAATCAGCAATGCGAAGATTTTCATGGGATAACAGGTTGGATGAGAAGGACGGTCGGCATGTACGGATGAGTCGGCAACCGGGCAACATAAGACTCGTATCCCCTGAAATTACCTGCCCGATGCATTAAAATCAATACGCGACATGCTTTGTTATTGAACGGAAAAAATGGCGCATCGAAGACCGTACTGCCTTTGCGGCCCGGTTAATAACTTCTTTCGCTGCCACCCCGAACACCCCGGAAAAATATCGAAATTGAAGTTTAGTCAGCGAAATCACCATCATGGGCATCGGGACAGTTACCCCTCGGCAGAATAAATCAAGACGGAACCGGTTGTTTTTCGTCGCAATCGATAAATACGATCACTGGACACCACTCCGATACCCGGTATCCGACTGCCAGCGTTTTTTTGCCGTGCTTAAAGAGTCCTACGGCTTTTCGGATGAAAACTTTATTATTCAGCCACTTTTTGATGAAAATGCCAAAACCGACATCGTTTTCGATGAGATCTGCTACCTGGCTGACAAAGACGAAAACGGCGAGCTTCGCGTCAGACCGGACGAGAACCTGATCATTTATTTTTCCGGCCATGGTCATTTCGACAAAAACAAGGAAGGCTACTGGGTACCGTCCGACGCGCCGATGCACATGGAACGGCCCAGTGATCTAAAAAAGCTTATTTCCGTCAGTGAAGTGATCCGGATCCTTTCCAATATAAAAGCCCACCACATTGTCCTCATCGTCGACGCGTGCTTCTCCGAAGCCTTTGCCACCATGGAGATTGACGTTACCCAGCAAAGCCAGTCCGCCGAAGCCGAGGAAGTTCCGTCCCGGTGGGTGCTCACGGCCGGACGCAATGGCGTGGTTCCCGACAAGAGCCCATTTGCGGATGCGCTGATCGACATTCTGCATAGCAATGCGGATGCCAGCGTGTCCATCAACTGGCTGGGGGCACAGGTGACGAAACAAGTGCGCGACAAAGGGTTCAATTTAGAACCCCTTTGCAAGAGCCTCGTCAACCAGAAATATAAAGTAGGGGAATTTTTCTTCCATCGCGCGGCCAGCGCATCGCAGCCGTCCACTCCGTTTGATCCCGCAAACCTGCAAGAAACACTGCGCATGGGCTCCAAAGCGCAGTTTGAGCGGCTTCAAAAAGGCCGTTATAAATACCTGAATATCGAGAGCATACTGGTTTCGGAGATTAACCTGGGCAAATACCTCGATGTACAGGTGAAAACGGACGCTCAGGTCGCCTCTCTTGAACTGGCCGTGGAAGCTTTGTGGAAAAACAAAAAGTCGCAGGCACTGCTTGTCGGCGACGGCGGTATGGGCAAAACGGTATCGCTGCTTTTGTTGTGGAGGGACCTCCTTTTCGAAGAGAATGGCCCCGTTCCCGTCTTTATTCCGCTCAATGAATACAACTCGTCTTCCGAACCCGAGCACAACGACTTCATTGTCAGATATATTTGCAAAAACCTGCTTAATATTCCCGAGCCGCTTCCGGAGACCGTCAATGCGCTCTGGAAGCTTTTTGAAACGTCCCGTGAGGGCAAGCCATCGCTCATCCTGCTCCTGGACGGCCTCAACGAAGTGACTGTTCCGAAGGGCCGCCTGATGACCACCATGAACGACCTTGCAGCCAGGGCAGGTGGTACACAGATGGTGATATCGTCCAGAAACAAACAAATCGAAAAACTGGATCTTTCCAGCGAGAGCGCCGCATTGATGCAGATCCTGCCGCTAACCCAGGAAACCGTTGTCGCTTACCTGAAAGAAAAAGGTCAGGAAATACCTGCAAATAAGGATTTGCTGGGGCTGTTTGCCAACCCGATGATGCTGACGCTCTATTCCGGCGCCAATAACATTGCCTTGCGGTTCAGGGACGATGATCGCTTCCACTTTAAAAAAGTGACGACTTACGGCGAACTGCTCTGGAATTTCAATGAAGCCCAGCTCGCACAGCTCACTGATGCCAACGAGGAAACTGAAATCCGCTACCAGGCTTTCCTGCTGCGCGTGCTGGTCCCTTATATCGCTTACCGAATGGAGGATAAGGGCAAATACGCCATTTCGATCCGCAAGCTCACCGACCCGACTTTCAACTTCAAAACAATGCTCGACGAAGCGTTCGCGGAACTGGATACGGAAGAGCTCACGGAAATATACCCTGAATTTGAAGGAAGGCGAAAGGAATTAGGCCTTGGTGTGCTCACCGAATTGGATGAAAAAGAGCAACGCGCCGGGAAAGTAAAGCAATTTCTTGTCGAGCGTCTGCGGGTACTGGTGATGGAGGGAGACGATCTCCGCTTTTTGCATCAGAATTTCCGGGATTTCTTTGCGGTATGCCATATACGCAACATGACGCAGGTCGCGATGGTGCGGCGGGCGTTGCCTGAGGTATTTTTCAGGAATTATATCCCGGTTTACCTGCGTCGCCTGCTGGGAGAAATTGAAGGGGAACACAGGGTGATGCCGACCTGGAATGCCGCAAAAAACCGGCTCGAACTGGTAGAAAAGGAAAACCTGCTATCCAGCCTGATGGATTTATGCCGGAACGAAGCAGGGATTAGTGCCGGTGAAGCAGAACGCGCGTTCGTGATCCGGAATGTGATGACGATCTGGCTTGACTTACGCCAAAGCCTGGCTGGCGCCAACCTCACCGACCTGGACCTGCGCCAAATCCAGTTCAACGGCCTGCCATTGACCCGCCACAAGGGGAGCGCCTACCTTCCGGCGCGTTTTGAGGGAAGTTTGCTGGATGGGGACGGATTTATCTTTAAAGGGCATTACGGCCAGATCAACCAGGTGCATTACAGTCCCGACGGCAAAAAGCTGCTGACAGCCTCCGACGACGGTACCATTAAAGAATGGCTTACCGCCACAGGAAAACTTTTACAGACGTTTTCAGGCCATACCGACAAGGTCATTTCTGCCCGGTACAGCCCGGATGGTCAAAAAGTTGTATCTGCTTCAAACGACACATTCGTCAGGGAATGGGCAGTAAGTACAGGCGCCGAACTGGCCCGCTACGAACACGAACATGCCAGGGTCAACAATACGGTGTACGCTCCGGACGGAACCAGAATCCTCACTTGCGCCGACGACAAACTGATCCGCGAATGGAGCACGACATCCCACGAGTGCATAAAAACCTACGCAGGCCACACCAAGAACGTGACTTCTGCCTGTTACAGCCCGAAAGGGGATAAAATCGGCTCAGCTTCTGCCGACACGACCGTGCGCGAATGGTCGGTAAAAACGGGAGAATGCCTCAGGGTGTTGAATGGCCATACAGAAAAGGTTAACAGCATTTGTTACAGCCCCGATGAAGCGCATCTGCTGTCCGCTTCCGACGACCACACGATAATCGAATGGGCCGCCGACAGCGACGCTCCTTTCAGGACTTTTACAGGTCATTCCGACCAGGTATACAGCGCAGTTTACAGTGCCGATGGCGAAAGAATTCTCTCGACATCAAAAGACAAAACCATGAGGGAATGGTCGGTAAAAACAGGCCTGGAAAGCCGTACCTGCTCGGGACATACCGATAAAGTTAACTTCGCCAGCTACTCTCCCGATAAACCCAGGGCTGTTTCGGCTTCCGACGACAAATCCATCCGTGAATGGAGCCTCGAAACCGGCACGCAGCTTTACATGATCAGCGGCCAGTCCGACTGGGTGGTTAACAAATGTGTGGTCAGCCCGGATTCTAAAAAAATACTGACGGTCAACTACGACCGCACGTTCAGCGAAATACACATTGGATCGGGCATCGCATTACAGGCATTCCGCGGACACGAAAAATGGCTCCACCGCGCAAGGTATAGTCCCGATGGCGCGAGAATAATCTCCACATCCGACGATCTCACGATCCGGGAATGGCTGGTCGGAACCGGTGAATGCATCCGCATTTACAGGGGCCACGGCTATGGTGTCGAGGATGCCACTTACAATGCGGAGGGTACTCAAATCTTCTCCCGGGACTTTGGCCATAACTTCCGGATTTGGTCGGTCGCGACGGGCGAATGCCTGGAAATCGTCGATGACGAGGCCAAAAAAAAGCAGCTGCAGACGGAAATGCAACTGCTCATAACGGGGGTTGCACCCAAGCCCTACAATATCAAATGCAGGTATGCTGAGATCACCGTTAAAGACTCAGCTTCCAAACCCGTTCTTTCATTTGTCAATGTATCAGGCCTGCTCGTGCAAGGCTGCGATTTCCGGAACGCAGACCCGGCCTCGAATTTCTCCGAGGCCGTCAGGAAAAACCTGAGAAGTTACGGCGCCATTTTCAACGACGAGGATGAAGCGGCCTGGAAACAGGCCAGGATCGCGGATCAATGATCTTTCAAACCGTCCATTACATTCAAAAAGCTCCCTGCCACAGCCTGAAAACCATGCTTGTCGGGATGGATCTCGTCGTACCATTGGGCATCGGCTACGAGTCCGCGCGCATTCACGTAATGCACATTAGGGAACTCGGCCGCCACCGTACGCAGGCGATCGTTGAATTCATTGAGAATATAGCTGATCACCCCTTTTCGGTCAGTCTGGCTGGTCATGCCTTTCTCGATCATATAACGCCCCAGCCAGCCCTTGTCGGTCTTTTCCAGCGGGGTAATGTAGTCGTAGCCGTGGCAAAGCGCATGAATATCAGGGCGTAATGCAAACAACTCATTGAACATCCTGCGATAAATCACCTGCAAGTTATCGAGCTCGGCGATCAGCGACGATTCGAGGTAATCCTGTGGTGGAAGTCCCGGCTCGTGCGGGCCGGCCTTGATATGGTTACGGAACTGTTCGCCCAACACATCGTTTCCACCACCGCTGATCAGGAAAAACCGTGGGCTTTTGTCCCGGACCGCTTCCAACCATTCTCCTTCGCGATCGTAGTTGGCCAGCGTGTCGCCAGCTGCCGCCACGCAGAAGATCGGATAGACTTTCGACAAATGATCGATCGTGTCCACCACGAGCGGATGTTGAAACCACGAATCACCTTCGGAAACAATTTTAGGCGCCCGGGGAAACCGCAGCCGCATAATGCGGTATTTGGAATTGCGTATCAGGCGCGCTGTTTTGTTGGCCACATCGAGCAGCCCGTCGCGAATGAACCCTTTTTCGTCCAGGTGCGCATCGCTTTTGCGTAGCTGCACATCCGGCTTCAACTGATATTCGGGCTGCAAATCAGGCTTGGTTTTTACTTCAAAATAATTCCCCAATGCATACTCGGCCAGATTTTCGTCTTCCAGCATCCTAGCCAGCTCGCTCTCGGCTATGATGTTGCATTCGGGGTTAATGTATTCCAATGTCAGCAGCTGCGTCGACCAGCTTGCCGCTACACTTTTGTCCGTTTCTTTGGCACTCGCGCCGATGCCTCGGGTGGAACCTTTTTTGCCCACGGTAAAGGGAGCGGGCAGGCTTTCCAGCGCCAGTTCCTCTATATTCGACAGGTCCTCGACACTGACGATAAATTGAAGATATTCTGCATTTTTGGGCCAATTATAAAGCCGGACATAGTTATCGAGCGAAATCGGAATGGTGGTCTGCCCATTGTAAGTAAGCGCTTTGGAGGCGCCCGGATCCAATGGGGTAACTATGGGATCCAGCAGCCCCAGCGACGCGCCGAAGCCGGCGTCCAGAAATACGCAGCAGCAATACAGCTTGCGCGAGCCGGTATTGGTTATTTTAATTTTGATACTCCCCTTCCACTCACCATCCACCTGCTGATAATGTAATCTCACAACATCCTGATCGGAACCGATCGGGTTCCCGCCCGCGTCGCTGACCTCGATGCGCAGCGGAGTGCCCATTGCCACGTCGTTTCGCAGGTTTTTAAGGAAATGCCAGTTGGAAATATGTTTGAGGTCTTTCACCAGCTCAGAAGCAAATGCTTCCGAATCCAGTTCAATTTGCTCTACGACCGGACGAAAAGTATCAAAAGGTTTCGTCAGCACGGCCAGGCCATTTCGGAACGACAATGTATAATCTGCCTCTGCTTCGCTGGCTTCCAGCCTGGCCTGGGCGGGGATCTCGGCCATCAGCTTTTCGGCAAGCAAAAGACTGTCGGTCAATATATTGTCGACATTGTTAAGGTGAATTTTAAGTTGCTGGCTCATCAACCCTTCCACATACCCCTGGTAAATCTTCGTGGTATCGAGCTCCGACTCCACTGCATTATCGAATGCCAGAATGGTGGTGTCAGCTCCAACCGACCGCACTTTTGCTTCAAATATCTTGTCATCGTCCCGCACGGTAATGCCGCCGGTCGCCCGTCCGATCCCGTGAACAGCCCCCCGTTGCAGCACCCAGTTGCCCGCCCCGTCGCGCAGCACGTCGGCATAAGTGGTATTGCCCGCTCCGCCAGGTTTATTGAATACATTGTTTAATACCAGCTCACGGTGAAATGCAGGTGGAATGTACATGACTGGCGTCTGCTCGAAAGCATTATGGAGCATTTGCTTCACGCGCCCGTGCAATGCCGCATAGGAAAGCTGCCCTCCCGACGCTTCGAGCGATTTGAGCAGATATTTGGTAAAAACACCTTCACCACTTACCTCAACCGCCGATTCATCCGACTCGCAGGCAGAAAGACTGACGTGCCTGGCCGGGGGAAGAATTGCATCAATGTGCTTGCCTGCAAAATCGCCCGTTGAAAGCTCGCCGCTGAAAATGAATTTCTCCCAGGTCCGTTGCGGGAAAACATAAGGGATCCGCCGTTCGGTCACCTCCTGATAGGTCGATTTGATCAGTCCTGCGTTGCGGGTATTATCGCCCGAATGGCAGCAATCCGAGATCACCGTAATATGGGGCCCGTTCTTGGAAACCTCCTTGATCAGGTATCGCAACTCTTTATCAGATAGCAGGTAGTCGTCGGCATGGCCCTCGTCATAATAGCTCACCAGGCATTCGAGCTTGCCATCCTGTTCGGCTGTCCAAACGGATGCATCCGCCAGTTCCTGGGTACCATGTCCTGAATAGTAAAACACGATGACATCGTCCTTACCGGCTTGCCCCAACTCCTGAAATGCCTTGACGATCTCCGCCTTCGTTGCCTCCTGGTTGGTCAGAAACCGGATATGCTTCTGGTCGAACGACGTGTCGTTTTCCAGGTAGCGCCGGATTTTCGTAGCATCGGCCACACAGCCCCTGAGTTTTGGAAAAGCCACTTTCTGGTTCAGCACTACCTGATCTTCGTAGGCATCAATCCCCACCACCAATGCATATAAATTCGGCTTGACCGCAGCACCTTCTTCATCGTTAAAAAGGGATTCGAAATCCTCCGGCGGGGCTACCTCCACACCTCTCGGCTCAGCCCATTGCGCTTCCAGTGATGCTTCGTCCGTAATCGTTCCTTCTTCTGCCACCAAAGCCTCACGTGTAGCGCCCGCAGGCAGATAGGCCTGCGCCTGCACGCCCGAGATAACCTGCTGCCAGTCAAAGGCAGGCCCGAGGTCCCACTTCCCGCTTGTGCGGTAGTTGACATGCGAAACAATGCCTTTAAAGGATAGTACATCCTGCGTACCCTGGTACCGCACCGACTCATCAAGAAACTGGCGGGGGATATTGTATTTTTTGGTTAAAAACCGCAGCAGTATGATCAGGCTTTCGTATTGCTTCTGGGTGTAGGAAGCATAGTATTTCTGGTCGCGGAAGGGATGGTCCAATTTCTGATATGCTTCTGTCTGCGTCAGCGGGCAGTACAAGTCGACGCGGCCGGGATTCTCCCTGGGCCGCGAATAGATCGTTTCCAGGTTAGCGCCCCGTTCGACCAGGTAGCCGTAGTTGATAATCTCGATGGCGATTGTCACCTTATCCTGTGCATTGCCGGTGCCCGCATTACCAATGCCGGCGCCTATGTGCCCCGACCAGTCTTTCGATGGAAACAACTGGTAAATAGTACCGTCTCGGGCGATGACGAACGGGACGGAAACCCGGAAGTTCTGCGTGGTAAGCGTGTTGATGCCCCCGCTCAGGTTACCGGCGGTAAAATGCAGCACGATCCGTTGCTTACCGTGGGGCGGCTCGGGCGTATTGAAGTAACCCGAACGGTTTTTAGGCTTGCAAAATACTCCGCGCAAAGAAAGGTCCTCCCCTGCCACGGGAACCGTAAACGGCGTAAACGTATAGTCAGTCCGGTTTTTGAAAGCTGCCTCATCGGCGGCAAGTGTATCGTAGCGCATGGGATAAGAGGAATGAGGTGAGAAAAGCAGTGCGAATCCGTCAGCACGGCCAGGGCCGACTTTGAAATGAAGACGATTTACCAAAAACGAGAAGCATTGTAAAGCAATTTCCTCACGATTTATTTAATGGTTTCGTAGAAATAATCCTATCTTTCCAATTGTTCTCAGCTCCGTAAACACCGTAACTTTAACACTATCACAAAAAATGGAAGACATCGACCCAAGGAAATACGTCAAAGGACTGGCACTTCAAAATTCCAGGGAATCATTCATTAGCGAAGGCGAGCGTGAAATACTCTCAAGAGACCTGACAACAACGGAAATCGAAACGAAGACGGATGTCGAACAATCGTTCATGAACGACAAGAGTCTGGTGTCGTTTGTTTCGGAAGTATCTGACCAACGCCGGCAGGATGTCCTGCATTCGGTGTTATTGGCCCAGCTTGCGGCCAATAAGAAGTTTCCGGAAGAGGATCAAATCAAAGATTGGTATAACGAATTTGTAAATGTGCTGAGCAATATCGGCTGGGCGATGCAATCCGCGAGTTTTACGCCGTTTACGTCGGAAGGCGCTACCATTGAGGTCGATAAGGCCATTATTGACCTGGTTGCGGCTGCCGTCGGAGGCTCGGCGCTCGTACCGCTTGTCACCAAAACCCTGGATGCGATCAAAGGGCTCAGCGATACCAGTGGAAAATTCATCGCCTTTGAAAAAAATACCCATACCGCCACAAAGGGCGCTTTCCAGATCGGGATCGCCAAAGAGGTGAACAACACGGTGGCACTTCAACTAGGCACTTTTCTGATAACATCATCCGATACGATCAAGCAAATTCTGTTTTTCAAATCCTCCAAGTCCAAAACAACCCTCGAATTCTGTTCGCGGGTCGGTACGCTCGATGAAGCCGTTTACGCCACTATCCGCGACGCGGTACAGGCGAAACTGGGCTTGAAGGCAACCGATTTTATTGCGGGTATCGATATTAGTTAAAAATGCCTTGCTGAACAGCTCATATGGCGGCCGCCAGGGAAGCGGCCGCCCGCAAAATCCACCCCTTTGTGGGTAATAGCGCGGGCAGTTTTGCCCCTATGCAGTGCGCCTTGATTTATTTCATATTTTTATTAAATAAATCAAACCCTGCTCTATCATGAACACAGCACCTGAGACTCATCAGATTACCCCGTCGCGCATTATGGAAACCGCAACGGCTTTCTTTGCTTCCAAAACGCTCCTGAGCGCGGTTAACCTCGGCATTTTTACTGCGCTATCCGGTAAATCCCTATCCGGCAAGGAGATACAGAATGCGTTAAAACTACATGACCGGGGAGTTTATGATTTTCTGGATGCACTCGTAGCACTCGGCTTTTTAAACCGCGAAGGCTTGCTGGATACGGCCAGCTATTCCAATGCGACCGACACTGAACTGTTTCTCGACAAAAACAAACCTTCCTACATCGGCGGGTTCGTGGAAATGGCCAACGACCGTCTGTATCCTTTCTGGGGTTCGCTGGAAGAGGCCTTACTGACCGGCAAACCGCAGAATGAGATCAAGCACACGGGCAGGTCGATGTTCGAAGAGCTTTATGCCAAACCCGAACGCCTGAAACAGTTTATAGATGCCATGTCGGGTATCTCCCTCGGCAATTTCATGGCACTCACGCGGAAGTTCGATTTTTCACCCTACTCGACCCTGTGCGATGTTGGTGGAGCAGCGGGTATCTTGTCTGTCGAAGTAGCCCGGCAATACCCCCACATGTCCTGTACTTCGGCGGATCTGCCGGCTGTCGAGCCTATTGCAAAGGAGTATATTGCGACAAAAGGCATGAATGGGCGGGTGAAAACGGCAAATGTAGATTTTTTCACAGACGAGTTTCCCAAAGCGGATGTCATTACAATGGGCATGATACTGCATGACTGGGACCTACCTAATAAAAAAATGCTGATCCAAAAAGCCTACAATGCTTTACCAGAAGGCGGCGCGTTCATCGCTATCGAAGCGTTGATCGACGACGACCGCAGGAAAAATGCATTCGGCCTGCTCATGTCGCTCAACATGCTGATCGAATTCGGGGTTGCATTCGATTTCACCGGCGCTGATTTTGAACGATGGACAAAAGAAGTCGGATTCAGCAGGGTCGAGGTGATTACCCTGGCCGGACCGTCCAGCGCGGCGATTGCTTACAAATAGCCGTAATGCAAAAATCCCGGCCGAAGAGACCGGGATTTTATATATTACAGATTAGCGTCGGTTATCATCAGCCTTTTCTTTCAGCTTCTTGCCTTCCTTTTTAGTGGCGTCGTAGGCTTTTTCGGCACCGTTTTCAACCTTTTTGGCGCCTTTTTTCACACCCTTTTTGGTCGCTTTGTACGCTTTCTCCGAGCCATCTGCTACCTTTTCGGCACCTTCTTCGGCCTTGTCGCCCACAGCGTTAGCCCCTTTCTTAATCTCCTTTCCTGCCTTACGGCCTGCTTCTTTGGTCTCGGCTGCGGCCTTGTCTGTTTTCGATTTTGCGTCATCCTGCGCGTAAGCCGCAGATGACAGGATGGCGAATGCCACCAAAAATGCTAATTTCTTCATCATTTTTTAGTTTATCGTTTCTCAGCCAGATGGCCGACACGGTTAAACAAAAACCATTCCCGAATTTGCTTACCCACGACGATCCGTCCCTCGGATCGACAAACCTCCCCCATTTAAGTAACCGTTAACTAATAAATTTAACACAAGGCGATTAACTTCTACTACATTCTCACTTAGATCATAAAACTAGTTCGATATTCTCGACTTGGTTCAGTATCACCTTCTAATCAACAACCGCAAAAATGAATTTCAAGCAACGCCTCAGCAACCTTTCCGACCAACCGGACATTCTGATCATTATCACCGATCAGGAAAGAGCAACCCAACATTTCCCTGAAAACTGGGAGCGGGAAAATCTCAAGACCCTTACCTTTTTGAAAAAGAGAGGTTTCAGTTTCGAAAGGGCATTCTGCAATACCTGCATGTGCTCTCCCAGCCGCTCCACGCTCCTTACCGGCCTTTATCCCGCACAACACCACGTAACGCAGACACTCACCGAAGGCGGAAGATATTCACCCGCCGAAATCGAACTGGACAACACCCTGCCCAACATCGCCCGCATGCTGTTCGATGAAGGCTATGATGTACAATACCGCGGAAAATGGCACGTAAGCAAAGGAGCCGATGGCGGTAGTCCGGCCGCTTCCGACATTGCCATGTACGGTTTCAGGGGTTGGATCGCGCCCGATGCCGGAGAGGACACTGCTCCCGAGAATTTTGGCGGCGGCTTTGCCAACCACGACAAAGCATATGTGCAGCAGGCCATTGCATACCTGCAGACTGTTCGGGAAAGAAGGGGGAAAGGCGACAAACAACCCTATTGCCTGGTCGTATCGCTCGTCAATCCGCACGATGTGCTTTGTTATCCCAAAGGTTTCAATTACGGCTATAGTGATGGCTTCCTGGAAGGCCCCATCGCGCTACCGTCGACTGTAGACGAAAACCTTGCCACCAATGGCAAACCTACCGCACAGGCGCAGGTGAAGGCGACGGGCGCGTTAAGCCTGGGGCCGCTGAATACGCCTGAGAAGCAAACCAACTATATTAATTTTTACGGAAACCTGTTACGCGTAGTCGATACGGAGATCGGATTTCTGATCAAAGAGCTTTACCAGGAGGTGGACGGCGGCAAACTGGCCGATCAGGCGCTGGTCATCCGCCTGGCCGATCACGGGGAAATGGGCATGGCGCATGGAGGCATGCGGCAAAAGGCATTTGTGGTCTACGAGGAGGCAACGCGGATCCCGATGGTGTTTTCCAACCCTGTCCTGTTCCCCGAGGACGCCGATCATAAATCCACCCATCACCTGGCTTCGCTGATTGATATCCTTCCCACAATCGCAGAGATTACCGGGGCGGCCCGCCCGCAAGGCATCAGAGGGACCAGTCTCCTGCCATTACTCGAATCCGACCAGCCCGTACAGGAAGCGCTCCTGTTTACATTCGATGATACCAAGGCCAGCGCTTCCAATAAACCGAGTGTGGTAAAAGCGGCAAACCGGATTCGCGCCGTGCGTACCAATGACTGGAAATACACTCATTATTTCGATGCGCTCGGCGGCTACCCCGATGAGTTTGAGCTATACGACCTGCGGACGGATTCAACCGAGTACAATAACCTCGCTTATAACCGGGAATATGCCGGTGTGAGAAAGAAAATGGCTTTGCTGCTCGAAGAACAGGTGAGACAGAAACTGCTGCTCAGCCCCGAGCCGTTCGACAAGGAAAAATTCCTGGAATGGTACGACCGGCAGGGAGTGTAGTCAAGTTATCGTAAGCCGCGGCATTCAGACCGCTGACAGTCAACCGAACGGCGCGGCTTGCAAACTGTTCATTTTCGAACAGAAAAACCATTGCATTTCATTAACAATCAATTACTTAAAACACAGGAACGAATTTTGCACGGCCAGCATGAACCCAATCCGGACCCGATGTTAAAAAACTATCTCAAACTGGCTTTTCGTAACCTGGTTAAAGACAAATTTTACAGCCTGATCAATATCCTCGGGCTTACAATAGGCGTTACCTGCGGCATGCTGCTGTTCCTGTATGTGGCCGACGAGCTGAGTTATGACCGTTACCACCAAAAGGCATCCCGGATTTACCGGATTGTTTCCTACATCCGCGAACCCGATAAAGTCAACAAGTGGGTCAGCACCCAGCCGCCGCTTGTTAAAACTTTGAAACAGGACTACCCGTTTGTAGAGAATTACGTGCGGTTTTTCTCCAATGGCCGGATGATGTTCCGCCAGGGCGAGCGCCAGTTTTACGAGGAAGATGTTTACGCCGTCGATTCCACTGTTTTTGATGTTTTCACCTACAATTTTATTGAGGGCAACCCCAAGGCATTACAGCAGCCGGGCAGCGTTGTACTTACGCGGCGGGTGGCCGAACGCTTTTTCGGCAAATCCCCTGCCCTGGGCCAGATTCTTCAGACCAACGACAGCACCTCCTATAAAGTCACGGGCGTAATCGAAGATGTGCCCAAAAACTCCCATTTTACATTCAATGCATTGGTTTCGCTGGATCAAAACCAGCGCAATGCCGACGGATGGGGCGGGTTTTATATCAACAGTTATTTGCTGCTATCTGAAAATGCGGACCTGAAAAAGCTGGAAGCGGGTTTTCCCGGCCTCTATGAGAAGTATATGTCCGGCATTTTCAAACGAATGGGCATTCACATCACTTACCAGATGCAGCCGCTCACCAGCATTCACCTGCATTCCAAATTCGACGGCGAATCGAACGGCGATATCGGTTACGTGTACACATTCAGCGCAGTAGCGTTCTTCATGCTCCTGATTGCCAGCATCAACTACATGAACCTGGCGACAGCACAATCGGCCAGGCGCGCGAAGGAAGTGGGCTTGCGAAAAGTAATGGGCTCGCTCAAAGGGGCGCTGATCCGCCAGTTTCTCACCGAATCCATTCTGATCACGCTGATCTCGCTCGTTGCCAGCCTTATTCTGGTTGCATTGCTGCTGCCGTTTTTCAATAATGTTTCCGGAAAGGCGATCAGTTATATGCAGCTGCTAAGCCCGCAATTTGTCATCATTGCCTTGTCGGTTGTCGTGTTCACCGGCCTGGTCAGCGGGAGTTACCCGGCATTCTACCTGTCGTCTTTCGAGCCAGCCAATGTATTGAAAGGCACATTTAAAGCGCGGGGTGGCGGTTTTTTCAGAAAAGCGCTAGTAGTAACGCAATTCTCCATCTCGCTGATCATGCTGATCTGCACCTGGATCGTCTATCAGCAGCTCAACTACATGCGCAACAAGGACATGGGCTACGACCGCGAGCAGGTCCTGACGATCGATTTCCAGAACAACCAGCCCAAAGACAAATACAACGCATTCAGAAAAGAGCTGCTCGATAACCCGAATATTCAGAGCGTAGCCTCCGCGTCGGCCCCGGTGAGCAACATCGGCGGCAGGATCATTTTCACCGTTGAATCCAACACGGGGATGAAAGAAATGGCTTTCAAACCGACTGCGATCGATCACGACTATCTGAAAACAATGGGTATAAAGCTGGTAGAAGGCAGGAATTTCTCGGACGAATTGCCCGCCGACACTGCCAACAGCGTGCTGATCAATGAGGCTGCCGTGAAACGGATGAACTGGAAAGAGCCGATCGGCAAAAAGATCATGCTCGGCACCGTACCGGCCGACGGCAAGAACCCGCCCCCAACGACCCAGGTAGCTGGCGTCGTGCGCGATTTCCACCAGCAATCGCTGTACAACCCTATTGAGCCGCTGATCATGGTTTACCGCAGGGCCAACGGGGTAATCCACATCAAGATCAAGACCCACAATACGGCGGAA
Source organism: Dyadobacter sp. OTU695 (assembly GCF_038440355.1). NCBI lineage: Bacteria > Pseudomonadati > Bacteroidota > Cytophagia > Cytophagales > Spirosomataceae > Dyadobacter > Dyadobacter sp. OTU695. The sequence continues at coordinate 167,962 of NZ_JASATN010000004.1, read as the reverse complement.
ACCCTGGAATATATCGGTCAGAAATGGCGGGAAACTTACCCCGACAAGCTGTTCGAATACCGCTTTCTCGACCAGGATTTCGCAAACGCCTATCACGCCGACGAGCTGCGCGGCAAGATCTGCACAACATTTTCGGCTCTGACGATCCTTATCGCCTGCCTCGGACTGTTTGGCCTTGCGACATTCACCACCGAGCAGCGGGTAAAGGAAATAGGAGTCCGAAAAGTACTCGGCGGATCGGTTTCCAGTGTGGTATTGCTATTGTCGAGGGATTTTACCCGCCTCGTGTTATTCTCTTTCCCCATTGCCATACCGGTTGCCTATCTGGCGATGAGCCGCTGGTTGCAGAGCTTCCCTTACAAAGCCGACATGAGCGTATGGATATTTGTCGCTTCCTGCGTGGCTACGCTGCTGATATGTTGGCTGACGGTCATTTACCAGTCGCTGAAAGCTGCGCTGGCCAATCCGGTGAAGTCGCTGCGGTCCGAGTAAAATGTGCATGCCGGACTAAACCTAATTTCCGGGTAATCTGTTGGTGGTGATAAAGTGTGCCGGATTCGCCTGTTGCGAACCGAAAAGGCCCTCACATCAACAGATTATCATGAAAATCAGTCAATACGGAAATGGCATTAAGTCCAGTCGGATAGTCGCAGCGTGGTTGTTCACTATTTTGGCCGGCGTGCTGTTTTCCTGCAAGGTAAGCGTGCCGCACGAGCACGATGGAAGTTCGGCTTATAATGACCTGCTGACACGCGGCGGCGATTCTGCAACGGTAGCCGGACGTTATGTCGGTTTGGAAAACACAATCAATTTCAGGGACCTGGGCGGGTTGAAAACCAAAGACGGAAGAACCGTCCGGAAAGGCTTCATCTACCGCTCCGACAATCTTTCAAAGCTCGAAACCGCCGATTTCGACCGGTTCAACGCGCTACACATCGCGACCGTGTACGACCTTCGCACCGACCATGAAATCGAAGGCAAAGAAGATCATTTGCCCGCCCATGTAGCCTACAAGCACACGCCCGTGGTCCAGGACAATGCCGGGGAAATCAAAGGTTTAAAAAAACGGGTACTAAATGGCGAAATCACAGAACAACAGGCCAAAGACATGACGGCCAGGTTTTACGCCGACGCGGTGACGGTCAACATTGGCAATGTCAAGGACATTTTAAAACAGATTACCAGCTCGGGCCAGCCGGTACTCTACCATTGCTCGGCGGGAAAAGACCGCACCGGTATCATATCCGCATTGCTGCTCTCCATTCTGAACGTTGATCGCCAGGTGATCGTCGACGACTTTATGGTTTCCAACTATTACCGCCGCGACCGGGCAGAGAAAACCCTCGGCAAGGCAAAACTGGGGCGCATTATCAAGCCGAAACTGAATATGGATGCCATCGAAGTCCTGTCGACCGTCGATGAAAGTTTTATCAATGCCACATTCAGCGCCATCGACAGTACCTACGGCGGCATGGAGCCGTTCATCGAAAATGAACTGGGTATAGACAAAATGGCCCGGAAGGCCCTGATTGAAAGATTAACTTACTAAGACAAGCCAGCAACACGGGCTAATAGGCCTCATATTCGAGTAGCTGGGTGCCAAAACCGGTTCTCATCCGCTTCGTCACCCAGTTTTCCGAGTTGTATTCGTAGGCATAGGATGCCGAGACGACCTCCGAGGTGAGGTGGTTCGTTACCGTAAAATCGACGACGTTGTTATTGCTCGCAGGCACAGTCAGATAGCCTTCCGGGTAAAAACTGAACATATTCTTTTTGTCGTCGAAAGTGAGGTGGGTGGTGGTAGTGGTGAGCACGTCGCTGGCATTAAAGTGTCTGATTTCGGTAATCTGGCCTGCCGAATTGAAGGCATAGGCATCCGTTCCGTGAAAAAGCGAGCCATTATCCCAAAACTTTACTTCAACGACATTGGCAGCAGGGTAGGTAAAATACCAGATCCCCGAGGTACAGGTAGGACCGCCCACGCAGTACTTTCTGATCCGTTCGATTTTACCATCCGGCGCCCGCAATACCTCATGACCAAGATCGTTCAATGGAGCCGGGAAGTTTTCTACGGCCTGAACCAGCCGGTTGTCGGCCGTGAAGTCGGTAAATGCAACGTCATACGGCGTGATCATCCCCACGGGTTCGAAAACCTCGGTGGCGAGCCGGTTCATCGCATCGTGGGTGTAGCGGTAAGTGCCGTAGCCCACCCGTTCCAACTTAACGACCCTGACGTTACCGGAGGGCACTTCGTGATCTTCCAGGGTACAGGCGACCAGGCCCGTCAATAAAAAAGCGACAATAAAAATGAATTGGTACTTCATAATCTCAGGACGTTTAAGTATTGCTGAAATTACCTAATAACGATCGACGCTTTTAGCGTAAAAATACGGGTCTGATCACCTGTCGGTTCGCTGCATTTTGAAGCAGGGCTCATGGAAAGATTGGAAATATCCCGCCGCAGACGCTACACCGATGGCGCTAAAATTCACGTGAGCAAAAAAAATGCTTAGTATTGCGTATGAAAAGTAGCGTACGATTGGCCTTTCTTGGAGCATTGCTGACCATATCCGGATGTATCAAACCGGAAGCAGAAAATATGGAGGCCGATATCCTGGCGATGATATTGCCCGACTCTGTCCTGATTTCCCCTCCTTCCATTACCAATACCACCGTTACGGCATTCGTCAATTTTTCGAAACTCAACATCAAAGCCGTCGCGCCTCAATTTACCCTTACGGAAGGCGCCAGCATACAACCGGCCCCGGGCACGCCCAGGGATTTTTCCAAACCGGTGTTTTACACGGTCACATCCCAGGATGGGCATTGGAAGAAAGAATACCGGATCAGTTTGCTGCAAAATGTGGCGCCGGACAGTTTCATGTTCGAAAACTGGACGGTCAATCCCGATGGGAACTACTACATTCCCTATGAACTGGTCGAGACCGAGCACCAGAATATATGGGCGTCGGGCAACAGCGGCTTTTCGCTGATTGCCCCGGAAAAGCGACCGGAGGCCTACCCTACCCAACGCAGTACCGACGCCTCCCAGGGACAATATGCCGCCTACCTGGAAACCAAATCTACCGGCGCTCTCGGCGCGATCGTAGGGATGCCCATCGCTGCCGGAAACCTCTTCCTGGGTAGCTTCGACGCCGCAAAGGCAATGACCGCACCGTTGGAGGCGACCATTTTTGGCGTTCCGTTCAATAAAAAACCACTACGATTGACCGGCTCGTACAAATATGTTCCGGGTGGGCCTGTGACCGATAAAACAGGCAAGCCTGTGACGCCCCAGCACCAGGATCTGTGCGACATTTATGCGGTACTCTTCAAGGCCTCTGCGGAGAAACCCTTCCTGAATGGGGCCAACGTGCTCACCGATCCCAGTGTGGTTGCCGTAGCCCAGCTAGCGTCCGGCGTCGCGACGCCTGGCACCGGTTATCGTGCATTCGACCTCCCATTCAATTATAAATCCGAAGTGAATGAAGGTGACCTGGCTGCCTTTGCCTATAAAATCGTCGTTGTGTTTTCTTCCAGCAAGAATGGCGCAGTGTTTGAAGGCGCTGTCGGTAGCAAGTTATTTATCGACGATGTGAAGATCGTAACACAATAGCATTTGAAATGATCCCCATGAGACGTCTCCATCTGTTGATCTTTTTGCTGGTCATTACGCTAGAAACCACGGCCCAGGACGGAAAGAAGATCTCGTTCAATGTTCGGGCAGGATTCTCAGTCGGAGCGGCGGCGCCTGCCGGCATACCGGCTTCGATCCGGAAAATAGAATCTTACAATCCGGGGTTCCAGCCGGCCCTGGAAGCGTCGCTGGGTTACCGTTTTTCTGCAAGATTCGGCCTCGCTACCGGTGTGCGTTTTGAACAAAAAGGTATGACCACGGATGCACGCGTTAAGGCTTACTATACTACTTTCAACGAAGAAGGCACCAGCGGAACCGAGTCTGTGACTGGCTATTTCACCGGGCGGGTCAAAACCAAAGTCAAAAACAGTTATCTCACGCTTCCCTTGCATTTAACTTATCATAACAACAGCTCCTTCACGTTCAAAGGTGGCGGATTTGTATCGCTGCTGCTCGATAGCCGCTTCTCAGGCGACGCGCGCGACGGCTACATACGCGACCAGACACCCATAGGCGAGCGGGAGGATATCGACGCCGCTTCCTACGATTTTTCGGAAAATGTCAGGCGGATCAACGCCGGTATCGAAATCGGCAGCGACTACCGGCTCAGTTCCAGCTTTTTCGCTTCGGCCAATCTGAACTACGCATTGACGCCATTGATGGAGCCCGGTTTCCGGAGCATCGATTTTGGCATGCATAATATCTATCTTAACCTCGGAATCGGATACCGGTTTCACTGAACGCTATTTAAAACATGATGAAATCACCATTTTTGCCCGGCCTGTTGCTTACCGCACTTTTGTACTCCTGCGCAGGCAGCAAACCGGGCCCCGCTTCCGGCTCCAAGGCAATAGAAGTAGGAATAGATCTCGTGAACGTTGATGCCGACCGTGTACGCGTCACCGTCACGCCACCCGCGCAGACAGGCGAGGCAGCCACTTACAATTTTCCGAAAATCATTCCGGGTACGTATGCCATTGCCGATTACGGGCGCTACGTCCAGGATGTTCAGGCATTCGATAAAAAAGGTAAAGCACTGCATGTGACCCGCACCGATTCCAACGCGGTCACCATTTCGCCAGCAAAGAAACTTGCCCGCATTTCCTACCTGGTAGGCGATACTTTTGATACGGAAGTGGAAAGCAATCCTTTTGCTGAAAACAACAAAACCATCTTCTCTCCGGCCGGGACCAATATCGAAGCCGGAAAGCATTTTCTGTTGAATATGGCCGGATTTGTAGGCTATTTTTCAGGACAAACCGAAACGCCCTACCGGATCACCGTTTCGCATCCTGAAACCCTGTATGGTACTACCGCGCTTGTTGATACCGACAATGACATCCGCAAAGATGTGTACAATGTCCCTCGCTACCCCGATGTGGTCGATAACCCCGTGATGTATGCCGCACCGGACACTTTCTCTTTCAAGGTCGACGGAATGGAAGTACTGCTGGGCATTTACTCACAGCGAGGCAACATTCACGCAGCGGCATTGAAGCCGGACCTAGAAAAGATGATGCGCGCCCAGAAGAAATTCCTGGGAAAAATGAATGATACACCAAAATACGCCGTGCTTACCTATGTTTCGTCGGGCGCTCAAAACGACGCCAAAGGCATTGGCGCATTGGAACACAATGCTTCCACGACGGCCGTTTTCAGAGAACCGATGAAAAGCAAGGACCTGATCCATGTGATTAGCCACGAGTTCTTTCATACCATCGCCCCGCTGAAAGTGCATTCAAAGGAAATTCATTACTTCGATTTCAATGCACCCAAAATGAGCCAGCACTTGTGGTTTTACGAGGGCGTAACCGAGTATTTTTCCAACCTTTTCCAGGTAAACCAGGGCCTGATCGGCGCGGATGCATTCTATGATATGATGGCTAAAAAAGTGGAGCAGTCGCACTCGTATTCCGACAGTCTCTCCTTTACCGAAATGAGCCGCAATATCCTGGACCCCAAGCTCAAACCCCAGTATCCGAATGTGTATGAAAAGGGCGCACTCATTGCCATGTGCCTCGATATCGTGATCCGCGAGAAAAGCCAGGGCCAACGTGGCCTGTTGTGGCTTATGGGCGAATTATCCCAAAAGTACGGTCCGCAAAAACCCTTCGACGACGCCGAGCTGATCCCGGCCATTACGCAGATAGCCGGACCGGAAGCAGGTGCATTTCTTGATAAACATGTCGTGATGGGCGAACCCATCAGCTATGAGGATTTTCTGGGCAAAGTCGGACTCAAAAAACAGAGCATCCCCTTCCCAGAGCCCATTGTCTTTCTTCGGAACGATGTCATTTATATTAAGCCTGATGCCTCGCGTACCCATGTGCTGGCGCATGCGGCCGACAACCAAAACGAATTCTACAAGAGCCTGGGCATTCAGGACAATGATATTTTCGTGGAATTCAACGGGATACCCGTCGATCCGAAAAACCTGATGTCGCTGGTCTACCTCGGCTACGACCTCGACGAAGGAAGCCCGATCACCGTCAAAGTGAACCGGAACGGCCAGGATTTGGAGCTGAAAGGCACTGTCAAACTCAACTATAAAGACGGCGACGGTTTCCGCTTTGGCGACGATTCGAAAAAGGCATTAAATGAAGCCTGGCTGAAAAACTAGCCAGGCCCGTGTGCACGCAGCGTTACAGGATCTCGATATATCCTTCCGTTCCGTGCACACGTATTTTTTGTCCGTCCCTGATCAGCCGGGTTGCATTATCCACCCCTACCACAGCCGGTAAGCCGTACTCGCGGGCGATCACCGCTCCGTGGGTCATCAATCCCCCTACTTCGGTCACCAGGCCTTTGATCGAAACAAACAACGGCGTCCAGCTCGGATCAGTGAATGCAGTTACCAGAATGTCGCCGGGTTCCAGGTCAGCGTCTTCCATGTTCAGGATCACGCGCGCCCGTCCTTCGACAGTACCCGCAGAAACCGCCAGGCCGCCAATGGCCCCCTTTGGCAGATTTTCGTGCTTGTGTTTACCTCTGATGATCTCACCATCGGATGTCATCACACGCGGCGGGGTCAGTTTTTCAAAGTACCTGTACGCTTCCTTTCGCTCATTAATAATTTGATAATCTGCCTTTTGTGTACGGATCAGCTCTCGTATTTCTTCCAATCCAAGATAGTAAAGATCTTCCTTTTCAAGAATAACCTTTGCCTGCACAAGCCGCCCCGCCTCCTGCATCAGCGCCTTTTTATACTCAAAATACCTGCTTATGATGGCATATTTAGGATATTCGCGGTAACCTGCCAGGCTGCGCAGCAATCCGATCATCCGCCTGGTTTCCTCCGCTTTTTCCTCACCGCCGGGCAATTGCCGCAGCCGGCTCAACAAGTCGGCTTCTTTTCTGGCCGCTTCCTGTCGCCCTTGTTCAAATTTCCGCTTACCGGCGCCGGGCTCCTGGTTTTTGATATTACTGAGAATCAACGGAATCAGGATAGCAGGTCTTTCGCTCCACCGGGTCCGTGTGATATCGATCTCGCCCGCACAGCGCATGCCGTACTTCGCCAGAAAGGTATTAACCGCCTCCAATGCCTGCATTCCGCCTCGCAGCATGGCCATCCCATCCGGAAAGTTATCATTAGCCGCGTCCTGCAAATAGCTGACGAGCTCCGGATAGGGCCTGATCGCATCCGCTACGTCCAACAACGCCAACCCCATCTCCGAAGTCACGTTGTTCGGGACCGATTGCGAAAGCGCGTCGGCTACATTTTTTTCGCCTAGCCACTCGTTCATTTTTTCATTGATCCAAAAAGCGGCATTCATTGCAGTCACGATCACGCCAAAACTCTGTGGGTCGGCCTGGCTTTTCCTTTGCTGGAAGTCGTCCAGGACAAAATCGATAAGATCGGTTCCCGATTGGGTCCGGATGTTTTCACTTAATGTCCTGATAGAAGCTTCGCTACGTGCGATCAACTCGTTCACAATGGAAGGATCGTAGGCATTGAGGCTGAAAAAATCATGCGGCGGCGGGCCTTGGGCCGGTTGGCCGGGACCGGGTTGTTCCATGTTGGCTTTGACAAAATCTCCCCTTTCCAGAAGTTCCGTTACAGCAGCCCTGACGAGCGGATCGGATTTGCCCAAAACATCCAGCACTACCTTTCTCCCGGCAGTCGAAAGCAGGTCCTGCGCGACATCGATAAAAATTCGGCCGCCCGCAGTGGCCATCGGGCGTGGCGAGGTCAGCAGCCATGTCGACAACCCCAGCGGCTTCATCGCGTCCGTCATCATCTGCTGATGGCCGACCGATACGTAAATGCGGTTTTCCGTATCATTTGCTACCGGGACCGGGTACAAAGTCGTAATAGGGCGGCTTTGCACGATGTAAAATTCATTTCCGGCCAGGCACCATTCAATATCCTGCGGACTGCCGAAATGCGCTTCGATCTTCCTGCCGATCTGTTCGAGGCGCACAATATCCGCGTCGGCCACTACCTGCCGGCCCTGCAATTCCGGATCTATTCCCTGTTCTGTTGTTCCACCGCCCTGGACAGCAAAAATGCCCTTACCCTTGGAGGGCACGTTCTTTTCAATCACCTTACCGTCGCGCACCTTGTAGTTGTCCGCATTCACCAGCCCCGAAACCAGCGCCTCCCCCAGTCCGAAGCCGGCATCGATGGACGACACTTTTCTGTGCGCACTGACCGGATCGGCGGTAAACAAAATCCCTGCCGCCTCAGGAAAAACCATCTTTTGAACCAGCACAGCCAGCCGCACACTCCGGTGATCAAAACCATTCTGTATGCGGTAGGTGATCGCGCGATCGGTGAAAAGCGACGCCCAGCAGTTTCGGACATGCTCCAAAATGGCGTTTTCCCCAATGACATTCAGATAAGTATCCTGTTGTCCCGCAAAAGAAGCCCCGGGCAAATCCTCTGCCGTGGCACTCGACCGCACCGCAAAAGCACCCTGATTTCCAAGCCGCGAAACATGGCCGACAATCTCCTCCCGAATGTCGTCGGGAATATGCAGACCTTCGATCACTGCCCGGATTTCCCGGCCCGCCTCACCGATTTCCTTCCTGTTTTCAACCGTCAGAACCGACAGCCGGGACAAAAAGCCATTCGTAAGTTGCTCATCAATGACCTTTTTAAACGCTTCGGTAGAGATACAGAAACCATCGGGCACTTTTATTCCTTCGATCCTGCAAAGTTCTCCCAGGTTTGCGCCTTTCCCTCCGGCGATCGCGAGCATGGATCTATCCAGCTCTTGAAAATCAATTACATAAACTCCCATAATGGCGACTATTGTTGGTTGAGTGTGCTGGTTGTTTCATTCATCAGATCGATCGCTTTCAGGAAATAGGATTCTATCACCTTCATTTCTTCATCGGAAAATGACGCAATCAATGCCTCCGACTTGTTGCGGAACTCTTTGTAAAGCGGTTCGAGCAAGGCCATGATGTTTTCAGTGACGGGTTCCACCAGGACCTTCCTCCTGTCGTTTTCGGCAAACTGCCTTTTCACAAGGTTTTTCTTTTCAAAACGGTCGATCAGGCCGGTAACCGCACCGGTTGTCAGACCGGTCAGGCTGGAAAGCTCGCCCGCGGTCATCTGCCCCTTTTGCAGCAAAAACCCCAGGTACTTATGATCCGTACCCGAAAGCCCTGCCCTGCGGCCAACAGTTTCATGCATTTGAAGAGCGCTGTATGCATAATGCTGGCTCAACCTCCTCACCTTGGTAACCAGGTCGTCTTCCATTATTTATCTTGATTAGTAAATATCTTAGTTACAAAGATAAATTTTTTCTCAGTAATTTTCCAAGTAAATCTTTCCGCGAAGGAAAAATCCACCCAAAAAAACAAATCCCCGTCGGGCCACTCGCCGGCGAGGATTTGCAATAAAGACCAGGCAAACCGCCTGACTTTCTGGTTATCTCATTCTGCCCTCAGTGACACACCCGGGTTAATCAGGGCGGCTTTAATGCTCTGGAAACTGATCGTACAAAGTGTGACGGCCATCGCGCCCAGTCCCGTTGCGGCAAATATCCACCAGGACGGTTCGATACGGTAGGTGTATTTTTCCAGCCATTGGCTCAGCAGGTAATAGGCTAACGGTGTAGCGAGTCCAAAGGCGATTGTGACCAGGATAATGAACTCGTTCGACAGCAGTTTCCAGACATTGAAAACCGAAGCACCGAGCACTTTCCGGACGCCGATTTCGCGCGTGCGCTGCTCGGCGATAAAGGACGACAGCCCAAAAAGCCCCAAACAAGAGATTAAAATAGCCAGAACGGCGAAGAAATAGGCAAGTCTACCCACGCGCTCTTCCGCTGCGAATTTCGACGCGTAATCTTCGTCGGCAAACTTGTATTCGAAAGGTGCAAGCGGGATCAGCTTTTTAAATACCCCTTCAATGCGGGGCAATGCCTCGTTGATGCTCATATTGGGATTGATACGGATATGCATCCAGTTAGGCCCTCCGTGTGCTTTGATCATGAACACCGTAGGATAAGTAGGCTCATAGGGCGATTCCATGACAACATCTTTAATCACACCCAATATCCGGTAATGCATAACCGGCCGATCCTGAAACTTCCAGCTTACCGGTTCTCCAACCGGGTTTTTGAGCCCCATGTATTTCACAGCCGCCTCATTAACAACAATGCCCGACGAATCCGAAGCCAGATTTTCCGAAAAGTCCCTGCCTTGCACAAACTGCCACCCGACCGTCCGGCCATATTCAGAGCTGACCATCAGCGTACCGAAACTTTCATTAGCGGAAGGGCTTTTACCGCGCCACTCAAAACCATCGTTGCCCGACGATACCTCGGTGACTTTTCCCATGGATTCAGCGATATCGGTTACTGCGCCGGTGCGCCGGAGTTCGCTCCTGAGCAGGTCATGTTTGCCATAAAAATCTCCCGATTTCATCTCCACCATCAGAAGCCCTTCCCGCGTGTAGCCCGTGGGCCTGTTTTTGGCGAACTGGATCTGGCGGAAAACGATAATGGTACCGATCACGAGCGTTACTGACACCGTAAACTGAACGACGACGAGCACTTTCCGGGGGATCGACGCGAAACGTCCTGCCCGGAATGTGCCTTTCAAAACCTTCACAGGCTGGAACGAGGACAGATACAACGCGGGATAGCCTCCCGCCAGCATACCTGTGACCGCAATGAATCCCAGGCTCGCAGCCCAGAAGCCTCCATTCGTCCAGGGAATGTCCATTTGTTTGGCCGCCAGATTATTAAACCATGGCAATGCCAGAGAAACGGCGCAAAGTGATAAGACAAATGCAAGGACAACCACCAGGAATGATTCACTGAAAAACTGGTTGATCAGCTGCGCTCTCACCGAACCGATTGATTTACGGATGCCGACTTCCTTCGCACGTTTTTCGGAACGCGCCGTAGAGAGGTTCATAAAATTGATACATGCGAGCAACAGCACAAACCCGCCGATAATGCTGATCAGCCACACCATTTGGAGCGGCCCTTTATCCGGCATGCCACGCTTGAAATTATGCAAATGCCAGTCGCGCATGGGCAGAAGAAATACTTCCGGTTTGTTTTTGGCTATTGCTGGAAAACCGGCGAGGTTTTTCATCTCCGCTTTCTTAATGTCCGCGGAAAGCTGCTCGAAATCGACGTCTGGACGGAGCTCGACATAGATTTTCATGAAATGGTTCTGCCAGTCGGTCGTTGCGCGCTCCCTGATCCACGGGTTATCGAGCTCCCAAAGTACGAATGGGGCCAGAAACCTGACCTGACTGAATTGTGTGTTTTGCGGAAGGTCTTCGTACACGCCGGTAACGATCACATCGATTTTGTTGCTGATTTTTAACGCACGGTTCACCGGATCAACGTCCCCGAACAATGCAAGGGCCGTCGATCTGGCGAGCATTACCGAATGCGGATCGCGCAAACCCGCACGCGTACCGTACACCATGTGTAAGGTGAGCATTTCAGGAGCTTCCGGATCCATGAATAATCCTGAGCGCGAAATCTTGCTTTCCCCGGCCGACAGCACATAGTCAACATCCCAGGATGCCGCTACAATGTGTTTAAAATACTCCTTATAATTGGTTTTCAGCTCGGTCATCAACGGATATTGTACGGAGGAATTAATGCCTACACCATGCTCTCCGAACTCCCGCGAGCGTACCTGCGCAATGCGTTCGTAATTTTCATGATAGGTATTGAACGACAATTCATCATAAACCCACAGTCCGATGAGCATGGCCACCGCCATACCCGCGGCGAGTCCTCCGATATTAATAAATGAATAGACCTGGTTTCTGGCCAACTGTCGAAGCGCGATTTTCAGGTAATTGCGTAGCATGGTTCGAGGCAGTTTAGGAATGTTGTTCGGGGATTGTCAGATGTCGTTAGGAATAGTCAGCTTTGGTCAGGAATGGCCGGGTTTAGCCAGGGGATTAGGAATAGTCAGAGGTGATTAGTTTGGTCAGAAATAGTCAAGAGTAGTGAGGGCTTATCTGAACTGTCAGGGTCAGATACTGTTTTTGACTAAAAAAGTACGCCGCGGTATATGGGATAGCGATTTTACTTGCTGCGGCCAGTTTCTCGATGTGCTGCCTACCAATACTGTTCAAATTCGGACATCGCGCGTACGGGTTTGAACTACTATCCGGTCTTCTCCTTTCGTCCTTCATCCTCCAAATAGTAGCAAAAAGTGACAAAAAAAATAAAAATTTCACAAAACGGGCGAGGGTAGCGGCCCTGCAAAGTACTCTTATCATTAACCTACTTACATTACTGTATGAACCACAAGTATTCCGTAGAAAATAATGCTGGTGAGAGTGGCCCGGCGGGATTGGCGTCTGATTTCCCGGATTCCAGGAAACCTCCGGCAGACTTTGTCGATTCGGAGTTGTTTATCAAACAGGCATTTGCCACCGATCCTGCCAGGGGCTACGAACTCCTTTTCAAAAGATACTACAAGCAGTTGTGCAGCCATGCCGTACGTTTTGTGTATGCCCGGGACGTTGCCGAAGACATTGTCGTGGAGGTATTCAGTCAATTCTGGTCGAAGCAGCTCCATACGGCCGTTACCTCGTCCTACCGTTCCTACTTGTTCGCGACGGTGCGGCATGCGGCGTTCCATCATATGCGCAAAAATTTCGGCAAAGAATCGGCAACCGAAGAGCTGGGCGACCTTTCCGTGGCCGCTCCGGCCAATTCTCCCCAGCAGGAGCTGCAATTTCAGGAACTGGTGCTAAAAATCGAGCAAGTGATCCGGTCGTTGTCACCGCAAAACCAGAAGGTATTTCTGATGAGCCGGTTTGAGGGAAAGCGGAACACCATTATCGCCGAAGAGCTGGGAATTTCGGTCAAAACAGTAGAAGGCCACATCACCAAAGGGCTTTCGATCCTACGAAAAGCATTGCAGGATCACGGCCTGCTTTCTCTGATCCAGGTTTTACTCCTATTCGTCTGACAGCATAACGCTATCGGATATATGTCCTATTGAATTCAACGAAGTATGAAAAAATCACTTCTCTCCAAACAGGTCATCCAAAATTTCTTTGAAGGAAAAACGACCCGGATGCAGAACATCCTGATTCAGGGATGGCTCGAACACCCCGCCAACCGCGAGTTGTATTTTCAATGGCTGGAAGAATGGGAAACCGAAAATCCGCAGTTTACCCCGGATGTTGAAAGCGCGTACCAACGTTCACTATATACCGTTCACGAAAGCGCAGATATGCACGAGCCAGGAAAGCAAGCGTCTCCGCATCTCGCAACGTTGCGCGGGCGGCTTTACGTGCTCAAATGGGTAGCGGCCGCATCCGTTTTCCTGGCTCTTGGCGCGTATTTGCTTTCCGATTTCTGGCTGTACAAACAATATGAAACTGCCTACGGCGAGATCCGGACTGTTGTTTTACCCGATAGCAGCCGGGTTACGCTCAATGCCAATTCGGTACTGCATGTACCGCGTTTCGGGTTCGGAAGCGGGACGCGGGAAGTAAGGCTGAAAGGGGAAGCCGAATTTGCGGTGAAGCATACGGTCGAGCATAGCAAGTTCATCGTCCGCACACCCGACAAGCTGGAAGTGAGGGTGCTGGGGACCGAATTCATCGTATACAGCCGGGAGCGCGGCTCGAAAGTAGTGCTCAGCCAGGGAAGCGTGCAGCTGCGTTCCCTGAACGAGCCGAATCCGAAACCCATGTTGATGAAACCCGGCGATGTAGCAACGATGTCCACCCAGGGAACGCTGACCCTGAAACACAGTGAAAGCCTCTCGGCGCACCAAGCCTGGAAGCAGCGGCGGTTTATGTTCGAAAACACGCCGGTTTCAGAAATCGCCTATCAGATCAGCGAGCATTTCGGGGTGAACGTGATCGTAGCTGACTCAACGCTGGCCCGGCGAACGATAGGCGGTACATTCAATGCCAGCGACCCCGCCAATGTTTTGAAAGTCCTTTCCGACGTGCTCAATGCGCGTGTCACCCACTCGGGCAAGGACGGGGCCGAGACCTTTGTGCTCGACTCGGATCATTTGTAATTCCTTAATCATTCATAATCATGACGAAACTATTACACGTTAAAGTTCTGGTGGCCTTAATGATGGGATGCCTGTTGGATGGTGTCCCTCTCAAAGCCCAGCTGATGGCACAGAACCGTCCGAAAAGCAATGCGGTCCCTACCCAAATCCCCGGAAGCCGGATAACCCTGAGGGATGCTTTGATGCAGGTGAAAAAGCAATACAAGGTTGATATTCTTTTCGAAGAAAAACTGCTGGAAGGCATTTTTGTGACACCGGCGCAGGTCCAGCCAGGGCAGACCGTCGAGGCGAAACTGAACAATATCCTTCCGTCGGGCCTGCGCTTCAAAAAGGTCAGCAAGCAGACGTACCTGATCCTGACCTCTGCCGAGGATTCCAGAACGGGAGCGAAGCAAAACGAACAGATTATCCCCGGGGAAGCTTCCCCCGTTCCACAACAAACCTATACCATGTCGGTCCAAAGCAACAATTCCACGATGGAACTGACTCACAAAACGGTTGACAGAACCGTATCCGGCGTCGTAAAAGGCGAAGGTGGAGAATTGCTGCCTGGTGTGAGCGTGCTCATCAAAGGCACCACACGGGGAAGCACTACCGGTGTGGACGGCAAATACAGCATTTCGGTCAGCGACGAACCCAAAACGGAAGTCATACTGGTATTCTCCTATGTTGGCTACCAAAACCAGGAAGTGTCTATTGGCAGCCGCTCGGTAATCGATATTACGCTGGCTCCCGACCTGAAAAGTCTTGAAGAGGTGGTAGTAGTAGGCTACGGCACGCAAAAACGCGAACAGATCACTACGGCGATCGCGAGTGTGAAAGCCGAAGATTTTGTGAAAGGCCCGGTTCAGGACGCCGCCCAACTTATCCGTGGAAAAGTGGCCGGATTGAGCGTCATCACACCTAGCGGCGATCCTACCGCCACGGCGCAGATTTCGCTGAGGGGCAATGCGACCATCAACGCCAGCTCCGAGCCCCTCGTCCTGATAGACGGCGTACCCGGGGGCCTGAATACGGTAGCTCCCGAAGATATTGAATCCATAGATGTCCTGAAAGACGGCTCGGCAGCGGCTATTTACGGCACACGCGGCACGAACGGTGTTATACTGATTACCACCAGAAAAGTAAAAGGCGAAACGCCGGCGACATTGGAAGTGAACTCTTATTTCACAACCCAAAGACTTACCCGCAAGCTGGACTTCATGAATGTGGACCAGTACCGCGCATTGGCAGCCCAGGGAAAACCCGGCGCCATCGATTACGGCCACAGCACCGACTGGCTGGGCGCGGTGACACAGAAACCGCTATCGCAGGTGCATAATATCAGTCTGCGCGGCGGCTCACGGACCACCAATTATATAGTGAGCATGGAATACCGTCGGCTGAACGGCATCATGAAGAAATCAGACAATACGACGGTATTCCCACGCATTGAAGTGAACCACTCGATGTTTAATGGTTTGTTAAAAGTCAATGCCAACCTGAGCGGCTATCAGCAGAAATACTTCTCGATCGATGGCGGGCCTTACTCCGGGCTGGTGTACCGCAATGCGCTCACATTCAACCCTACCGAGCCATTAAAGGATGAAAACGGCAAATGGACGGAGCGCACCGACAAAACCGACTATATGAACCCGGTAGCGCTGATCGAGGAATCGAACGGGCAAAACCGCAATAACAACCTCCGTACTTACGGTACCATTTCGCTGGCGCCGGTGGAAGGACTGGAAATCAAGGCATTGTTTGCACGGGATATGTTCAACAGCACGCGGGGTTATTATGAAACCAAAAACCACTACTCCACCAGTAGAAACGGCCGGAACGGCTTCGCCTCGCGTGGTACGACCCGCTCGCAGGACGACCTCTTTGAATTTACGGCCAACTACAACAAGTCCATTCACGACCACAATTTCGTGATTCTGGCCGGGCATACCTGGCGCAGGTACAACACCGAGGAGTACTGGATGCAAAACTGGGATTTTCCCACCGACAATTTTTCTTACAACAACATCGGCGCGGGTTTGGCGCTCCGCCGGGGTCAGGCGCCCGAGTTGTCGGTGCAGTCCGAGAACAAGCTGATCAGCTACTTTTTCAGGGTGAATTATAGTTTTATGAATAAATACCTGCTCTCGGCCAGTATCCGTCACGAAGGCTCCTCCCGCTTCGGGGCCAACCACAAATGGGGTAGCTTTCCGGCGTTTTCACTGGGCTGGAATTTGAAAAGAGAAGCATTTCTGGAAAATTCAAACACCATATCCAACCTGAAACTCCGCGGAGGCTACGGGGTTACGGGTACCGAGCCGGGCAGTTCTTATATTTCTTTGAATAAGATTAATTTCAATACCAATGTGCTCATCAACGGCCAGTGGGTGCAGGCTATCAACCCATCCAACAACGCCAATCCCGACCTGCGCTGGGAACGGAAAGAGGAGGTAAACATCGGTATCGACTATGGCTTCCTAAACGAGCGCGTGTCCGGTTCAATCGATCTCTATCGTCGCACAACCCGTGACCTGATCGCGAACTTCCCTGTCCCTACCCCACCCTATTTGTACAGCACCATCACCGCCAATGCGGCTTCCATGGAGAACAAGGGAATAGAAATACAGGTGAATGCCATTCCCTTGCAAACCGCCGCATTTCGCTGGTCTACCTCTGTCAATTTCTCAACCAATGCGAACAAGATCCTATCATTATCGAACGACAAATTCGCATTAGCCAGCGGCTATTTCGATACAGGCAATACCGGCGAACCCATTCAGCAAACCACACACCGCGTGCAGGTAGGACAGCCGCTCGGCAATTTCTGGGGGTTCAAAACGATCGACATCGATGAAACCGGTCACTGGATCATCGAAGGAAAGAATGGCGAGCCCAAACCTATTGCCCAGCAGCAGGCCGACGACAAGCAGATCATCGGAAACGGCCTGCCGAAGCGGTATTTGAACTGGAATAACACATTGACCTACAAAAACTTTGACCTGAACATGACCATGCGCGGAGCATTCGGCTTCCAGATCCTGAACATGACCGAAATGTTCTGGAGCGCTCCGGTAATGCTCACCCGAGGGAACCTGCGCTCAAATGCCTACGACCCGATTTACGGCAAACGCCCCCTGGCCGACGACCAGTCGCTGAACTATGTGAGCTATTACATCGAAAACGGCAATTACTGGAAGATCGACAACATTACGGCAGGCTACAATCTTCGGTTGAAAAACAAATACCTCAGACATGCCCGCGTATACCTGTCCGTGGCCAACCTCTACACCATTACCGGCTACAAAGGCATCGATCCGGAGGTGGGTATCAGCGGCTTGTTCCCCGGTATCGACGACAAGAACCGGTACCCTGCTACCACCAGCTTCACAGCGGGTGTGATGCTCACATTCTAGTTTTTTAATCCTCATTTCAAAAAGCATATTCACGATGAAGCCATTGAAATCATATATAGGAACAGCACTGTTGCTGACCATAGCCGCCAGCAGCTGCAACAACGACCTGACCGAGAAAATCTACTCCGAAGTGACGGAGGATACCTATAATTATTCCAATGCTTACCAGGCAATGAGCATCAGTTATGCCACCATGCGGAACCTGATCTCGCACACGCATTGGTACATGGCGCAGGAATCCACGGCCGACGGCATTGTAATGCCTGCCAACGCGTCGGGCTGGGACGATGGCGGGATTTACAAACGCATGCACCTGCACACGTGGAATTCCGAAAACCCGCAGATCAACAGCATGTGGAACACCTTCTATTCGGGGGTGATCAATGCCAACCGGCTGATTGACCAGTTATCGAACAGCAAAATTGCAATTCCAGCCGGTGTTACCAAAGAGGCATTGATCTCCGAAATGCGGGCGGTAAGAGCATTCTTTTACTGGCTTATTGCGGACAATTTCGGCGAGGCGCCCCTGATCACCGACCGCTCCGAGGAGCTCCTTGAAAAAACAGGAAGGAAAGCGCTTTACCAATTCATCGTAAAAGAACTGACCGAATCCATTCCAAACCTGAGCGAAGAGCGAAACATGCTGCTTTACGGCCGTTTCAATAAATGGGCGGCCAAAACGCTCCTGGCGAACGTGTACCTGAATGCGGGTGTTTACGCGGGTGAAACCCAATGGGAGGAATGCCTTGCACAGTGCAATGACATTATCGCTTCGGGCAAATACCAGTTAGAAACCGGCCTGTCGGCGCCTTTTGTTACCGAAAATCAAAATTCGCCCGAGATCGTGTTTGCAATCCCATTTGAAGAAAACCTGGCAGGCGGGTTCAGCGCGCACATGTTTTCGTGGCATGCGTCGCTGAAAAATAAGGTGAATATGCTCGCAACGCCCTGGGGCGCGGGCTCGGCCAAGGGCGTGCCCCAGTTTATCAATACCTACGATACCGACGATCAGCGCCTGAAAGCGACATGGATGATCGGCCCGCAGTTTGCCGCAGATGGTGTGACGCCGCTGAAAGGCTCCTACGATCAGGCCGGCAAGAATGTGGTGCTCACCAATGAGCTGCCCGACGGCCTGTATACCGGCGAGGCCGAAGGTTACCGGATGAATAAGTTTGAAGTAAAAACAGGCGCTCAGGGTAGCCTGGGCAATGATTTTCCGCTCTTCCGCTATGCACAGGTCCTGATGATGAAAGCGGAATGTCTCCTGCGTACGGGTAAGGCGAACGAAGCGGCCGCAGTGGTGTCGCAGGTGCGCGCAAGGGCGTTTTCGGCCAAGCCTGTGAAGGCAACGGTGTCGGGCGCTGATCTGCAAAAAGGCAGCAGTTATCAATATGGATATGTCGAAAACTATAAAGTGACAGATCCCGGTAATGCCGTGCCGGTACAATACGGCAGGATGCTCGACGAGCTCGGCTGGGAATTCGCCTGGGAAGGTTACCGTCGCCGCGACATGATCCGTTTCGGGGTTTACACCACGAAAAGCTGGTTGTCGCATAAACCCAGCGGTGCATTCAGGGCCGTGTTCCCGATCCCGCAGATAGCCATCAATTCCAATCCAAAACTTACCCAAAACCCGGACTATAATTAGTTAATATGAAGCGAATGCTGATTGGTTGCCTGTTAATCTTCACGGCTGGCTTTGGGCCGGCAAAACACGTCGGCGGGCCGTTGGCGCAACCAGCGGCCGCTGAGACCAAAGTCCCGCAGGAAGTCATGCAGAAAATTTTTGAGGAAGTAAAAACCCCTTACAAATACGGCATCGTAATTCCCCAGCCCGACAGCGGCCGGATGGTCGACAGTCCTACCGTGTTCCGTAAAGGTGGCGTTTGGTACATGACCTACATTATTTTCGATGGCAGGGGTTACGAAACCTGGCTTTCCAAAAGTGATAACCTGCTGCAATGGACGCATTTAGGCAAGATCATGTCTTTCACCGAAAACACGTGGGATGCCACGCAGAAGGCCGGTTATGTGGGACTGGTCGACACCGAATGGGGAGGCAGCTACGAACCTGAAAAATTCGGAAATAAATACTGGCTCTCCTACCTCGGCGGTTCCGAAAAAGGCTACGAAGCAGGCAGGCTCGGCATTGGCATCGCCACAAGCACGGACCTGACCAAACCGGAAGAGGTAATGCGCCTGCCGCAGCCGGTACTTTCGGCCGTGGACAAGGGCGTCCGCTGGTACGACGACAAAACGATCTACAAAAGCCTGGTAATCCGCGACAAGGCCCGCAAAACCGGACATCCATTTGTGATGTATTACAATGCCAAAGGCGAAAAGGGCGACGCGAAAGGCAACGGTTTCGAAAGCATCGCCATGGCGGTTTCAGACGATATGGAGCATTGGAAACGCCTGGGCGATCAGCCATTGATCACCCGAAACACGGGCATTTGCGGCGACGCGCAGATTGCGAAGATCGGCGACGTGTATGTGATGTTCTATTTCGGGGCATTCTGGAAACCCGGCGCCTTCGAACGCTTCGCCTGCTCCTACGACCTTCAAAACTGGACCGACTGGACCGGCCCCGACCTGATTTCCTCCACCGAGCCCTACGACAAAACCTACGCCCACAAACCCTGGGTCGTCAAATGGAACGGCGTGGTATACCATTTTTACAATGCCGTAGGACACCACGGCCGCGTAATCGCCCTAGCCACCTCCAAAGAGCTCCAAAAAATCAAATAACCCTGACCATACCTGACCACACCTGACAAAACCTGACCACACCTGACAACCATCAAAATGAAAAAACTCCTGTTCGCTTTACTCATCGGCCTGCAAGCAACCGCCCAACCGGCCAAAGAAGTAAGCTATACACCCGGCAAAATCCCGCTCCGTTCGAATCCATACAGCGAGCTGCCATTAGGGGCCATCAAGCCACAAGGCTGGCTCAAAGAAATGCTCGTCCGCCAGCAAAACGGCTCCACCGGCAAGCTTGACGAACTTTATCCGCTCGTAATGGGTAAGCGCAACGGATGGCTCGGCGGCGACGGCGACCAATGGGAACGGGGTCCTTACTGGATCGACGGCCTGCTTCCGCTCGCATACATTCTCGACGACAAGGACCTCATTGCCAAAACCAAACCCTGGGTGGAGTGGGCGCTCGCCAGCCAGCAGCCCGACGGCTATTTCGGCCCGTCGAAGGATTATGGTCACGAACCCGGCGTGCAGCGCGACAACAGCCGCGACTGGTGGCCTAAAATGGTGATGCTGAAAATATTGAAACAGTACTATTCGGCCACCGGTGACCAGCGGGTGATCACTTTAATGACCAATTATTTTAAATACCAATTAAAAGAACTGCCATCAAAACCGCTCGATAACTGGACATTCTGGGCGCGGTACCGGGGTGCCGACAATCTAATGGTCGTGTACTGGCTCTACAACATCACCGGCGACAAGTTCCTGCTCGACCTGGGCAATATCATACACCAGCAGACATTCGACTACACGTATGCATTCCTGAACACAGACATGCTATCGACGCGCGGCAGCATTCACTGCGTCAACCTGGCGCAGGGCATTAAGGCCCCGCTGATCTATTTCCAGCACCATCCGGAGCAAAAATACCTCGACGCTACGCAAAAAGGCTTCGCCGACATCCGTAAGTTCAATGGCATGGCGCACGGCCTTTATGGCGGCGACGAAGCGCTGCATGGCAACGACCCCACACAAGGCTCGGAGCTGTGTTCGGCGGTGGAAATGATGTTCTCCCTCGAAAGCATCCTGGAAATCACCGGCGATGTAGGCTATGCCGATATGCTCGAAAAAGTGGCATTCAATGCGTTACCGACCCAAGCTTCCGACGATTTCATGACCCGCCAGTATTTTCAGCAGGCCAACCAGGTGATGATGACACGCCACCAGCGCAACTTCGACGTGAACCACGGCGGTACCGATGTGTGCATGGGCCTGCTCACCGGCTACCCTTGCTGCACTTCCAACATGCATCAGGGGTGGCCGAAATTTGTACAAAACCTGTGGTACGCTACTGCCGATAAAGGCATTGCGGCGCTAACCTATGCAGCCAGCGAAGCCACTATCAAGCTTGCGGGAGGTATTCAAGTGGCTGTAAAGGAAGAAACCTCCTACCCTTTCGAAGAAACCATTAAATTCACTGTAAATCCCTCTGCAAAAGCCATATTCCCATTCCATTTGCGTATTCCGGCATGGTGCAAAAAGGGTGTTATCAAGGTAAATGCCAAGGTCTGGCTGGAACCCGAAGGTAATCAGATCGTAAAACTGACCCGCGAGTGGGAAAAAGGCGATGTGGTGGAACTGACCCTGCCTATGCATATATTCAAAAATACCTGGGTCGAAAATTCGATTTCAGTCGAACGCGGGCCGCTTACCTATGCCTTGAAAGTGGGTGAAACCTCCAAACTGGTGAAAAACGATAAAGACCCGATCGATTACGGTTCCAGCTATACGGAGGTTCGGCCTACCACTCCCTGGAATTACGGATTGATACTCACGCCGGACAGCAAGCTGGAAGAGCAGTACAAATGGGAAGTTGCCAAACCGGTTTCCGGCTACCCATGGAATCCCGAGAATGCTCCGTTGCAGATCAGGACCAAAGCGCGGCGTATCCCCTCGTGGGGGTTGTATAATGAAATGGCCGGCCCGATTCCGTACAGCCTCACCTACCAGCTCGAAACTGATGAAAAGGAAGAAGACATTGTGCTGATTCCTTATGGTTGTACCAATCTGCGGATTTCACAGTTTCCGGTGATCCGTAAAAAGTAATTTTTGATATAAACCGAATTTTGAAATGCAGTTAATTCCTAAAATATATGTCAGCGCAGCGCTGGTGTCCTGTATCCAGGCATTTCCCGCCCAAGCGCAGCAGCGCATCCAGCCCGTACGGTTCTCGGAGGTCAACATTACCGACCAGTTCTGGAAACCCAAACAGGAAAAAGTAGCAACGGCCACACTCAATGCGTGTATCATTCAAACCGAGGAAAAATCGGGCCGTATCCGGAATTTTGAAAAGGTGGCCCGAAAGCAAGGCGAAAAGCACGAGGGTATTTACTATGACGACAGTGACGTGTACAAGGCGATTGAAGCCATGGCCTATTCGCTCAAAAACCGTCCCGACGCAGCCCTGGAAAAGAAAGCCGATGAATGGATCGACAAGATCGCCGCTGCTCAGCAACCGGACGGCTATTTGAATACCTATTACACATTAACCGACCTCAGGCAGCGCTGGACCGACATGGAAAAGCATGAGGATTACTGCGCCGGGCATTTGATGGAGGCGGCCGTTGCCTATTATAATACCACCGGCAAGCGCAAGCTGCTCGATGTCGCCATTCATTTCGCCGACCATATCGATTCTACTTTCCGCGTCGCCAACCGGCCGTGGGTATCCGGGCACCAGGAAATCGAACTGGCGCTGATGAAGTTATATCATTTGACAAAAGAAGACCGCTACCTGAAACTCGCCGACTGGTTCCTCGACCAGCGCGGGCACGGCCATGGGAAGGGCAAAATCTGGGACGAATGGAAAGACCCCAAATATTGCCAGGACGACGTGCCTGTGAAGCAGCAGAAAGAAATTACCGGCCACGCCGTGCGCGCCATGTACCAGTATACAGGCGCGGCCGACGTGGCCTCCGTCACACAGGACCCCGGCTATATGAATGCCATGACCGCCGTCTGGGAAGACGTCGTTTACCGCAACATGTACCTGACGGGCGGAATCGGCTCCTCCGGCCACAACGAAGGCTTTACCGATGACTACGACCTGCCCAACGGGGCCGCATATAGTGAAACCTGCGCGTCGGTAGGGATGGTGTTCTGGAACCAGCGCATGAATTCCCTCACCGGCGAGGCCAAATACATCGACGTCCTCGAACGCAGCCTTTACAATGGTGCCCTGGACGGTCTTAGCCTTGGCGGCGACACCTTCTTTTACGGAAACCCGCTTTCGTCTGTGGGTAACAATGCCCGCAGTGCATGGTTCGGAACAGCGTGCTGCCCTTCCAACATCGCCAGACTCGTGGCGTCGGTCGGGGATTATATTTATGGTAAATCAGACAAGAATATCTGGGTGAATCTCTTTGTGGGCAGCAATACAACTTTTCAGTTTGGCAAAACGGCCGTGCCGCTGAAAATGGATACCAATTATCCATGGGACGGTAATGTGAAGATCAAGGTCTCACCTCCACAGAAAGTTAAATACACATTGCAAATCCGCATTCCCGGCTGGGCGGCCGAAACGGCTGTTCCGGGTGGATTGTACAACTTTGCCGGCGCCGGTAATGCAAAGGTGGAAATACTGCTGAACGGCAATCCCGTTGTCTATCAAACGGAAAAGGGGTATGCGGTGATCGACCGCACGTGGCAGAACGGCGATGAAATCGAAGTAAAGCTTCCGATGGAAGTGCGGCAGATTAAGGCCCGCAAGGAAGTAAAGGCAGACGCGGATCGCATTGCCATCCAACGCGGCCCCATCGTGTATTGCGTGGAAGGTGCCGACAATGCGGGTGAGGTATGGAACCTGCTCGTGCCTGAAAACCCTTCATTCAGTATTCAGAAAGGCCAGATCCTGAACGAACCGGTTGTGTCCATTCAGGCTAACCTGCAAATGGTAAAAGCCACGCCCGACGGCCTGAATGTAAAGCTTGAACCGCAGACTGTGACCGCTATTCCGTATTATACGTGGGCAAACCGCGGCCGTGGCCCCATGCAAGTATGGCTACCCGTGAAGATGAAGCATATCAGGATTGCCGAATAGCAGCATTCTTACCGTGACTGACTCAATCCAGCTTCCACTAAAAAAATGTCCGCTTTGGAACGATAGACGTGCCAAAGCGGACATGCTGCTTTCATGACGAATAGACAAGTTTTGACCTGATCCCTAACGAATCATCGTTACTTTAAGAAAAGTCGCGGGAATGGATGTGGTATTCTTGTCACCACTCTGGTTTTGACTATTGAACAATGCCGCCAGTTCCCGTTCCAGGTCTGCGGCCTTGCCATTCATCTCTGCCGCCTCGAATGCATTCATTGTCGGCCCGTAGTAATCACGAAATCTTGCCAGGAAATCGGTTGTGGAAAAAGGCCCTTCGAATGTAAATGTTTCCCTGCTGAACGAAATGTTCTCTTTCGAGGCGCCGGCAGCGACAAAACGTTCGGTTACTTCTTTTTCAACACCCCAGAGCATCGGGCTGATAAACCCTTCGGGCGGCGCGGGCGTGTATGCGGAACTTACCCGCAGGATTTGCGCTACGAGTGTCGGGTCGCCCGGTATCCAGTTGCCCATTACGATCTTTCCGCCTCGGCGCGTCACGCGGAACATTTCCTTGGCAACGTCTAGCGGCTTGGGTGCGAACATCGCCCCGAAAATACTGACCACAAGATCGAACGATTCGTCCGCGATATCGTGCAGATCGGTCGCGTCGCCTTCGCGGAAAGAGATATTGGTGAGCCCTTCCTCTTTCACCCGGCGGTTACCCGCTTCCACAAGGTTGCTGGCAATGTCGACACCCTGCACGTTCGCGCCGAGCTTTGCTTCGGGGATGGCTGTGGTCCCATCGCCACAACCCAGATCGAGCACGTCCATTCCCTTTTTGATACCTAATGTTGCGACCAGCTCCGACCCGCTCCTGCGCATGGTTTCTGCCAGGCGCGTGAAATCTCCTTTTTCCCAGAGTGCTTTGTTTGGATTCATTTGATTTTTGTTTTTTGTTTTTAATAAGGCCGCAAGTTCAGTAAACCGACTTCCCTGTTCCATACTGATCATTCAGTATCCGAGGCTGGAACTCATTTTCTGACAGCCATTCCACAGCCCAAATGTACATTCATTATCAGACCATTATCTCTGACAATTCCGCTTTTTCGAGTTAACGGAGTGACTGTTTCGCCTAACTGATTAAACGGTCGTCATAAACCGCGTTGATCCCCTCCGGAATGCCGTCCTGCAAAACCGTTAAATAACTAATTCTACAAATAGGGACGATAAGTAAGTAAAAAAGCAAAGCTCGGTTACTTGATCCTTCAAACAGACTTAATCTCCATGAACTTAACAGACGACTTGCAACAAATTGAAAAACTGCGGCTGATCGTTCAGGAAGCCGAAAACACCGGCAACCTGGATATGATGACCGCGATCCTGGCCGACGATATCACGGTTATCGCTCCCGGTTCGCCGGTAATCAACACCAGGGCAGGCGGTGTGGACTTTCTGCGTTCCTGGTTCGATGCTTTCTACATCCAGATCTCCTACGAATCGCAGGATATTGAGATCCGGAACGACCTTGCATACGAATGGGCGATTTACCACCAAGCTACCACCGACAAAAAAACAGGCGAAAAAGCGTCCGAAACGGGAAGAATGCTTTGGATCTACAAGAAGTACAATGGAGCATGGCTGCAACATTTCATTATCTGGAATACAGCCGCTTAAAGAGTCTTATCTTCACAATAACTTAAAGCATCATGTCTTATCTTCATGCGCCAAGGCTCGTGTTCACGGGTGATTTCCTGTCCGATGTCAGTACGGTCAACAACGACACGGCCCACTACAACAATGCCACTTTCCAACCCAACTTCCAGGAACCCGGCCAGGGTGCTACCAACGGCTGGTGGAACCCGGAAGGAGGTGCGGTTTTCGATTTTCAAAACTGTTCGGTCAAACAGATCTTCCTGCCGGATGGCACCACACAGACTTCTCAATACGACGACATCATCATAGGCCAGGCTGTTGTAGGTGCCGAAGGTCGCCCGACCGGCAAGATGGTCGATCTGGACCCCGATGCCCAGATGTATTCCGCATTATGGTGCGTCCAGCTGCGTATTTGCACTACTAATGGCGACCTGCTTTTCAAAGGCGACATTACTACCACCTCGTTCCGGGACCTCCAAATGAGGCAACTCGACGGCGGCAAAAGCAACGGGCAGCCATTGGGAGCCAGTTGGACCTCGGTGATTACCAACGTTGAATGGGGCAAGGCGGCCGAAAACTCCACATTTCTGAAAACATTGCGCTCCACGACGCAAAACAACACCCTGGCTATTAATATGAACCCGTTCGGCTATTATTACAGCCATAACGACGGGCGGTTTTCGCTGGGCAGGATCATCGGTTCCATCGGGCCGTATTTCGAGGGCGAACCACTTACTTTTGCGGCAGCGCGCAGGTTGTATGGCATTAATTACACGCCCAGCGCCCGCGGCACGTATTTCAGCATTTCCAATTTCCTGGTCGAGCCCGGTGCCAGACGCGTCAGTGTCGATTTCGGTGCGAGCTTCCCCGTTTCCGATTCGATCGGAACGATTAACTACAAGCAGGATTTGCGCCTGGCTGTCAGCAAAGTGCCGCAAACCTTTGTGGCAAGTCGCCAGACCCCGACTTCTTACGTCAGCCCCGACGATTTTATTGAAGTTGGGCCATTGGATTACCAGTCCGACCCTAACTGGCTGAACCAGACGGGCGGGATCGTTTCGTTCAATAATCTGCCGGACGCAACGATATCGGCATTGAGTAACAACCAGCTCATACTCGTCTCACCGTCGGCGAGCCAGCCGGGGCAATATGCGGTAATCGCGCGGGAGGCGATCGACGGCCTTGTGGCCAGGGCGGACAATTTCATCCAGCGCCTGGATTACGGCCAATCGGTCGACGTCGATTTTTACGCGTATCAATGGGGAAACCTGCTTCCGAGTGCCAGCATCACGGCTACGCTCGACCCTGCTACTCCTGATACGCCCGTCGGCCCTCAAAACCCGATCTCTGAACTTTACGGAAACAATTTCCCGGCCGACGGCCTGTCGTTCAACGGGCAGATCTCGACCAACCCGCAAGGCAAAGCGCAACTGCGGCTATCCGGTAATTCCATTTACAGTCCGCGAGTTTACATCGACGGGCAGATCTATTTTATTACCTATCAGACTGCAACCGTTGACCCGGCATTTGGTACAGAACAACTCGTAGTACACCTGCGCGACTATTTTGAAGAAATCGCGAACCCGGTCTGGGACGATATTTCGGAGATGATGGTCCAGTACAGCAACCTGTACCCGATCATGAGCAAGTATGTCGTGAACCTGGCCGACCCGCTGGCGCTGGCAGAGAAAAAGAATATCCTGATTTTCGCATTCTCGCGTGGTATGAACGACACGATGCACATGCCCGTCACCCGCGACTTATCGGATACCAAGCGGAAAACCATCTTGAACTGGCTCAACAACCCGCAAACCGGTCAGAGAAGTGTATTGAAAACCGAGGCCAGGGAGGCGAAAACAGCCAATCCGGCTGCTCCGGGAACAGTCCTGACCGACAAGCAAGCCCGGTACCGGGAGGCCGTCAAGGCGAAAAACGGTTCGTTCCCGGGCTTTGCGGCCACCGACGATTTGTTCGAAAATCTGTGATTTACGGTTAAAAATTTCTTCACCATGCTACAAATAGATTCAACATATATTGAGAAGGCATTGACCGCCAATGCCATCGAAGAGCTCTATCCGCTGCTTCAAAAAGCGATCGAGCTGGAACATTCGACTATCCCTCCTTACCTGACGGCCATGTTTTCGCTCAAACCCGGTACAAACCTGGTGCAGCGGCAGATCATCCATTCGATTGTGATCGAGGAAATGCTGCACATGACCATCGCGGCCAATATCCTGAATGCCCTGGGCGGTAAGCCGAAGATCGACAAAAACGATTTTGTGCCCGAATACCCGGGACCTCTGCCTATGGGCATTGGCAACGGGCTGATCGTGGGGTTGGAAAAATACTCGACGGATGTCGTCAAAAATGTGTTTATGGAGATTGAAGAGCCGGAGAATCCATTGGTTTTCAAATCGGTAAGCCTGGTAGAATTACCCACATTCAGCACGATAGGCCAGTTTTACCAGGCTGTCCAGAAGAAAATAGACGACCTGGCGCCCAATGATCTGCCGGGCGAAAAAAGCAAGCAGGTCACGTCGTCGTTCTTCCCTTCGGACGAACTTTTCCCTATTTATACCAAACAGAACGCGATCGATGCGATCAATATCATCATCGAGCAAGGCGAAGGAACTTCCACCTCCCCGGTTGATCAGGAAGACGAGTTGGCGCATTACTACCGTTTTGAAGAGCTGTACAAAGGTAAAAGACTGATTAAAAACGATGCAGCACCAAACGGCTACTCCTTCTCAGGTCCCGACATCCCGTTTACGCCCGAAGATGTTTTTCCATTGTTTCCCAACACCAAAACCAGCATGCTACCTGCCGGCAGTGAGGAACTGAACAGGATGAACGAATTCAACACGAGCTACTATTCCCTGCTTGCCGGCCTTCACACTACGTTCAACGGCCATCCCGAAATGCTCGACAGCACGGTGGGCGTTATGTACGATCTCAAACTGACCGCCCAGAAACTTTGCGCGACGCCCTTCCCTGGCAAAGCCGGTTATACGATCGGCCCTTCGTTCGAGTTTATCGTTCCGGCCGGAAGTTAAGGTGCTCCCAAATGAGGTCGGCGGCGCGCCAATGCACCGCCGACCTTTTAAAATAGCTTACTCTCTTCAAAAGCTTTGATCAAAGGCGCTATTTCGAGCCTTTTCATGGGCAATAACGCCTGGGTAATCCGGTTAATCTGCTCTTGCGTGCCGTTGACCATCAGTTCTTCCAGCTCTGCGGGAGTGATTTGCCACGACACCCCGAATTTATCCTTAATCCACCCGCATTGCTCGGCTTCGGGGACCGCCGACATCTTTTGGGTAAAATAATCGAGTTCCGCCTGGTCCTCGCAGTTGACAACTATCGAAACACCCTCATTAAAATTGAACTTGTGCTCATGGGCGCTGTCCATGGCCGTAAACCAGGAATCTTCGAGTTTGAAATCCGCGAACATGATCGTACCGGGTTTATCCGGCGCCATACCTTCCGGATACCGGTGTATCGAGCCCAGTTTAGCGTTTTTGAAAACCGAGCAATAGAAATTAATGGCCTCCTCCGCTTTTCCGCATTGGTCTCCCACAAACATCAGCGAGGTAATAATCGGCGGTCGGGGCTCTCCTTCCGGATTGGTAAGGATCAGCTGCCAAGAAACTCCGTACTTGTCCTGAATCCAACCATACCGCTGGCTGAATGGATATTGATCGATGGGCATCAGCACATTCCCCCCTTCTGAGAGTTTGTCCCAGACAAAGTCAATTTTTTCGCGCGCAGCTTGCGCGGGATCGGGCGAGCCGCCAAAAAACAGCGGATCGAAATTCACCATGAAGGATATCGATGGATTGGGTTTGAAAATCGGACCGGCGCTGATCGCCATGAATTTCTGGTTCCAGAGCTCGAATATGACCATATCGGCGTCGCCCGAAGGCGTGTCTTCCATCCTCGTGATGCTGGTAACCCTCGATTCGGGAAATACCGACGCGTAAAACGCTGCCGCTTCCGCAGCTTCCTTATCAAACCATAAATGCGGGACGATTTTTTGCATGATCATTTGATTTAAGTGAGATTCTAACGGATGTTCTGATGGCGGTATGGTAAAAGTAAGAAATTGGTCGATTTGAAACCGTTGTTCTGTTTCGGTCTGTCAATTTATTTCGACATCCCTTTTGATTGTAGTACCTTGTAGCAAGCAGACGGCTGCATTAAATTGCTATTGATTATTACCACCGCATTCAACCTAAGCAATGACAAACTCCAAACGACTTCAAAAATGGGCGATCGCTGGTTGTCTGGCCTTTGCCTCCTGCGCAGGCTACCAGCGAACAGATCTCTATTTCGGCAGGGATATTCCGGGAGGCGGTGGAACGGTGAGCGAGCAGCAATGGAAGAATTTCAGCGACAGCGTCATCAGCAATTATTTCCCCGAAGGCTACACGGAATGGGATGCCAATGGCCGCTGGAAAGATACCGATACCAAACAAACGATCACCGAACCAACCAAAGTCGTCACTTTTTTTGGCAAAAAAACCAAGGCTAGAAGCGCTGCACTCGACAGCATCGCGCAACGCTATCTCCGCAGGTTCCATCAGCAAAGCGTGTTACGTACCGATATAAAATCCAAAGTAAAATTTATCAATAAGGCTCCCTGAATGATCAGGAAAATACTGCCGGTTGCTGGCATAATTTTTACCCATCGTCACTGTACGGATTCAACAACTAATCGATAGCATTATGAAAAAACTAATGATCACCGCGGTGATGGCCTTGTGCTGCGCAGGGACAGTCTCATACGCCCAAAGCACGACCAGTTCGACCGACAAATCAAAAACAACGAAGGGTTCCGGACAAGGGATAAAAACGCCTACTCCGAAAAGCGAGGAAAAAAGCGCCGGCAAGGGGCAGGAAAACAAGTCGGACAAGCCCAATCCCACCGACCAGGTAGCTCAGAAAAGTAGTGAAAACGATGGCAGTAACCGGCCGGGAGGCGCCACGCATGAGAATGCGAACGACGTGGGCCGGTACTCGGACCGGGAAGACAATAATTCGATGCTGTTTTCCAGAGAAGCCATTGCACTTCGCCGGAAGAATCACACCGAACCTGATATGGTATTAAAAGAAGGAAGCGGTTCTTCGCCCAGGAACACAAAAAACCACACGGGCGTGACGGGAAACTACCGGAATCTGGCAACACAAACAAGTGGAATACCGTCGAGCGAATAGAACCAAAGTTATTAACCAAGTAAAACCCCGGAACACTAACTCCGGGGTTTATGATTGATATCCTGCCGATTATGCCTAAGTATTTTACACTTTCGTTCGTGTCACTGATCATTGATCAGCGCTTCGGAAAACTCCCATAACTCCCTTGCCAGCACCCTGCTTTTAGCCTTTGCCGACGACCGGGCGGGTTTGGAGTTGGCAAAATAACGTCCTGTGACATTATTCAGCTCGGGTGCCGTGGCTACGTGGATAATGCCTGCCGCCGCCTGTTCAGGCGTACGGAAAAATGATTTGAAAGATTTCATGAACCAGGAGGTGGCCCCGTCGCCCTCACCACCGAAACTGCTCGAAACCGTACCCGGGTGCACTGCATTAGAGGTAATGCCAAATGGCGCCAGCCGCTCCGAAAATTCATTGGAAAAGAGGATATTGGCCAGTTTTGAGCGACTGTAAATCAACAGATCATGGTAATGCGGCGGATTGGCGAGCTTGGCCGTCTGATACCTGAACGCGAGGAAATGCGCTGCCGAGGCCAGGTTCACTACTCGCGCGGAGTCAGCTGCTTTGAGCAGACCGACTAGCCCTGTCGTCAATAGAAAAGGTCCCAGATGGTTGGTAGCGAACGTCAGTTCGATGCCCTCGGCGGTGGTCTGCCGATGCTGCACAATGAGTCCGGCGTTGTTGATCAGCAAGTCAATTTGCGGATAGTTGGCGGTGATCTCTTCCACCGCGTGTTTGACGGACGCCATGCTGGAAAGGTCGCATTGGATAAAACCCGTGCTCACATCATTCCCTATTTCCAGTTGCAGCTGGCGGGCTTTTGCCTCGTTGCGGGCCACGAGTATCAGATCATAGCCCCTGCGTGCAAGTTCGAGGGCGGTAACGCGGCCGATACCCGATGTGGGCCCGGTAATCAGTGCTGTTTTATGCATTGAATCAAATGGACGATATCGGGGTAATACGGCCGGAACTGCCGACCTCTATGGCGCCTAAGGTAAGCAGGGAACCGGAGCAAAACCAGGGCCGTTGCCTGATTTACTTAAAAACAGATGGCCGGGATTTTTTCTAACTTTGGTAAATGCATACCGAATTCGAAAATTATCTGGCCTCCCAAACTGATCTGCCCGCCGACACCGTAAGGCAGATCAGCGGTATGGCCACTTTGCGGCGATTGCACAAAAATGAAGTGCTCCTGAATGCAGGAGAAATATGCCGCCATAAAATATTCATCGTTCATGGCCTTTTACGGACCTACCATATCAAACCGGATGGCAATGAGCATATCCTCCATTTTTCGCCCGAGAATACCTGGACGCTGGATGTGGAAAGCTACGACATGCAAATTCCGTCGCTAATCAATATCGAAGCGGTCGAACGAAGCACGGTTTTGCTCTGGACCAAACCTGATTTCGACAAATTGCTCAAAGATGTTCCCGAACTCAAACGGTTTTCGGAACGGCTCATTTCCCGCGCCATCTACCACAACCGTAACCGCATCCTGACAATCCTGAGCGGCACGCCGGAGGAGCGTTATGCCGATTTCGTGAACGCCTATCCCGATTACCTGGCGCGATTGCCGCTCCGGATGATAGCCGCCTACCTAGGCATGTCCCTGAAAACCCTCACACGCATACGTCACGCGCAGCTGCTGCGCGAGGCCGGAATTATGGACAAATGACCTTGTTTACCCATGGGCGGGGTTTCAATTTTGCATCAAACAAAAACTGAAACCAACATGCGTGTATTTGTAACAGGGGCCTCCGGATTTGTAGGCTCCGCCATTGTACAGGAACTGTTAAAAAATGGTCATGAAGTGCTCGGGCTCGTACGCTCTGAGCATGCAGTCGAACAGCTGGAACTAGCCGGCGCAACGCCGGTTCGGGGAGATGTGAACGATCCGGAATTGCTCCGCCGCTGTGCAGCGGATTCCGAAGCCGTCATTCACACCGCTTTTAACCACGATTTCTCTCAATTCAAGGCGAACTGCGAAGCCGACCGTAAAGTGATCGAAACGCTGGGCGAGGCACTGAAAGGTTCAGGGAAACCGTTGGTGGTCACCACCGGAATGGGTCTTTTGCGCTACGACAGGCCGGTTACCGAAGACGACGTATTGAATGCGAAGTCGGATGCGATCCCGCGGGCCGCCACCGACGAGGCGGCGAATGCGGTCGCAGCGGAAGGTGTGGACGTGTACCTGGTACGGCTGCCTCCCAGCGTACATGGCGCGGGCGATCACGGTTTTGTGCCTATGATCATTGACATCACCAAAGAAAGGGGCGAATCAGCTTACATAGGCGAAGGTGGCAACCGGTGGCCGGCAATACACCGCCTCGATGCGGCCGTGCTGTACCGACTGATCATCGAGAAACGTCCGGCATTGAAAGTACTGCACGCGGTAGCGGAGGAGGGCATTCTCTTCAGGGACATCGCGAAAGCGATCGGGACGGGCCTGGAACTTCCCGTGGTAAGCAAAACCGGCGCAGCCGCCGCGGCACATTTCACCTGGTTCGAACATTTTGCTGCCATAGGCTGTGTCGCGTCGAGCGAAAAAACCCGCGAGGCGCTCGGTTGGCAACCAACCGGGCCTGAGCTGCTGACCGACATTGCCACGGCCGGGTATCTCACAGCGGACCAGCCGGACAGCTTTCGTTGAACCACATTTCGAAAAGTTCAGGTGTTTCACCAAGCCTTTAACCCGCAACGGACTGACACTGCGCTGAAATAGATTTTCACTATCGAATCATAGAATTAATCGATTTTGACAATAAATTTCAGTATTATACCTTTATCCCGCTGCATAAATACCAGAAGCAGGCAAATGGTTTAACACTTGAACTTATCGTAATGGAAAACGGATCAAACGACATTAGCAAATGTCCTTTTCACAACGGGACTATGAATCACAACGTAGGCGGCGGCGGTACCAGGAACCGGGATTGGTGGCCAAACCAGCTAAAACTGAACATCCTGCGCCAGCATTCGTCCCTGTCCAATCCGATGGGCGAGCAATTCGACTACGCAGAAGCGTTCAAAAGTCTCGATCTGGAAGCTGTCAAAGCTGATCTTCACGCGCTCATGACCGATTCCCAGGACTGGTGGCCGGCTGACTTCGGGCATTACGGGCCATTGTTCATCCGCATGGCATGGCACAGCGCGGGAACCTACCGCGTGTTCGACGGACGCGGAGGCGGCGGCTCTGGTCAGCAGCGGTTTGCCCCACTCAACAGCTGGCCCGACAACGTCAGCCTTGACAAGGCGCGTCGTTTGCTTTGGCCTATCAAACAAAAATACGGTAACAAGATTTCATGGGCCGATTTGCTGATCCTGGCCGGAAATATTGCCCTCGAATCGATGGGCTTCAAAACATTCGGTTTCGCCGGCGGGCGTGCGGATGTGTGGGAAGCCGATGAAGACGTATACTGGGGTTCGGAAACGACCTGGCTCGGTAACGACCGTCGCTATGCCAACGGCAAGCCAGGGCCTGATGACCACGCAGTAATACCTTCGGACGAAAATGCGGACGGCAACATCCACTCCCGCCACCTCGAAGAACCGCTTGGTGCAGCGCACATGGGCCTCATCTACGTAAACCCCGAGGGCCCGGACGGCAACCCCGACCCTGTCGCCGCTGCCAAGGATATCCGCGACACGTTCGGCAGAATGGCTATGAACGATGAAGAAACCGTGGCGTTGATCGCTGGCGGCCATAGTTTTGGAAAAACCCACGGCGCAGCCCCTTCCGACCACGTGGGTGCCGAGCCCGAAGGCGCAGATCTGGAACACCAGGGATTGGGCTGGAACAACAGCTTCGGTTCAGGTAAAGGAGCTGATACGATCACTAGCGGTCTGGAAGTGATCTGGACAACCACGCCAACCAAATGGAGCAACAATTTCTTCGAAAACCTGTTTGCATTCGAATGGGAGCTTACCAAAAGCCCCGGCGGAGCGCACCAATGGGTAGCCAAAGATGCGGGCGAAATCATCCCCGACGCTTACGACAGTTCCAAAAAGCACCGTCCTACGATGCTGACAACGGACCTTTCACTGCGCTTCGACCCGGAATATGAAAAAATTTCAAGGCATTTCCTGGAAAACCCTGACGCATTCGCCGATGCATTTGCCCGGGCATGGTTCAAGCTGACGCACCGTGACATGGGCCCACGTGCCCGCTACCTGGGCGCGGATGTACCTGCGGAAGTCCTGATCTGGCAAGACCCCGTTCCGGCAGTGGATCACGAACTGGTGAATGAAAACGATATCGCTGGCCTGAAATCCAACATTCTGGCGTCCGGACTGAGCGTTTCGGAGCTGGTTTCGACAGCCTGGGCTTCGGCTTCGACGTTCCGGGGTTCTGACAAGCGCGGCGGTGCAAACGGTGCACGTATTCGCCTTGCTCCGCAGAAAGACTGGCAGGTGAACAACCCCGTGCAGCTGCAAAAAGTACTGCGCACGCTGGAAAGCATTCAACAGGAATTCAACGGCGCGCAGTCGACTGGCAAGAAGATTTCGCTCGCCGACCTGATCGTACTCGCAGGTGCTGCCGGCGTGGAAAAAGCCGCCCAGGATGCCGGACATGCCATTACCGTTCCTTTCACGGCCGGACGTACCGATGCCTTGCAGGAGCAAACCGATGTGGAATCGGTAGGCTACCTGGAACCGATCGCGGATGGTTTCCGCAGTTACCGTGGAACAAAATCCAGCGTACCGACGGAAGCGTTGCTGATCGATAAAGCCCAGCTATTGACGCTCACCGCGCCGGAAATGACTGTCCTGCTCGGTGGTTTGCGGGTATTGAATATCAATTTTGACGGC
The DNA here is from genome assembly GCF_038440355.1 of Dyadobacter sp. OTU695. NCBI lineage: Bacteria > Pseudomonadati > Bacteroidota > Cytophagia > Cytophagales > Spirosomataceae > Dyadobacter > Dyadobacter sp. OTU695. The sequence goes on along the minus strand of NZ_JASATN010000004.1, from coordinate 131,979 downwards.
TCCAAAAACGGCGTATTTACCCAGCGCCCTGGCGTACTGACCAACGACTTCTTCGTTAACCTGCTCGATATGAACACTTCATGGAAAGCCATGGGGCCAGACAGGGAAACTTATCTGGGAAGCGACCGTGCTACGGGCCAGCCCAAATGGACCGCTACCCGGGCCGACCTCGTATTCGGCTCGCATGCGGAGCTCAGGGCCATCGCCGAAATATATGGCAGCTCCGATTCGGGTGAGAAGTTTGTCAAAGACTTTGTTGCCGCATGGAACAAAGTGATGGACCTCGACCGGTTTGACCTGGTCTGATCCGCATTCATTCACCGTGAACAAAAGCCGGCCAGGTAATTCCTGGCTGGCTTTTTTAGTTTTTGGAAAAAAGCACCAGCGTTCGCTGAGAACGAATCACTTAGTAAACAGAAGGGCTTGTCCATCCTGCGTAATGGTCAGTTCCTTTGCATCCGGCCGGAATTCCATCGTTAAATCCGCCGCATCATACTTGAATACGTCCTTTTTCACGGGCATCAGCCGAAAAGCCGGCTGGTCACCGGGCTTGCCATACAGCCTGTTGTTGGAGTGGCTGATAGTCATCCGGACAGGAATCTGCTGGCTCACGTACTCGCCCACATATCTTTCCAGCTCCTCAAGACTCAGCTGCATTGCTTTGAAATCAGGGATCGTGACCGGCAACTTGTAATGGGTGCGGAGCATCGCAATCAGCATGTCGTTCAGCGAGTAGTCCGCGCCATTGGAAAATACGGTGGCAGCCAGGCTATCGCCGGGGAAGTACGCGGTCAATGACCGAAATCCGTCGATGCCGCCAGTGTGGCCAAAGCCTTTTTTCTCATCAAAAGGAATTGGCATCAGGCCTATACCAAATACATCTACGATCCTTGTCATTTCGCCCAGGCTTTTCTGTGACACCAGCTTGTGCTCAAAAAGTGCTTCCATGAACGCCGTAACGTCGCGCGGCGTAGAAACAATGGCACCTGCCGCGGCTGGCTGGCTCAGATCGCTCTCTTTGTCTTTTTCCCAGCGCTTTCCAAACGAGTAGGAATAAGCCTCTCCTTTTGCCGACTCGATCTTTCCGCCGAACCGTGTGTTTTTCAGACCTACGCGCGACAGAATGCGTTCTTGCAGGTTCCTTTCGTAACTTTTTCGGGTAATATCTTCGATCATATAGCCGAGCAGCACGTAGTTGGTATTGCTGTAAGTGGATTGTGCGTCCGGTGTAAATGCAGGTGCATGTTTTTCAAAAATCGCCAGCATTTCGGCGCGGGTCCGCGGCTGGGTATTCGATTTCCAGTACGCATCTTCGTCAGTAAAGTTGTAAATACCGCTCCGATGGCGTAGCATCATTTCGATCGTGACCTGGCCGGCATTGGGGATGGTGGGAAAATATTTGTCGAGACGGGTATCCAAAGTCAGTTTATTCTCTTCCACTAACTGCATGATCATCGTCGCCGTGAACGTCTTGGTGATGGACCCGATGCGGTAGCGGGTATCAGGCGTCGCTTTAACGCTGTGGGCACTATCGACCACCGCGTAGCCGATCGCCCGCTCATATACCCTCTTTCCCTTGTGCGTAAGCAGCACGCTAGCCATTGACTGGTTATGGACCGCGAGTGAATCAAACAGCCGGTCGAGGCTGGCGATATCCAATTGCTGAGCCGATGCGGAAAGTGTAAAAAGAAATGCGACGATCGCTGTCAAGATGAGCTTCATGGGAGGAAATGGTCTTTTTTACAAATAAACCATATAGACCGAATTCCAGGTAACCGATCGTCACATTTTTGTTTATTTGACTCAATGCACAATCACGATCTTATGACTGCTCTGAGAGCCATCCATATAATAAATTGTAACCCAATGCATGCCCGAACCCAGCTTTGCCACATCCACCACCGACTGATTTTCAGCAGAAGTATACAAATGCGTCCCCGAAAGCGAATGCAGCTGAACCTTTGAAAACCGCCTGTTGCCGGTCCGGATAAAGAGCTTGTCGGTAACCGGGTTAGGGAACAGCACGACCGGGGAATTGCCGGCAGCGCCAAAATCCACGGAAACAATCTGGCTGTAAGCAAAAGCCTGTTCCGCGTGGTTCACCGCGAGATCGACCATTTTCAGCCGGTAATAGTTGACACCCGGTAAGGGCGAAGCATCATAGGCTTTATAAAGGTGCCCACCCTCGCCTATCGCCGGGATTTCGCCCGGTACCGATGTCCAGGACCTTGCATCGGCACTTCGCTCTATTTCAAAGTGGCTGACGTTCTCCTCCTCGGCCGTACGCCATTGCAGCTGCGTCCCGTTTTCAGCGGGTGTGGCCGCAAAGCTGACAAGCCGCACGGGTAACGGCGTACCTGATCCGATGAAATCTTTGGCAAACCAGAATTCTGAAAAACTTTTGGTCGTAAATTCCAGGTAATACCCCTGCGCATACGGCACCTTTCTCACGGCGCTTTTAGGATAGTAGGCCCAGGCCACGCTGCCGTTATTCGTTAAATCACCATCTTCATTACTGCCCGAATACTTGGTAAGAGCCAGCTCGTAAGCCGACCCGGGTTTGACGATCCCGACCTTTCCTGGCGCCGAAATAAGCTTTTCGCACTCTTCGTCGGTCACGTAGAGCCGCACGCCGACCGGTTGGGCAAAATCGGAATGCGATGCCGATATGGTAAAGCTTCTGCCGAGGTAATATTGCCTATTCTCTATCCTCATTATGCCGTTATCCAGAAAAGCCTTCACCGAAACCTCCCCGAGTGACTGTCCGTTCGGATTTATGGCCGCGACCAGCGAATTGTATAACCTGAATGGCACCCAGTCGCTGCCCTGCACGTCGGCCGAGGCTGTCGGGGTATCCGCAAGCGCATTAAAGTACACCATCGCCTGCGAATCGTAAATATGGATATCGTCAATCGCGATACCAGCCCGTCCGGTGGCCGATTTGCTTTTTATCACAAAACGAAAACGGACGTAGCCGCCCGGGAAGTAGTTGGGTATCGGCACGGTTGCCACATGCCAGCGGGTATAGTCTTGCGCATTCCAGGCATCGGCATTCTCCTGCCGTGCATTGTACCAGTTGGTTCCGCTGTTGATCCCTCCCAGGCGCATCCACGTACTTCCGCTTACATTATATTCCACGTAGGCAACGTCACAGGCGCCACCATCACATACCGCGAGGTCGATCGACGCGCTGAAACTCAGCGACGGCTGGGCCATTCCATTCAGGGTGAAGCAGGGCGAATACAGGTAGGATATGACCTCGCCACTCCGAGCCCCTCCCAGGTTGGTCGTCCATGCATTGTTACCGCTTGCCGCTTCCGTCACTTTACCGGTATTGGGCCTGCCAAATGTCCACTTCGCATTCGATTCGGTTAAATACCATCCGCCCTGGCCGTTTTCAAAGTCTTCCAGGTACGGAAAGCTGGAAATGACTTGCGCAGCCTTCGCAAGTGTTTCCGAAAAATCATTCTCGGCATTCCTGTCGAATGCTTTTCTGATTGCGACCTGGATATTCCGGTCAGTGCCGAGGTGTTTTGTCGAAGAAAAGCTGAAAGTAAAAAGTGTATCGGCACCTGCACGGACCACCGGCACATATCCCTGGTGCACAAGCTCGCCATCGACCAAAGCGTCGAAAGGAATCCGGTAACAATCCTCGGTCCCGTTGTTTTTGATAAGCACATTATATTCCTGATAGCCATCGGAGTCGCAGGAAGGGATTGCCTGCGCGCTGACCGCGGCTACTTCCAGGTCGCTCGTGGTAGTGTACAGGCGGATATCGTCGATCGTCGAACCATCGGTTTGCGCAGGCGATTTGAAACCCTGCTCCCATCTCACCTGGAAGCTCGCCGAAAAATCCTTGCCGTTCCGTTTCAGCACATCACTGATATCCAATGAGAACAGCCAGTAGTTGTTGTTTTTGGTAAAATAAGGAACAGTACTGCTTTCCAGTGCCGGTATCCACGGATCGGTATCTTTCGCACGTATGAATACGCGCAGCGGCCACGTGGGTGAAGTCGCGGCATAGAGCCGGTACCGGAACGACAAACGGATTTCGTCCCTGCCGGCCTGATAGGCTGCCAGATTATAAGTAGCATCGAGGTAGGTCGGGGACTGCGAATCGATCAGGCTGCCGGCATCCACGGTGAACGCCTTCGTACCTGAATAGGACAAACCCGCAGCGGTCCGCAACCTGCCGGGAGTGCTTTCCTGGGAGAAATCATATCTTTCCGTACCGCCCACGCCCATCGTAGCAGCATTCACTTCCACACTTTGCAACGATTCGAGATCGTCCGCAAAGGGAAGGCTTACCGGCGCATTGGCAAGTTGTCGGATCACCACTGATTGCTGGTTGTTAGCTGCAACCTGGTCACCTTCGAGCTTCACCACCACCGTAATTGGGTAGGAACCTGCGCTGCGCGAATCGATGTTTTGGATGAAGGTATAGTCCAGGTAGTTGTTACCGTTGATATCCGTATTCACCGTTTCCCAGTGAATGGCGCCGCTTCCGATGGAGTACCCGACCTGGAAGGATTGTGTCACCGGCTGATCGTCGAAGTTCCTGATCCGGACCTTCACCTCCCCGAATTCGCCAAGACTGGTGGAAGTCAGCACCCTCCCCGATCTGGAGGGGGACACGATCGCATCCACAGCCAGGTCGCCATCGGAAATAATTCCCTGGCAAGTGCCCGAATCCGGTTTCCGGCTGACAGCCACCGCCCTTCTGCCGGGCGCGCCGTTTTTCCGCGGCCTGACGGAAATGTAATAGGTCGAGTCACGCGAGAGGCCACTTAGCGTATATTTCAATTCGCTGGTTATCGCCACCGGCCGCATTTCGTTCCCTTGCAAGCGCATAACCTCATAGTCGGTCGCGCCGCTCACAGCCGTCCACTGCACCGCTGCGTAACTTTCACACTGGTTCGCCGACAAAGTGATTACCGGAAGACCCATGATCGCAAATGCAGCGCTTTCCTTCACAACCCCGGTGCTGTTTTGCGTAATACGGACTTTGGCTGTCGTAGTGGAGGCATCCGGTACCGTCCAACTGAGCTGATTGATCCCGGCAGCCACCGCAGCATTCAGGCTTGTCCATGACACACCGTCATTCAGCGAGTACGACACGGAAAACATGCTGTTTGGATTACCGTAACTATCCCAGGAAATATCGAATACATCGCCTTTCGTAAAACGCTCACCCCCGGTGGGATAAGCAAGGACAGTCGAAGTTTCGATGATATCGTATACGAGAAAATATTCCTGTGGCCCGCTGGGCACTTTGGTGCCTGAGACGTTCACCACATATGTCCCTGCGGCCGGGTTATCCAGTACGATCTGCTCGATATTATTAACGGTATCCACACCGGCCGCTGCCGCTTCCAGCGGTTTGGCCGCCCTGGGAAATGTAGGCAGTATATCGGCATTACCCGGCCGCACCACTTTCAGGTCCAGGTCATTAACCAGACTTTTTTTCCCGGTGAGCATCGCCGGGGCGACATCGTTCCAGTACAGCGTCATCTTGACCTGCGCCGTGTTCGACGGCACCGTAATCTCGTAACCATCTTTTGCCTGATTGGCGAGTTTCCCATTAAAGTACTGCCCTTTTTCGAGCATCGAGACGGATCGCAGCAGGTTCATCACGCCAAATCCATAGGTAAAATCCGGCCCTGGCAACCCCTTATCCGTGGCGCCATTGCAAAGTAAAGCCTTCATCAGCATGTTTTTGGGATTATTCCCGCCATTCAGTTGCTTGTAACGCTGGTACAACAGCGCAAGCCCGCCGGTCACAGCTGGTGCCGCCATGCTCGTTCCCGTCCCTGCCTTATAAGTGTTACCCGGGAGTGTCGACACGATCGATGTACCGGGCGCGATGATCTCCGGCTTGATGCGCCCATCCTGAGTGGGTCCCTTACTGGATGACACCAGAATAAGGCCATTGGTACCGGTAAGTCCGGTACTGATCACATTTTTTGCAGAGATACTGCCGCCGATAATATTGCCAAAGCCTGCTGTAAAACCTTCACAGGGAGCTTCCAGGCCACTATTACCGGCGGCAAAAACGTGTTGCAAGCTGGGTAGCTCGCTAGCCTGGCGGTCGAGGATGTACGAGTCGAAACTATACGCACCAAAATCCGGGCACACGCTGCCACCGTAGGAATTGTTGGTAATCACCATCCCGAAATCCCGCACCAGTTGGGGAGCCTGCCGCCAGATCTCAGAAGTGCCCCTCTTGACGATCGACGCCCTTGGCGCATATCCTCTGTATTTCTCATTCATAATGCCTCCGCCCGCCGCAGTTCCCGCGACGTGCACCCCGTGCCAATAAGTGGTTTCCTGATTGTAGCTGAGAAGCCTCGTGCTAACATCGATGTGTTCCAGCAGGTTGCCACTATCCCCGATACCAATCACCACGCCCTCTCCATTGAGCTGCCGTTGGCCAGGCAATGCCGATGTGAGCATGCTCGCCCGCGTGGCCGCTTCACTTTTATCATTAAGCAGCTCTTCCGGCGGCGGCACCGCCTCGATATACTGGACCCAGGGCATGCTTGCGACCGCCATTAGCCCGTCGATAGGCACCCTCGCTTCTAACACCTGGTAAGCGCTCAGGCCATCGGATAGCAACCGGGCATGCAAACTGTCGAGGCCTCTCACCAGGTCCACGGAGGCGATCGTCTTTATATAACTAATCCTGACATCAACTTTCCCGGCTTCGTGTACGGCATGAGCGGGCACATCGGGCCTCAGCAATGCGGGCTGGATCTTTTGCCGCGGTTCCAGTTCCAGGATAGCCCTCGCTCCGGCGAGCTGTAATATGTTCCTGTCCGGCTGACCGTGGATCATGGCTGTGTAGGCATTATCGGGAATGTAGTCGAGCAAGGTGATTCCCGCCGCATTCAGATGGCGAATCGCAGGCCCGTCGGGAATATCAAAAAATTGGATTATTACAAATTTAGCCTCATCAATAGCGGAGGTCCGGAGTGTGCTCTTTTGATGCTTTGCAGGGAGTTCAAGCGAGGGCAAAGGCGCTATTGTACCACTTTTGAGATAGAGGTTGTAAGCCCTATTTTGTTGGGCCGTAACGTTAGTTAATTGCTGTACCAGTAGTACTACTACGAGGACGCAGCGATACTTCAACAAATACATATAAAGGAGGAATGATTGCGTTCATTTTTACTTCTGAACATCGAATGTAACCCTTTTTCTTACATTTCACCCTTCTTATAACTATTTGTTTTTCAGTAGTAGTACTTGCAAAATTTGATAAACAACACAAGGTACCATGCTGTCCGAAGTAACTGTGATCCTTGACCTTTTTTACGGGCCACGCGCACCTGTTCAGGCTCGTTGACCAAGCACTATTTTCAGCCGCTCCCATCGATGGTGGAGGCAAACCGGGAAGCTGACAAGGGCAGATTAATAGCGAGTAGTTTTGCTAAAATAACCGCCGGATATATTCAATACCAGTGACGCCAAACCTTGGAGTTCATGGCTCAGGGCAATGAATGCATTCGTTCTGCGCCAATCAGAATATTAGTTTAATACAAATTTATCATTGCAAATAAAAAGAACAGGGTATTATTTGAGGTAGAAACTATGATTGCCGGACGTTTGCCTGATGTGAAGGACATAGTCGAAGTCATCAAGAAGGTTACCGTCAAAAAACTGGTTATCGGAAAGGCCGTAAACCAGCAACCGATACCGGTCGGGTAGACGAACACCTTGCACTTTCCGCTTTAATGGAGCTGTTTTGAAATAGAATACAGGCTGACTAATTTTCGAAAAATGGTATTCAAAGCTGGTGCTGTCGCCGCGTATCACTTTGTTTTTATCGGTGATGCGACCCGCTTCCGGAGTAAAGGTCGTGTAAGTACCACCTGCGGTTGTTAGCCCGATGCATTGATAGCCGTTTCCCAATTTTTTCAACAGAAATGAACCGACACTTTTCGAGAAGATATTTGGGGTTCGCTGCAAATGGGCATTATGGGCCAGAATGATCAACTTTTTACCTGCCTCCACTTCCGCGAGCACATTTTCTGCCATCAAAGAATCCCGTATTTCCGATTGTACGTCCTGCGCATGTGCATAGCGGGGATCGTTGAGCAAAATAAATTGCCGGTAGTTGCGAATGCATTTTCTGACCAGCGCACTAGTTTGAGGACCGGTTGTCAGTTTACCCAGCACCCAATCGCTTAGTACTTTCAGTTCGGTGAAATCCGCTTCATTAAAACTATGATTATAAACCTCGTTGTTAAGCAGTTCATAGTAATGCAGAAGGTTTTTCAGTGAATCGGCGATGTCGCTGGTCACGCCGGATTCCCGCAGATTTTGCAACGACTGAAATGGGCTCTGCATATCAAAACCAAAAAAACGGATGTCGCTCCCCCGCGCTTTACTTATCCGGCCGACATGCTCAACCAAATCCACAAACTCCTGACATTCGTACCCGTACAACCTGAATGACCTCAGAATGGCCTTCAAATCTTCGCGGCCGCTTTCCAGATAGTCGTTCAACTTTTCTACCTCGGCCATTGGCGCTTCAAGCCCAATTTTAGTAAGCGTTCGATCCGTCGCAAGGGCATTGATCAATAGCAACCTGGCTGTAAAAAACTCCGAAGTACCATGCGACTGCTCCCCTATTCCCAAAACCTGAAACTCCCTATTCAAGACCTTACTCATAATGCCCACACTAACGTCGCCTGTAAGACTGGCCGAGTCCAGCACTACTATCTGGTCCTTTAAATGGCTGATAAAATCTTCCGATTGAGCGTTCACCTGAGGTGGGAAACAGAATTCGCTCAAACAGAAAAAGATCAAAAGAAAACGACAGAAGCATATCATCATAGTGCAGTTAACAAGTTTCTTTATATAATTAACTTTTATATAAAGAATTTACAACCGGCTGTTTACTTCTATTTTTCTAAAAAAATAGCTGCCTTGCAACCCGGTAGGTGTTGGCATGGGCCTCAATGATCGTTTTGAGTTGTGGCGAGTAGCCTCCTCCCATGCTGCATTGGACGGGTATGCCATGCTTCCGCGCGGTTTGGAGAACAATTTCGTCGCGTTGGCGGCAACCGTCGATGGTGCAGGAGAGCCTTCCGAGTTTATCCGTTGCAAGGATATCGACACCGGCCTGGTAGAAGAGAAAATCGGGTTTGAGGCGTTCGATGAGTCTGGGCAACGTGTCTCTGAGGAGGGCAAGATAAATATTGTCGTCGGCGCGATCGGGCAACTCCAGGTCCAGATCACTCTTCTTTTTACGGAACGGATAGTTGTTCTTCGCATGCATGGAGAACGTGAAGATCCTCTGCTCGCTGGCAAAAATATCTGCCGTTCCATTGCCCTGGTGGACGTCGAGGTCTACGATCAGCACCTGTTTAGCCATTCGGTGATCTACCAGGTATTGAGCAGCAACGGCCTGATCGTTGATCATACAAAAGCCTTCGCCCGCATCGCGGGAAGCATGATGCGTGCCACCGGCAATATTGAATGCAATGCCCGTTTCGAATGCTTTGAGAGCGCCGTCCACGGTCCCGCGCGCAATGCGCAGTTCCCGTTCCACTAGCAGGGGCGTTTGCTCGAAACCAATGCGGCGTATTTCCTGACGACTGAGCATGCCTGTAATGAAGCGGTCGACGTAAAGGCGGTCGTGCGCAGCGTACACGGTGGACAATTCGATGGGTTCGGGCGTAAAAAAATCCGATTCGTCGGCAATCCCTTCGCGCAGGAGCTGTAAGGGGAGCAATTCATATTTGTCCATCGGAAAGCGATGGCCTTCCGGGACGGGGTATTTAAAAATGGGGTGAAATGCAACAGGAAACATGCAAATGGACAATGCTGGGGCACAAATTTGCAAAAAAGAAAGCGACCTTCCGAAAAAGGCCGCTTTCAAAAACGGGTGCTGGATTATTCATTGTCACCGGCAATTACGCCAAACTCCGTGAATTCAACACAATTAATTCGATGGTATGGGGCAAACAACCATTACCATGGGGCGAACATCGCGAAACAAGGGATGAAATTGTTTCAACCAGCGCCCGGAAATTGGTTCTACCAAGGTTTGCCTGTTCCCTGCACCAGCCAAGGCTTCGACCACTGGCTGTTTTTCTTGCGCGGACCAGAGAAATTGGTCTCTTCCAGCTTCTCGATCGCACTGCGTACGTTGTCGCCGTTGTTGTTCATCTCGTTGTTGCTGTAAATAAAACGAAGCGGCAATGCACGGGAAGCAGGTGCCAGTCCCGGCGCCAGCGCCGGCAATGCGGTACGGCGGTAGTCGAACCATGCTTCGGTGGAAGCCGTCCAGCTCGCGATCCATTTCTGTTCCATGATTTGTGCCAGCGTTCCTTTGTAAGCCACAGCTTTCACATATGTATCGTATTGATCGGCCACGCCCCAGGTTTGCAGCGATTGCTTGATACCATTATTGTAGTGCGCTTCTGCGCCGCCGGTAGACCATCCTTTTTGTGCCGCTTCGGCCAGGATGAATGCCGTTTCGGCAGCAGACGCCAAACGGGCTTTCAGCAAACCGCCTTTGGATCCCTGATACGTATAGCTCAGCTGCGATGCATGCTGGTTCTGTACCTGCTGGCCTGTCGTCGGGTTCTCGTTATAATACGTCGGGTCGATCATACCGGCCGGGATACCCACATATTCCGAAGTATTCAGCGGGCCATTGAACAAATCAGCGTGCGTCGGCTTGTAAAGAGCAGGGTTGAAATGACGGGTAAATTTCCGTCCTGCGGCAATCTGCTCACGCAATTCCTGCTCGGTGAGCGATTTCACGCCATTCTGTATCACGCCGTCTTTGCGGATAAATTCGTCCATACCCGTTTTCAGCGTCGCGTCGGACACCCAGCGTACGTGCACGGGCTGGAACCATACTTTCATACGAGGGTCATTGCTGGCTGCCATCGTGTTGAGCAATGCAGCGGCAGGTCTCCGTCTGCGCCAGTTCGACTGACTCACATCGAATGCAATCGCGGTAGGCCACGAATCGCCGGAAGCTGAACCAATGTAGTCCATTACCGCGTCGTCGGATGCTTCTTTCAGATAAATACCGGAGGTGTAGATCTGCTCAATACCGGCTTTGGCAACGTCGGGCAGCTTTAAAGACACCCGCATGTAGTAACGCAGCAGCAGCGAATTGGCAAACTTCTGCCATTTCAGCTTATCGCCATTGTAAAATACATCATACCCAGGCGCATAGGCCGAAACATCCGCGGTAGCAAAAAGCGACGAAGCCTGTTTCAAGTCCTCGATAATGCCTTTGTAGATCACTTCCTGGCTATCAAATGCAGGCAACATTTCGCCCTGGTCGCCTTTCAAAGCATTGGTATAGGGTGCATCGCCCCACAGATCGGTGATAGTCCCGAAAATGAATGCTTTCATCGTAAGTGCCACACCCTGATGAAAGGTGAAACCCATCTCTTTTGATCTCTTGTAGAGCAGGTCGTTGTTGCGAAGAAAGCCATACCATGCTTTCCATTCATCGTCTTCCTCACTCCAGTTGTAATCGTTAAAACCATCTTTCCACGCATCTTCCTGCGTGTGCTGGACCACACCGGCAATGCGTCCGTAGCCCAGTTTCAGGTATTGAGTGCCCACGCCCGTCATAACGGTCGGCATAAGCAAGTTCGGATTGGCGGTGTTGGGATCAACGCCGTTCGGGTTTTCATTGATTTCCGTGAGGCTTTCCTTACAGGACGAAGCAACCAGCACAGCCAATATGAAAACGACTTTGGGGATATATTTAAAAATTTTCATCGCTTTGAATTTTCAGGAATTGATCAGAAATCGAAATTGAGCTTGAAACCGAATGGGATTGTCCACGGCATCACGTTCTGGCGTTCGATACCCTGGCGGAAGCCGCCTTTGTTCGGATCAGCCCAGAATGCCCGCTCCGGATCGATCCCTATCTTGGCCGCATTCCAGAGCATGATGTTCCGTGTGTACAGCGACAAGCTTGCATTGCGCACCGAATTGAAGAGTGTCGGCATCTTGTAGGTCAACGTGATTTCACGCAGCTTGACAAACGACGCGTCGAAAGTTACCTGCTGGTTGAAGCTCCAAGGGTACATGGCCGTGATCGGCATATATTTGGTGCCTGCACCGCCAAGCCATTCGTGATAGTTACCTTCCGCATCTTCCCAAACACCTGGGATGAATGCACCGTCGCCCTCAGCCCCGAAACCACCGGTCGCGGCCGTGTGCCCTCCTACCCGCGGGAAGTTTCCGTTTTGCGGGATAATGTATTTTTCAGGATCCGATTTGAGCAATGCAACAAGCTGATCAGGTGAATACAAGCTGCCCGGGATCAGGTTGTCGAGCTGGCGCTGGGATTTCCAGTCCGACTCTCCGTAGCGATAGGTGAACGACATAAATTCACCGCCCTGGCGCCAATCGAGGCTCAAACCGAGCGAGAAGCGCTTGTAAGACAGGTTGACCTGCCCGCCCACCATGAAGTCGGGATTGTAATTCCCAACTTTAACATTATTCTCACGGCCACCCAGCGATTGCCAGTCCAAATCGCCACCTTCGCCATCATATGCGATAATCGGCCAGCGGTAGTACGGTGAATTCGGATCGGTGACGGTCGCAAAACCACGGCTGTAAATGTTACCGATCTGCTCGCCTACATAGGTATACGCACCTGCACCGTTTTCACCCCATTGTTCGAAATACGGGAAATTAGGAGCCAGTTCTTTGACAGTTACGCGGTTGCGGCTAAAATTAGCATTCACATCCAGCGTCCAGCCATTGACGTTGCTGATAGGCGTACCGCCGATACCGATTTCAATACCACGGCTCACAAGCTTACCGGCGTTGATATTTTTGCTTTCCCAACCGGTCGAAGGAGCCATTGGAACGCTGAAAATCTGGTTGGTATTGGCGCGGTCGTAATAGGTAAGGTCAAAACGCAAACGGTTATTGAACATATTCAGGTCGATGCCGCCTTCGGTCGAAGTCGCAATCTCCGGTAGCAACGTCGGGTTCAGGAGCGTACCGCCCAGGTTAGCGGTTACAAGGTTACCCCAGTTACCGGTGCCCAAATTCGGATATAGCTGATAAGGATCGGTGTCGTTACCCACCTGTGCCCAGCCCCCGCGGAATTTCAGCATTGAAATAGACGACGGCATGTTAAATGTCGTACTTGCAAGCCAGCTAAGCGATGCCGATGGATAAAAATACGAACGGTTCGCTTCGGGTAATGTACTCGACCAGTCGTTACGCGCCGTTAAATCCAGATAAAGCTGGTTTTTGAAACCAAAAGAACCCAGTGCATATAAGCTGTAAATCGCCTTTTTGTAACTGCCGTTACCGACGATACGGTTGGCCACGGGAATATTGGAGATATTATAAAGGCCCGGCACGGAAAGGTCACGACCTCCGAGATTGGAGCTGTTCCCTTTTTGTCTCATGATGTTACCACCGCCGGAAATATTGATATCGAAGTCACCGGCCTTGATGTTCTTTGTCACAAGGAAATCGGCGTTTCCTTCGTTGCGGCCTACGTTTTCAAGGTAGTATCCTCCTTTGGCCATGCTTTTGTAACTCCATGGAATTTTGGTTTCACGGTCTTCGTCGTACATGTCATGCGAGTAACGCACGAATGCGGTCAGGCCGGGAGCGATCGTCCAGTCGAGTTTCAGGTTCCCGTACAGACGGTCGCGTACGTAAGCGTTTGTAAGGTGTTTGGCGAGAAAATAAGGGTTATCGGTTTCGCCTGGTGCCACAGTCAGCTGTTCAATCTCTTCGCGGCCTGGCTTCCATACGCCTTTCAGATCGCGAATGTCGTAGCTCGGCGAGTAGTAAACCGCCTGCAACGGGTTACCGTCACGCTCCGATGTCTGCGGACGGCTGTTAGAATTCGAACGGACGAAGTTGATGTTGGTGCTCAGTTTCAGATTCTTCGACATGTCGAAAGTCAAAGCCGTGCTCAGCGAGTTGCGGTACAGATCCGAATTGGGGATCAACCCACGGTTACTCATATTGTTATAGGAAACGCGGTAGGTTGCCTTGTCGGTCGAGCCGGAAACGGTCAGGTTATTGGTAGAAGTGATTCCCGTTTGGAGGAAATTCTTCATATTGTCTTTGTAAGATCTAAGCTCGGTTGCAATAGGTTTGCCTTCCGCGTCGAGCGGCGCGTTCCATTGAACCTCCTTGACGCCGGCATCCAGCGGCAGACCACCCCAGTAAGCCGACGACTCGTCGAGCTGGAACGGGCGTTCACCATTGGCATATTTATAATGCAGGTCAAGGAAACGATACGGTTTCTCGAATACATTGGAAGTCGAGAACGAAACACCGAGCCCTTTACCCTTCTTGCCCGATTTGGTTGTGATCAGGATTACCCCGTTACCGGCACGCGAACCGTACAATGCCGCAGCGCTTGGCCCTTTCAGCACCGACATACTTTCGATATCATCGGGATTAATGTCCGAAATCGCATTACCATAATCGACCTTGTTGCCACTTCCTTTTTCGCTGACGTTGGCAAGGCTGTTGGCCAATGGTACGCCGTCGACGACAAACAAAGGTTGATTGTTCTTCAAAGAAGCTGCACCGCGAATGACAATGCTGATCGACGAACCGACACCGCTTGTCTGATTGATGGAAACCCCGGAAACACGGCCGGAGAGAGAGGTCAGCACGTTTTCATTGGCCACATTGGCGACATCGCGCCCTTCCACTTTTCCCACATTATAACCCAGCGAGCGCGTGTCCCGTTTGATACCCAACGCGGTAACGACCGCTTCCTGCAAAGTGGCTACGTTTTCAGACAGCACCACATCCAGCACACTCTTGCCGCCAACGGGCATTTCAGTGGTATTGAAGCCGATATAAGAGAATACAAGCACTGCATTTTTAGACTCCACATCGAGCGAATACACACCCTCGGCATCCGTCGTGGTACCGAGTTGGGTTCCTTTCACAAGTACATTCACGCCGGGAATGGGGGAACCATCGACAGCCGAAGTCACTTTACCTTTAATCCTGTCGGCAACAGGTAGGACGGCATTTTTGCCCGCTCCGGTAGCCGGAGCACTTGCCCGGGCTAAGATATCCGGACCGGATAGACAGAGTGCGGCCAACATACATCGTGCCGCCATTTTCAGGGTAGCTTTTGGTTTCATAGTATTAGTATTAGGCGAGTAGGTATTAAAATACAGTCCTTCATACCGGTCTAGTCCAACAGGGTGCGCCGTTTGCCGGACTCCTCGGCAAGCAACCGATTGAAATATACTTCCAGCGCATCCGAATAGGCCTGCTGCACCGTCTCATCGTGCGTGCCGGCAAGCAATTCAGACAATTCTTCCGCCGAAAGGCGGTTGCTGATAAGCTTTTCAATCAATATTTGAGCCCTTGAAACTGACATCCTGTTTGACTGTCGCGATATGTGAGAAATACGTGACCACCACCGGAACGGGCTACTATCCAGATAATCTTTCGTATTAAATAAATGTTACCATAGGCTGCGAAAGGGTGCCGCACAAGGTCCAGATAATTCATCCCGTAGACTTCTGAACGCCAGGCAACGTGTAACCGCTGGCGCAATAGCCAGTTAATTCCCTCCCCGTCAGCGGGAAGCGTAAAACTTGAAACAATCCAATTATTGCCTTTCCATTTTTTTAATCTATCAATCCGATAGATATTAATCATTTTAACTTATTTTTAATACATTTACAAAATATTTAATAATACAATCATTATAATAACTTCATTTTAGAAGATTTACCGGAATTTAATTTTAGAAAAACCCGTTTATAGAAAATTAATTTTAATATCAGTCAGCCAAAAACAGGAGAAAATTCCAAAACAACAACTCAACAAATCCTCACCAAAATACAATTCATGAAAACGAGATTTATCTACTTCATTCTGGTGACTTTACTCGCGACCGGGCTCGTGCATGCACAGCAGCGGACGATTACTGGTACGGTCACCGATGCAAACGATTCCAGCGGGCTTCCCGGAGCATCCGTGACCTTAAAAGGGTCATCAACAGGTACATTGACCGACGTAAACGGAGGTTTTAGCCTGGAAATCAACGGCGATTCACCCGTACTTGTGATATCGTTTATAGGCTATATCACCCAGGAAGTGGCTTTGGGCAACAGCGACAAAATCGCCATCGCATTAAAACAGGACGCGAAAATCCTGAACGAAGTCGTGGTAACCGCGTTAGGTATTTCGCGTGAAAAGCGGGCGCTGGGTTATGCTGTGCAGGAAGTGAAAGGCGAGGCATTACAAACGCGCCCTACGAATGCATTGAGCGCATTATCCGGAAAGGTAGCGGGCTTACAGGTGGTTACCTCCGGTGGTAACATGGGCGGCTCCTCGCGCGTGTTGCTCCGCGGTATCAACTCCATTTCAGGTAATAACCAACCTTTGTATGTGATCGATGGTACGCCGATCGACAATGCCGACCTCAACAGCGCAGCTACCAGCGCGGGAAGCGGAGGCAAGGACGTTGGTAATATGATCCAGGACCTGAACCCCGACGATATCGAGAACATTTCCGTTCTGAAAGGTCCGTCCGCAGCAGCGCTTTATGGTACGCGCGCCGCAAACGGGGTGATTCTGATTACCACCAAGAAAGGCAAGGAAAACAGCAAGGTCAATATCACACTGAACACCGGTGTCGAGTTTGAAAACATCGTGCGTCTTCCGAAACGCCAGAAACTCTATGGCGGCGGTTTTTCGAGTACATTCCAGAAAGCCACTATCGGCGGAACTGAATATAACATCGCAGAATATGCCGTAGATGAAAGCTGGGGGCCGAAACTGGACGGCACGCCTGTGCTGCATTGGTATAACCTCGACCCTGAGAACACGGCTGAATACCTGAAACCACAGCCATGGGCTTATCCTAAAAACGATGTGCATACATTCTTCGAAACAGGCGTTTCGAACACGAACAGCCTCGCTGTGAGCGGCGGTAATGCGAACTCGACCTACCGCATTTCATTTACCAATAAGAATGTAAAAGGTACCATCCCGAACTCGTCTCTGAAACGTAACTCGATCAACTTCTCGGGTTCTACGCAGGCTGGCAAATTCAAGTTTTATAATAACTTCAATTATATCAAAAACCAGTCGACGGGACGGCCCTGGACGGGTGCTACCAACCGGAACATTATCCTCGAAGCGTTCCAGTGGGGACAGGTGCAGGTAGATTATGAGAAGCTGAAAAACTACAAACGCGCCGACGGCAGCCAGATCCTCTGGAACCGCAGCGGCTACCAGGATACGCCGGCCGGCGAAGCTGCCAAGTTTATCGATAACCCGTACTGGTCGGCTTACCAAAGCTACCTCGAAGAAAACCGTGACCGTTTCTACGGCAATGTGGGCGTCATCTACGATGTGAACAACTGGCTCAAACTGAGCGGAAAGGTCAATGCGGATGTTTATCAATATCAATACCAGGACCGCATTGCCGTCTATTCGCGGACGCAGTCGCAGTACCAGGAGTACAACAACAATTTCAGTGAGTTCAACTACGAATTGCTGGCATCGGCGACCAAAAGCTGGGGCGATATTTCATTGAATGTGAATGCGGGCGGTAACATTATGAGCCAGCGCCGGCGCATCAGCGATGCCGTAACGCAAGGCGGGTTGGTCATTCCTGAATATTACAACCTGAAAAACGCCAGCTCGGTACTCGTGAACTCAAATGCTTACCGGAAGCAGATCAGCTCGATCTTCGGTAGCTTCTCGCTCGGCTGGAAGAGCCTGCTATTCCTCGACGGGACACTGCGTAACGACTGGTCCTCTACCCTGCCGCTCAACCGGAACTCGTTTGCTTACCCATCGCTCACGACGAGTTTGATCCTTACCGAGCTGAATGGCGTGAAAGACATCAGCTGGCTGGATTTTGCCAAAGTACGCCTCGGCTGGGCACAGGTCGGTAACGACACCGATCCTTACCAGCTGCAACGCGCTTATGAAGCTAGCCAATCGTTCGATGGCCTTCCTTCGTACAAGCTGCCCGCGCAGCTGAACAACCAGGCTTTGAAACCAGAGATTACAAGCTCCTGGGAGGCCGGGTTGAACATCCAGGCATTGAAAAACCGCGTCGGCCTCGACATTACCTATTATGATAACGTGAGCCGCAACCAGATCATCAATATTCCGGTATCGTCGGCATTCGGTTACGATTCGAAGGTGATCAATGCGGGTAAGATCAATAATAAGGGGATTGAAGTAACGCTCACCGGTACGCCTGTACGCGCCAATGGCTTTGAATGGAATTCAAGCCTGAACTGGTCGAGAAACCGTAACAAGGTGATCCAGCTGGCACCGGGCGTGAATACGTTCCAGCTTGCCAACAGCCTGGTGACGCTCGTTGCGCGTGAAGGCCAGCCGTATGGACAGATCCTGGGCAATGACTTCGTTTACGCGGCCGACGGTCAGAAAGTGATCAAAGCCGACGGCACTTACGAGCGCGCCCAGCAGCTTACCCCCCTGGGAAGCGTGCTGCCGAAATACCTGTTTGGTTTCCAGAACAACTTTACTTACAAGCATTTCAACCTCGGCTTCCTCGTCGACGGGCGCGTGGGCGGCAAGTTCTTCTCGCAAACCTACAAGGTGGCCATGTACGCAGGTGTTCTGGATAAAACCGCCGCAAACAACATCCGCGAAACGGGCGTGGTGCTCGACGGTGTGAAGGGCACGGTTACTTACAATGCCGACGGGACCTACCAGGTGACCAATACCACACAAAACGACACCCGCATTACCGCCCAGGCATGGTCACGCGGGGAATACAGCGGTCCTACCCCGCAGACGATCTTCGACGCGACATTTGTAAAACTGCGCGAGATCACGTTCGGATATAATCTGGCGCTGACTAACAAAGCCGTCAAACAGGTCTATTTCGGAGTTTACGGTCGAAACCTGGCCAACATTTACACAGCCAGCAAATACATCGATCCAGAGTTCACCAGCAGCGGTGGCAACATCCAGGGCCTGGAAGGCGGGAGCGTTCCGGTACCTGCTACTTACGGCCTGAACGTAAATGTGAAGTTCTAACCACCACATTCAAATTGAAGATCATGCAAAAGTTCATATATCATAAAGGCATTCTGGTCCTCGGCCTCGGCGCATTGCTGGCCAGCTGCTCAGACAGCCATTTCGAGGACATCAACAAGGACCCGAACCGGCCCGAAAACGTAACGACGACCACCGTGCTGCTCTCAGCAGAAAAACAGGTGATCGACAACATCCGCAACGAGAACAGCTCCCTGCGCGGCTCGCAGCTTTTTGCACAATATTACAGCCAGAATATTTACAGCGACCAGTCGCGCTACGATATTCCCCGCTCGTATTCGGATACGTATTGGAGCAATGCATACAAGGCGCTCAACAACCTCAATGAGATTATCAGGCTGAACAGCGACCCGGCCACCAAAAACATAGCTGCGGCCGGAATCGCCGGTAGCAATGCGAACCAGATCGCCATCGCCCGCATTCTGAAAGCTTATGCCTTCCAGAACCTGACCGATGTGTTTGGTAACATCCCCTATCAATCGTACGGCAACCAGGACCCTGAGTTTCAGGCATTGCAGCAGCAACCGGAAAATCTGAGCCCGGCCTATGCCAGCCAACAGAAAATCTATCTCGATATTCTGAATGAGCTGAAAGCGGCCGGCGATACGCTGATTAAATACAAAAGCGCCACTACTTTCGGAAATTACGATGTGATTTACAAAGGCAAGAACGAGCTGTGGGCCAAGTTTGCGAACTCTCTGCGCCTGCGTGTAGCTACGCGTATCCGCAAACAGCTCCCGGCCGAGTCGAAGTCGCATTTCGACGACGCATTGGCAAAGGGAGTGTTCACTTCCAATGCAGATAATGCCGTGTTCAAATACCAGCCCCTGGCACCTAACGAAGCGCCGCTTTACCGCGCCACCGTTACCGCCAACCGTAAAGACTTCGCCGTGTCGCATGTGATCATCAACGTGCTGAAAGGCGACCTGGGCACTGTAAAAGTTCAGGATCCTCGCTTGCCGATCTATGCGGCCAAAAATGCTGCCGGCAATTACGTTGGCCAGCCATACGGCCTTCCCGTTGCTGCCGCGGGCCTGCTTACCGCTACGGACGTGAGCCTTCCGGGCGCCGTTGTGAATGCAGCCAATTATGGAGAGGTTTTGCAGGAATATGCCGAAGTGGCTTTCCTGATTTCGGAATACAAAAACTGGGACCAGCAGGAGTATATCAATGGCGTAACCGCTTCGCTGCAAAAATGGGGCGTTGCGCAGGCCGATATCACTCCGTATCTGGCCGCACTCCCGAAAGCCGACAAAGCCAATGTACTGAACCAGAAATACCTGGCGCTATACACCCAGAGCGACGAGGCATGGGCTGAAATCCGTCGCACGGGCCACCCTACATTCCTGGTAAAACCCGGTGATATCGTCTGGAGCCGCACTGTGGACGGCAAAACCACAGATTACAAGTTCCAGCCCCTGTTCGGCGAAGGTGTGCCACAACGACTGTACTACCCCCCCAAAGAACAGAGCGTGAACCTTGCCAACTACCAGAATGCGGTGAAGTCGCAAGGCAATGATGATATTACGACCGCCCTATGGTGGAATAAGTAAAAATAATCGTTCAAAAAAAAGCTGCTCATTTAACTGTGAGCAGCTTTTTTTTTACCCCAACTTAAATTTTGTTGCCTTATATTTGTGGTACAACTTTTATCCTATTGTAGAATAAGTTGTACTCAAAAAGCATCGTTATGAAAAACTTTACGAACGACGACATCCTGAAAATGGCCGTTTTCCTGCCGGTGCTGGCTCCTATTTACTTGGCATATGCGTGTTTTAAGGCGCTGAAAGCACTGCTGGAATTTCAGGACTGATCCGCTTGCATGGGCAGGGGCTTGTGCCAGCCAATCGTGAATGTAACCAACGTAGCGAATACTTCACAGGGCAACCTTTCGGCGAATGAAAAATGTCCTGACTTTTTCCTAAGTATTCAGGGAAGCGATTTTTTCAATAAAGGTTTCGTCGCTTTCAACAATATATTTGCCTATTTCGATCGAGCTGGCTATCCTATCTTTCTCTGATGTATTTTGCTCTTTTTTTGCTTGTAAAGATAAGTTTGCCAGGGTTTCTTTAATACCCACCAGCGATTTCTTTGCTGATGCAATAGCAAAATCTGATACTTCCTTGATGTATTCTTTTGAAAGTATTGGACTTGCATTTCTCAAAGCGTAGTAATACAAACCAATTGACTCATTTTTTTCCTTAAAAAGAATGTCAAGATAGAACGCTACGACCTTTTGGGCTTCCGGACTAGTCGCTGAAAGAAGATCTGTATTCGTCAGGACGGAAACGGCGCAATATTGTTTGTAAACTCCTTCGTTTGGATCATTTGCCTTTTCTGATAACACTTTTTTTGCGGCTTCATCTACCTCCTGCCACGTTAGTCCGGCATTAAAATGTGTGGATGGAAGTAGCCCTTTGTCCTGCATATATTTATTTACTTCTAAATAGTTTACCGGATCAAAGGTATAATTGACCAGAACGTTTTTGTAATTATCGGAGGTATATCCGGTACGCATATCAGCCATCGAACTGGCTTTCCTTTTCAATTGAACCTTGGTGTCGGTATGTTCAGGTTTGCCTTGGTTACAGGCTGATACTGCGAACAATAAAATAAGAACCGATAATTTAGTACCCATAGTTGGAAGTGTTTAAAGTGAAAGCAAACGTCATCCTTTTTTCATTTTAAATAGAACCATGTTTAAATGGTTGAAAGTATGGGTTTTGTCAAATAAAATATAAAAACCACTGCCTTGGCCGGTCGGATACGCCGCCGCAAATGTCCAGCCGACCGTCGGTATTGTCCGGTTCGGCCAGTTTCCCGTTTCCGTCGGATGTGTAGAAGGCTAATTTTGATTCATCCAACCCGGGAAATAGTCCCGGCAAGACATTAACTATCGATCTTCGACATCATTAAACATGAAAAATAACACGCAATACAGCCGTCGCAACTTTCTGGGCCTGACCGCCCTCGCCTTCGCAGCAACACAGATCATGCCGTCGCGTGCCCTGGCAAAAGGGAATGTAAAAAGCGCACCTGGGATACAAGTCCATACTTTTGACGAAATCAAGCAGGTGGAAGCCGGGGTACTCAATATCGGTTACGCCGAAACGGGCCCGGCAAATGGTCAGGCGGTGATTTTGTTGCATGGCTGGCCGTACGATATCCATAGTTACGCCGAAACGGCCGCACTACTTGCCGACGCGGGTTACAGGGTGATCGTACCACATTTACGGGGTCACGGCACTACGCGGTTTCTTTCGGACAAAACCTTCCGGAATGGCCAGCAGGCGGCAGTTGCAGCTGACATCATCGCTTTAATGGACGCGTTGAAAATCAAAAACGCGATAATCGGCGGCTTCGACTGGGGCGCGCGGACGGCCAATATCATCGCCGCGCTTTGGCCGGAACGCTGCAAAGCAATGGTGTCCGTGAACGGGTACCTGATCAACAATCTTGAAAAAAACCAGAAACCGCTTTCACCCGCCGCCGAATGGGGCTGGTGGTACCAGTACTATTTCGCCACCGACCGCGGTCAAAAAGGGTACGCGGCCAACTGGTATGATTTCAATAAGCTGATCTGGAAAAACATTTCACCCAAATGGGCATTCGACGAAGCCACTTACAACCGTTCTGCCGAATCTTTCAAAAATCCCGATTACACCGCGATCGTCATCCACAACTACCGCTGGCGCCTGAGTATCGAACCTGGCGAGAAGCAATATGACGACATCGAGCAAAAACTTTTCACAGGCCCTGTCATCGCGGTTCCGACGGTAACCCTCGACGGCGACTCAGACGGCGTCGTGCCTGCCAGCGACGGTTCGGCATTCGCGGCCAAATTCAGCGGCAAACACGTGCACCACATTATCAAAGGAGCAGGTCATAATCTGCCTCAGGAAGCGCCCAGGGCATTTGCCAATGCCATTATCGAGGCGGACAGCTTTGCAAAATAATGTTATTGCTATTTTCCTGACCGTTCGCATAAATCAACGCCCCGAGCGGCATCAGCTCTACGCCTTCGTTCCTTGTGAAAACAGCCGGAAAGTAATCCCGATCTCCGCACTGAAATGCAGCTCCGCGGGCAATTTCCCGGCACCCACCTCCTCTGCTTTCGGAACGCCTCCGGCACGATTAACCGGAATGCTCTGCCCGTTTGCAACGCCCCAGTGCACGCAGATTACTAAAATAACAATCCAGGGTTTCAAATGCTTCATCATATCTGTTCACCATTGCCAAAATCTTCACCCGGAAGACGAGGATCGGCTGCAAATAATCTTAAAAAGGGAGGATTTTATTCGAAGGAAATTCCGGAAGGCGTCGCTATCTTGGCATATCAGCAAATTAATCTGAATGGAAAGGGAAGAAATCAAATTTGTCCAGGCCAGGTATCATCAATTGAATCTCAATTCGGAACAAGCTGAGAAAGTGCTGAGATTCGAGCACATGAAGGAATCGCATTCACCGACGCATGCATTTTCTGCGCAAGAAGAATGGGATTTCGAGTACAGTGTTTTCCGGGAAATATTGAGTGGAGAGCAGATGGCTGAATATCAAAAACGTGTCGCAGAACAGAAAGAAATGTACATTGAAAGGCTCGTGGATCAAGATAAGGCAAATAGAATCTGGGCGGATCAAATGAGGGAGAAAGTCTACTTTCTGAAAACCACATTGATTCCTTCCATTTTGTTCGGCAGCACGCAAATGATATTGTCATTGATTATCGACCGCAGCAAGGTTGATTACCTCAAAGCCAATTACAGAACTTTCCTGCATGACCGAAGGAAGCAGATATTGGTTGACCACTTTCGTCATTGCAGTATCTATGCTCCCATTCGGCTAAAATCGGCGCTCTTGGGGCATTACGCGTCCTGTCTGCTTCCCACCTTCGATGCATTTGAACAATGGATGGACGAGCCTACCCGGGCAGTGGCAGGATTTGTGAAAACTAAACTACCACGGAGAAATTCTGAAATCCCAGAATTTTATCTTGAAAAACTAAATGAATCAAAAGCGTTTGCCCAGCAAACCAAAGAGAAATACTACCGGCATATCGACGGATGGCACGTCTGGGAGCGCGACCCGCTACCGGAGGAAGAGGAAAACGTGAACTGGCTGATGTCTATGATCTTGCTGGATCGTAACGCATACGGTTTTGAAGACATGGAATAAGCTAGCCTCCCAGCCGCTTCTGTATACAACGGGGTTTAAGATCGAATGTCCGAATAATCCGCACGCACAATGCCATTTCAGGTTCTCCACGGACCAGATCCGGAAACGCTGTCGGCAATCAGCACACCAAATATCAGAGGTAACGAAAACCAATCGATAAGTTCGCCTTAAATAACAAACCAGCAGGCTAGAAATGTTTGTACAACCCATAGAAATTATTGCGAAACTAAGCTATTATTGTACCTAAATTCCGACCTTACATTTGTCATTTCAGGACAAACCCATTTTGTTGACCCGGCTATGAAAATTGCGAGGATTACTGCCCTTCTCACCCTCCTCACGGTAGCCTTAAACGTATCTGCCCAGGAGGTTTCCGATTTCACCGAACAACATTATACAAGCGACAACGGCCTGCCTCAGAACAGCGTCATGCAGCTTCGGATGGACAAAAACGGTTTCGTCTGGATGACTACCCAGGGCGGCGTGGTGCGGTTCGACGGGACCCATTTCGTTACCTATAACCTCAGCAACGTACCGCAGCTTGCCAGCAACCGCATTATCGATTTGGGCCTGACGGGCGATAGCACCATTTACTTTAAGGATACCGGCTTTAAGGTATTTTCTTTTGATAAAAATAACCAGCCATTTATCCTCAACCCGCACATTCGCAACCGGATTGTGCTACTGCAATCGCCCAAAGACCAGTTTGATATCTTTCGTAACCTGGTGCCGAAGGACCGCCGCCGCGTCGAATCGTTGTTTGAGGGTTTTGCGGCACAAGTGATTTATCATCGGGTCGGCGCTCGCGGGGACGGTTTTGTCCTCGTCGGGGATGCCACGTTGGCGTACTTCCATCAAAAAAAACTAACCCTTTTAAAGACTTTCGATGGCTTCGCAATGGCCTATAATAAGGCCGGAATGCTGAATAAAAGGATCTATTTTTTCAATCAGCAAGGCCGGATGGCCTGTATCGATTCTTCGGGCAGGGAATATGCCGTTTCCTCAAAGATATCCGGAGGAAATGCACGGGAGTTCCAGGGACCATCGCAGTTTTTTCAGCAAGGCAAACGCCTTTTTCTGCATAACTCGGATACCTTTTATGAACTCCACCCCGGCACCGATAATATCCTTATTTGTAAACCTGTGCTGAAAACGGGAAATATCGGCCACGTGGCTTGTTACCTGAACATCCCCGAATCGGGCATTCACATGCTGGGTACCGATACGGGCGGGCTCTATATTTTCAAAAAGAAACAGTTCAAAATCGTCCGCATCCCGGGGACGAACAGCAATTTTTACAGCCAGCATTTATACAAAAACAATGGTGTACTTACCGAGCTAGGCGGGATACTGCCTACCGGCATCATTTCCGGTGACCTGTTCCCGCTTATCCCCAGGAGTGGGATCCTGATTGACCGGAATGGTTATGTATGGCTGAACAGGTCACCGAAACACGTGGAGCAACGCGCAACCGATTTAAAACTAATCCGCCAGTTTTACGCGGAAAAAGAGGTTGCCAGATTTGCCCAGACGCCCGACGGGAATATCTGGCTTAACATGGTCTCCGGGAAGCTGGGCAAAATATCCGGCGACTCGATCCGCTGGATGAGCTTGCCCAGGGCAGTCAAAACGTTCATTCCTGTAAATAATGAGAGCTTCTGGGCATCGGATGGCAACGGCTTATTTCAGGTAGATGTTCAAAAAGCGACATTTAAGGACATCCCCGAAATGAAGGGCCGGGAAGTGAGGGCGTTTTATCTCGATCAAAAGAAAACACTCTGGGCAGGAACCTACGGACAGGGATTCTACGCGATACGCAATGGAAAATCAACCGCATTGCCACTCGACCGCAACGGTTATCTGCTCGTAGTACACACTTTTCTGGAAGATAAAAAGGGCTTCATGTGGATGAGCACCAACCATGGCCTCTTCAAATGCCGGACGCAAGACCTGTACGACTACCTCGACGGCAAGGCGAACAGTGTCTTCTACTATTATTATGACAAGAGCAATGGCTTTGGCAACAACGAATTTAATGGCGGCTGCGACCCGTCGGCGGTCGTTTTTCCGGATGGTAAGTTCTCCTTTCCGTCGATGGACGGGCTCGTGCAGATGTACCCCGACAGTATAACCGATATTCTTCCAAATGCCCGGATCCTGATCGACAAATTTGTTGTAGACGGAAAAGAACAGCCATTTGCGAACGACTTGCGACTCGGCCCTTCGTTTAACCGCATTGAAATCACGCTGGCATCGCCCTATTTCGGATTGCCCGAAAACCAGCTTTTGGAATACAATATCAGGGGGCTGGATGATGAATGGTATCAGCTAAACAGCAACCTGACCATCACCCTCAACCGGCTGAGCCACGGAAACTATACGCTTCAAGTGAGAAAAAAGGCGGGTTTCGGGTACAATAACGTCGGCGTATTAGCTAAGAGCTTCACAGTAACCCCTTTCTGGTATCAAACCTGGTATGCTACGCTTTTCGCGCTGTGCCTGCTTGCCTTTTCCTTTTACCTGGTGGTGAAGCTGCGCTATCATTACCTGACTCAACGGAAAAAACAGCTGGAAGCCCAGGTCCGTGAACGCACCAAACAGCTGGAATACAGCAACCGGCTGAAAGAAAAGATTACGCTGCTGCTAGCCCACGACCTGCAATCGCCCCTACATTTTCTAAACCTGCTTTCGGACCACGTTGCTGCCGCGTTGGAAAAGGACCGTCTGGATGACGTCAGGGCCGGGACTGCCGAGATCAAAAAGGCCGCTACCAGTATTCACGCATTTGTAAAGGAGATCAACCTCTGGACCAAATCACAGCAGGATGGCTTTTTCCTTAGTAAGCGCCCGTTCCCGTTTGAGGGCCTGGCCAACGAGTTGAGCGAGTTTTTTGAAGAGATGCTTCTTTTAAAAAACAATACGCTCGAATTCGTTAACCACGGCAATTACTTACTTTTAACGAACCGGGAAATATTAAAGGCTGTGATCCGAAACCTGATAGACAACGCCAACAAATACACTTCCGGCGGGCATATCCGGGTACAAATTGACAAAATGGATGATCAATACCTGAAACTAACAGTATCGGACAACGGGCGGGGAATGTCGCCTGCCGATCTGAGTCAAATCAACCGGCGCATCGAGCATGTACTTACAACCGAGGGTATCGAGCAAAGCGGCCGCCTTGGCTACCAGATCATCATCGATTTTGTGGCCCGCCTCGAATGCAGGCTGGACGTAGAAAGTACCGTCGGACAGGGAACGTCCGTCACGATTTCCGGGCTTTTACCCGGCCAACCTAACACAACAGAAGCTATTTTGACGGAGATTTCTCCGCCCAATTTCACTACGTTATGAAAAAAATACTGATTGCCGACGACCATTCGCTGGTCCGGTACGGGCTTAAAGCTGCGTTACTCAATCATTTCCCCGAGGCCCAAATAGACGAAAGCTGGGATGGTCAGTCCATCATGACCCAGCTAAAAATCAATGTCTACGATCTCGTGCTACTCGATCTGAGCATGCCCGACACAGATCCGAGCACCGTATTACACTGGATCCGGAGTCATCATACCGACACCAAAGTACTGGTCGTATCGATGAACAGCGAGATGATTTTTGGAAAACGGGCGCTGCAAATGGGCGCGCACGGGTATCTTGAAAAGGACGCGTCGCCCGAAGAGCTGATCAGGGCCGTGAATGTGGTATTGGCGGGAAAGAAATACATGAGTGCCGACCTGGCCGAGATTATTGTAAACGACACGCTGAACCGGAAATCGATGAACCCGTTCGACGGGCTGACGCCCAGGGAGTTTCAGGTAGCGATGTACATCATTCAGGATTATACTATCACACAGATCAGCGAGCTGATGCAATTGCAATATACCTCTGTGAGCACGTTCAGGCGGCGTATATTCGATAAACTAAATATCTCCGACCGCAAGGCCCTCGTACAGCTTGCGGAGGCTTATAAGCTCAACTGACGCTTTTCCGGTGCTTCCCGCCCCATTCACTGAGCTGCTGGAAAATCGGCCCGAACGCAGCAGCCATTTCCGTAAGCTCGTATTCTACACGTGGCGGCACTTCGGCGTATACCGTGCGCTTGACCAGCCCATCCTGTTCCAGCGCGCGCAGTTGTAGCGTCAGCATCCGTTCCGTGATGTAGGGAAATTCTTTTTTAAGCTCCCCAAACCGCATTTTCCCTTTTTCCAGCTTACTGATAATCAATATCTTCCACCTTCCACCAATCTTGTTGACCGCGTAGGTAAGATCGCATTCCACAATGTACTTTTCATTGCTGGTGTAGGTAGAATTTTGTTTTCTGGCTGCCATTACTTACACTTTTGTTAGTACCCCACAATTGGTTGTATAGCATTCAAATTTAAATGCTTCCGGCTAGGTTTGCAACCAGTTTTTAACAGATTCGCAGCACAATCATGGATTTGCAATTAAAAGGAAGAACAGCCGTGGTAACAGGTGCCAGCCAGGGCATCGGCCGCGCCATTGTAAAAGAACTGGCCAGGGAAGGTGTACGGGTGTTCGCTACGGCGCGCAACGAGGAGCTGCTGCACAGTCTTAGGGAGGAAGTAGCCACCGAGACAGCCATAGAACCTGTTGTATTTTCCCAGGATTTCATCGCGTCCGATGGGCCGCATCGTATCGCCCGGGCCGCGCTGGCGGCATTGGGCCATGTGGATATTCTTATTAACAACGCCGGACAAAGCCGCCCGGTGGATATTACGGGCCCCGAGCAGCCATGGGATGACACGATGGCGCTGGACTTCGATCGTCCCCGCCAACTTACGCAGGAGCTCCTGCCGCATATGGTCAACCGTCGGCAAGGTGTTATCCTGAACCTGACGAGCACTTACGAGCTCCGCAGCATCAATGTCTCGGCCGTAGCCAAGGCAAGTATGGCAGCCTGGTCGAAACAACTGGCTGGGCAGGTTGGGAAATACAATATCCGCGTCAATACGCTGCAACCGGGGCTGATCGACACGGCAAACATCCGGCCATACTTTTCGGCAGAGGAACGAAAAGCGTTCGCTTCACAAGAAATTCCGCTCGGCGACTTCGGCGAACCGCAGGACATGGCCGATATGGCCGTCTTCCTCGTATCTCCAAGAGCGCGCTACGTAACCGGCTCAGCGGTCGTAGTCGACGGAGGAATGCGACACTATCCGTTTTGAGCATCGTATAGGAAGAAGATTATTTTAGGAGGTAATGAATACAAAAGGCGCCGGCTTTGCATCGGCGCCTCCGCAGGAAAATTACACTGTCACTTGAAAATCGATTCACGTTACAATTTGGATTTAATACCAAATCCTATAAATATTGGTCACAAGTTGACTGCGAAATCCTGGGATACCAGTATAAACGGTCGCGCGCAATCATATGACCCTTCCAAAATACCAGACCGAGTTATTAAAAGCCTCTGAGTACGAAGAATATCTTAGGTTTCTCGATGTGGCACATGCTTGTAAGTTTCGCAGTTCCGGTAAAACGGAGATTTCCAAGGGGCATCAACTTTGACGCCTTTTTATTCACAATGAAATAATCAATAAATTTGAAATTAACACTCCGTGAATATGTCGTCTAACGCAACAAAATCTGTATCCAAAAACGCTTCCGCTCAGACGAAACGGGAAGAATATCAAGGTATTGAACATCAAGGAGACACCATTCTTACAAAAACACTCCGAATGGTCGAGATACTGAAAAAATACCCCAAGCCTGCGAAATAAATCGTACCTCTATCAAAGACCAAATCCGGCCTATTTCTCCGTACCAACAATCGTCTTCTCGTTCTCGGTCTGAGGCTTACCCGTGGCATTGGGTTTGCCGGTACCGGTCGTGATCAGGTTATACAGGCTTTCTTTGATGTAAAAACTCCATGCATCGCGACAAATGTTGAAGCATTCGTAGGTCGGTACCAGCCCCAGGTGTGTCATTCGCAGCTGCGTCTGGTTACCAAGGCTGGCAATGTCGAAGATGACCTGGGTACCTGTCCATTCCTTTTCGTCCTCTGTAAATTTGAAATAGTTGTCCAAAATGAGCCATACGACCTTTTGGGCCGGTACCACTTCCGTCAACCGGACATGGCAGCGGTGTACGTCTTCGAATTTGTATTTGAATTCGTCGTTGAAAGCCGCTGTATTTCCTTCTATTTCTTCCGACCACCATCCACGAACATTCGT
Organism: Dyadobacter sp. OTU695; assembly: GCF_038440355.1. NCBI lineage: Bacteria > Pseudomonadati > Bacteroidota > Cytophagia > Cytophagales > Spirosomataceae > Dyadobacter > Dyadobacter sp. OTU695. Next base: position 101,569 of record NZ_JASATN010000004.1, on the reverse strand, counting down.
AACGGCATTAAAAACCGCCTCCGGTGTTTGATCCACCAGGATCGTTGCGCTGAAATCTTGTGCTGACATCATCTGTTTGTTTTAAGTGTTGACTTCTGATTCTCCATGAAGAACACAAATTACAGCCTTCGTTTTTAGCAAATGCGGTGTGAAACGGACATTATCGCGGGGCAATTCGGACAGGGACTAATTCTTTACGGCCGTTTTGATGCAACGGGCCGACGCACCTTCTCCCTTTCCCATTCCGTCCTGGCAATGCAATGCTTTGCCTCCTGCGCCAAAATTATAGTTCCAGGCCGTCTGCGCATCGATTTCGGTGGTTGTCCAATAGAAACCATGGGCGTTCAATCGGGCGTACTGCCCGTCGGTCAGTTCCCGATTTCCCCCTAATGTAGCATTGAACCCGGATTCGCCCCCCGTTTGCAGTGCTTTATACGCCGCTCTGCCCCAGTCCTTCGATTTGTTGCTGGCGCCCCCGTATGCGTCAGACAGCCCTTCCCAGTCCTTCCTGGAAGGCAAATGCCATCCGTCGCCCAACATTTCGCAAGCCCTGGCGGCCGAAAAGTAGGTATACAATCGTCCGTAAACCTTACAATTTGCAGGATCATTGGCAAAGCACCAGGAACTATCGACGCGGGTATTTAAATCCTGGGTCATCCACAGGTTTTCGTCCGGCATTACCTTAACGGTATACGTATTACCGTCGCCATCGCTGATGGTACTCAGCGACTGAGACTTTGCGGGAATGCAATTCAAATGGGTGCCGACCAGCAGCAGCAATGCTATCAAAAGTTTGCTTTGCATGACATAAGGCTCTTTAAGAATGAACTTTCATAAATTTAACAATATTGGGAAGAAACCCCACCTGTAATGCAGGGTTTACCGCTGGTTCGTTACCGCCATTTTGTGGCCCTTATCATTGTTGATGAGGCGCTACCGTTAGACACCGTTCAATTCAAAGCGTCTTTTCCATATAAATAGCGTCCGCATGGGGATTGTCGTAGTAAGCATCTATGATCCCGAACCCAAATGACTCATACAGCCTGCGCGCACCGGTCATGCTGGCCAGCGTATCAAGCCGGAGTTTCTTGTATCCCAAATCCCTAGCTAGCGAAACGGATCTTTCCAGCAGCAACCGTCCGAGCTGATGCCCCCGAAATTCCGGTTGAACATACATCCGCTTCAATTCAGCGATCCCCTGTCCTTTGCTGCGAACACCTGCGCAGCCAACAGCACGCTCGCCCGCATACGCAAGGACCAGCGCGCCGGAAGGTAGTCCGTATTGAACCTGCACAGTATCAAGCTCTTCCTCAAAGCGTTGGAAAGCGAGGTCGATGGGCAACGACGCGGCGTATTCCCGGAAGAGTTTCTTTCCGTCTTCAAAATGTGATTCGCTGTCTGCGATAATCAGTTTAAATGCATCATTCATATGGAACATTAATCGGTATACCCGCAGAAAACCCTAGTAGACTGTTCCGCTTCTCCGGCAAAGCTCACAAATTATTAGCAATAGGAACAGATACAGATTCAGGTTTATAGGCAAGAACAGCCCTACCCGATCCTTGGCAGCCACATACCCGCTACCGCCCCGAAAACCCCGACGGCCATCAGTGCGGTAACCATAAAAATCAATAGTGCAACGGCCGTGATAACGACGGATTTTACCGCTTTTTGGGCATAAAAATACAATTCGAGCAGCAGGAGCGAAACTGGCAGGGCGTAAACGAACACTGCCAGCGTCGTAAGAAACGGCCCGCTAAATGTCCGTGGATCGAAACCAGCCGGGCCACCGTTGAGAACCAGCCAACACATCAATCCTATCCTAAAAAACCACACGCCGCTTACCACCATGAATAGTCGCGTTGCCCATTTTCGATGCTTGTCAAACTGCCGCGCACGCGCATGCCGCCAGGCGAGCAATGCGAAAACAATGATGTAGATGGTCTGAATACTGATACTGACATGCTGTCCCCGGTCGCCGACAGCGCCCCGCGTCCACACCATCACGAAACCGCCGGTGGCGACGATTACGGCCGTGGTAGTGTAAATCCGGCCAAGCCAGCGGTGAGCTCCCGGCGCTAGCTTCCGAAGGGACGGCAGCAATTGCAAAGGCCCGCCAAAGACCAGGATGGCTGCAAGCAAAACGTGGATACCAACAACGAGGTTACCCGTCCAGTCGCCTGTCACATAGCCATGCGGCAAAACCTCGTTCCAACGGTTAAAGTCACCTGAAACGGTGCTGGTTCCATAAAATGCAAGGATGTAGATGCCAAATGCCCATTGACCTATCGTGGTGACCATAAACCACATGGCCACCGCCAGGTTAAGCAATTTTCGGGGATATTCCGTCGGATTCGGAAGAAGGTCAATTTTTTCGGCCATGATGTCGGACATTTAAGTTTGGCCAAACTTAAATCTGGTCGCATCTAGCGACGTTAGACAAATGTCCAATGCGGATAAGCGGTTCTATTGATGTGTAAAAGTATGCGGTTAGCCACCGCTGCGCAACCGGCTCAGGTGCCGCTGGGTAATACCGAGATAGGAAGCTATGTATTTCAACGGCACGTGTCTGATAATGCCTGGATTTGCCTGCGCAAACTTCGCGTGACGTGTTTCGGCGGTCAGGTTCGCCATATCGTTGATCCGCTCTTTATCCTTTTGCAAATGCTCTTGCAGAATGCGGATCGTGTAATCCTTCTGGGTGGTACTGGTTGCTGCCGTAGCCTCGGCGTCATCGCGACTGATCCGTAAAATGGCACAATCCGTAATGCAATGCAGGTTCTCATTCGAGACTGTCCGGTTCATGAAATGGAAATAAGAAGTGAAGAACCGCGGCCCATCATTAAGGTCGGTCGTGATCTCATTGTTATCCCCATCCAAATGAAAGTTCCGCATGAACCCCGACACGATAAAATTATGGTAACCGGGCACTTCTCCCGCTTTCTCTATTACTGTATCTTTTGGAACAAACAACGGCTTGAACGACCTCCGTACCGACTCCCGGTCGCCCTCCGGCAATGTGATGATGCGGGAAATGTATTCGAAAAGCGTTGTGTAATAAAGTTCCATGGCTGTCTGAATTTGGAAAGGCTCCTGCCACATCCTCTGAACGAAAAATGCATTTGCAAAATAAACACTTTCCCGTGGTCAGCGGTCGCTTCGATACCGCCTGATTTTATTTCAAAATTTTTACACATTCCGCCGGCATTTGCGTATCCTATATTTGAATTACAATCGTTTATGAAAAAAAGGTATAGTTGAATGAATATCTGCCCATTCTAACACTAGGAAACTCATGCAGCCAAGAATACCTGAACCGATTCTCCTAAAATACATATACTTCGCGCTGCTCGCGTCAGTCGCGACAACAGCAACGGCAGCTACCGGACATCCTTATTCCGACAGCCTTGATGTGCGACCGGCTTTTCTGCAAACTACCCGGATTGTTGGCAAGGTCGTCGACGAATCGTCGCGGCCGGTAGTGAATGCAGCAGTACTGATCGCCGGATCGGAACGCGGTACGGTAACCAATCTCACAGGCGGTTTTGAAATCCCGGATGCTCCATTGAGTGGGATGCTGGTCATCAAGCACCCGGATTTTGAAACACGGCAAATCCCCATAGCGAAGTCCGTGGGCGAGTATTTTATTCCATTGAAAACAAGGCCGCAGGCATTGGCGATGCGCATGAAGGCCCAGTCAAAACTTTTGAAGAAGGACGTAGAGGCTAACCAGGGAAGCGAAAGCGGCTCTTCTATACGGCTCGACCGCTGGCCTTATTTCAGGGGGTTAACCAAATTTCTGGCCAACAACCTGAAATACCCCGACGAGGCGCTACAATCGGGTGTTCAGGGGCCCGTGCAGGTTTCCTTTCTGATCGATGAAGAAGGCAATATCAGCAGCGGACGGATCATCAAAAGCCCCGGCATTGAACTGGATGAAGAAGCGCTCCGGCTCATCCGTATCATGCCTAAATGGACACCTGCGCAAAAAGACGGCAAACCAATCGCCGTCTGGTACACGGTGAGCATCCAATTTGACCCGGAACTGGACAAGCTACCGCTGAAAGTGAAGGAAGAAGTACCAAAGCTTTTCAGTAAAAAAATGAAACTGGAACCCTGGAAGGCGCCCGTCCTGATCAGGGACGAGCTCGAAAAGCTTTTCCGGAACCGTAAAGTGAACTTGTCAGCTCACGAGCCGCCGCAAACGAAACTGTCGGGGTTTGGCTATGGCGTCACGCCCGCCCCATTGTATATGCCCCTGCGACCAAATTTCAGCGTATCGCCCTGATAAAATGCGTCTCTTATTGTATTATATAAATAACCTTTATATATTTATGAAGTAGTCTATTGCTTGTAAAATTCGATTGTTCAACCTAACCGGAGATTGAATGAAAACTTTTACAACCATCTTAATGATATCCATCGCGGCAGGTTTTGCCGCGCACGCCCAGCAGCGGGCCGACGTACCCGCGAACCAGCAAAAAATCATCCCGCAACGAACCCGGATCGCCGTACGCGTTCTCGACAAGTATACGTTACGGCCTATCCAAGCTACGATCATGGTGGTGGGCCAACGTCCCGAGGACCTGGTTGTGCCGCTTTACGAAGACGGCGTCTACCAGTTTAAAATGTCGGCCAAAGACATGGGCGTTATCTCTATCCATGCCAGCGGTTATGAAACGCTTTCCGAGGTCATAGAAGCCCGGACCCTGCGCCCAACGAAGATTTTTTATTTAACACCGATAGAAACTGACGAACCAGGCAAAACTACCGAGGTTACCGCAACAGATCTGGATTTAAAAGAAGGCATCGAAACCGTACTGCTCTTTACCCGAAGCGAGCCGGACCTATTGCCCGAGAGCGATTATGAGCTGGAAATCCTGGCCGACTATCTTGTCAGGAACACTGCTCCACGCATTGAGCTTTTCGGACATACCGACGACGTGGGCGATCCCAGAAAGAACCTGTTGCTTTCCTTCGACCGTGTCGATGAGGTCAAAAAGTACCTCGTTTCGCGGAGCATTGAGACTGCCCGCATTCGCGGAAAAGCCTTCGGCAGCGGCCTCCCGATAGCGCCTAACGATTGCGAAGCGAACCGTAGGCTCAACCGGCGCGTCGAAATACGCATTGTCCCCTAAATTTTTCTTCTAAAATTAACTTCCCAAAAAATCCATTGAAAGGTGGAGAAATGAGCACTTTTGTAGTGCATATTTGTTGTTCAGGGCAAGAGAATTCCCAAACAGCGAAATTTACCAGTGTTAAAATCGAATATGAAACAAGTAAAAGCCTCCATTTCAGGCATCGAAGGATATGTACCCGACTATATTCTGACAAATGCCGAATTGGAGACACTCGTTGATACCAGCGACGAATGGATCGTGAGCAGGACCGGCATTAAGGAACGCCGCATCCTGAAAGAGCCCGGACTCGGAAGCTCGCACATGGGTGCCAGAGCGGTGAAGGGCCTCCTCGAAAAGACCAATACCGATCCCGCTGAAATAGACCTCCTCATTTGCGCAACCATTACACCCGATTTTGTTTTCCCAAGTACAGCCAATCTGATCTGTGACCAATTGGGCATTCGTAACATCGGTAGCTTCGATGTGAATGCAGCCTGCTCTGGTTTTATCTACGGCCTCGAACTCGGTGCTCAGTTCATCGAAACCGGCAAATATAAAAAAGTGGTCGTGGTAGGGACCGACAAAATGTCGGCCGTGATGGACTATACCGACCGTCGCACTTGCATTCTCTTCGGCGATGGCGCCGGCGCCGTGCTGCTGGAACCCAATACCGAAGGCTACGGTGTGATCGACACGCTTATCCGCTCCGATGGCGAAGGGTACGACCGGCTGGTGCAACGAGGCGGTGGAAGCCGTTTCCCGGCAAGCCATGAGACCGTCGATGCCCGCCTGCATTTCCTGCACCAGGATGGCCAGCAGGTGTTCAAATCTGCCGTTCGCAATATGGCGGATGTTTCCGCGGAAATGATGGAACGAAACAACCTCAGCCATGACGATGTCGCCTGGCTGGTGCCGCATCAGGCCAACCGCCGCATTATCGAAGCCACCGCCAACCGCATGGGCGTGGGAATGGACAAGGTGATGATGAATATCGCCCACTACGGAAACACCACGGCGGCAACCATCCCGCTTTGCCTTTGGGACTACGAAAAGCAACTCAAAAAGGGCGATAACCTGATATTTTCTGCATTCGGCGCCGGTTTTACGTGGGCTTCGGCTTATGTGAAATGGGCGTATTAATAAAAAAGCCGTCAGGGATTATGAAACGTTCATAACTCCTGACGGCCAATGGGCGCCTGTTGGCTCACTACGCTGACAGCGCCATTCTTCCCAATATCTCGTGTGTCTCACGGATGCGCCTGCGGGCGATAGGGATCACTTTACCACAGCTCAGGTGAATATAATCGGGCCACCGGGATGCGATATGGCGCGCATTGATGCTGTATGATTTGTGAATGCGTAAAAAATCGCTGCTCAGTTCTTCCTGAACTTCTTTCAGACATTTTGAAACCAGGTGCTTTTCATGCCGGGTATATACAAATGTGTAGTTACCGACGCCTTCCAGACAAGTAATATCGCTGGCTTTAACGGAGATCGCTTTCCCAAACTTGTAAACTGTAATAGTAGGGACATTTTTGACTTCGCCGGTGGCGCCCGACGGCAGGATAGACAGGTTTTTCATGGGTGAAAGGACAGGTTGATTTTTCATGGACTGGTTTGGCAATTGGTTATTTACTTTCATGGCTAAAATTTTGATTGACTTTCATGGCTAACAGACGACGCGTATCAGGCCTGTCGTCTGCCTGCGATACAAAAGTGGTATAAGAACAGGCCCTGAAAAACAGCTACCCGGTTGAATTGTAACTTTTACCTCATGAATACGCTAAATCACGGGGTAAACTGAAACAGCCGTTTGGTCAGTAAACAATGCATTTTGCAGGTCTAAATCACGTTAGGCCCTATTTCCCGACGGTTTGCAGCACAAATGCGACGTTTAACGCTGCCCGGTTTTCCGATTTGGATCACATCCGCTTTACTTTTGCACGAAATGAAAATGCGCGTCAATGATCCTTGAAAATTACCTGGCGAAAATCGGGCGAAGGCAGGTGAGCCTTACTTCGTCGGTACTAATATGGGCAGCAGCGACATTGCTGGCCGGCCTGGGACTTTGGCAGGAACGTTATTTTTCAGAATCGCGCCTGTTCATCGCCGGCAGCTTCATTAATATGGTCGTGATATGGGTGGCTTACCGGATTGATCGTGCGCTTGCCCGGAACATTACCAGCCTCCTGCCGGATACCGGCCAATCCATTTACCGCGTTACGCTATGGTTTGGGGTTTATGGGGTTGTGAATGTGGCATTTTTCTGGGTTGCTTTGCCGGTATACCATCAAATTGGCCTGACCGGCGCGGGTTTCGATCTCTTCTGGGCGCTGCGTGTCAGTTTTTTTATTTTGAGCGGCTCGCTCATCGGCGCGGGGCTTACTGAGCTGGCCTATACTTTCAGACAGTGGCGCACCAACCAGAACGAAGTGGAACAGATGCAGGAAAAGCACTTGCTGACCGAACTGGAAGCTGTCAAACAGCAGGTTAACCCCCATTTTCTTTTCAATTGCCTTAATTCACTTTCGGTACTGATTTCCGATGCACCCGTGACGGCCGAAAAATTCGTAGATGAAATGTCGAAAGTGTACCGATACCAGCTGAGTGTGAATGGTCCTGATAAAGAAGACATACTGGTGACGCTTGATTCCGAGCTTCGTTTTATCAAATCTTACATTTACCTGCTCGAAACAAGGTTCGAAAACGGCATCCGGATTACACTGGATATTAACGATGTATTCCTCGGAGGACAAATGGTACCGCTCACCTTCCAGCTATTGATCGACCACACGATCCATTACAATATGGTCTCCCCTGCCCGTCCGCTCCATATCCGCATTGCGACAACAGAGACCGGCCAGCTCGATTTCAGGCACAATCGCCAGCAAAAGGTGATCACAATGCCTTTGGAAACACCGGGGATCAACGTTTTAATCAACCGGTACAAATTCCTTTTCAACCGTGCCGGGGCCGTACAGCTGAAAGAGGACGACCAGGAATTCACGATCATAATTCCTCTGATATTCACATGAGTACAACCCTTGTTTACAACGGAATCGGCCGTCAGATATGGCTGAGCCTATTCGGCAGGTGGATGTTCACATTGCTCGTGCCCTGGTTTGTGCCGACGATCAGCTACCTGCTCATCGGTGACCCGTATCTGGGCAGCATTTATAATTTTACGGGCGGCACACTAATGATCTTTTTGATGACGATCATCGCATTCGTCCCGCATGACTGGGCGGCGCGCTACATTGCCCGGAAATACCCGTCATTCGATTCGTCCTTCAAACGGAGCGCGCTCACAGCCATCGCGTTCTGGATACTGACGTTTGTCTTTGTGACGGCTTACATGCTGTTTATCATGCATTTCAGGCCGTTTGAAGCCCTGCTCAACACGAGGATGATGATCAATGTCTATCTGTTCGAGTTTGTGGCGGTACTGTTGCTCACAGGTCTTTATGAAATTAACTATTCGCTGAATGCATGGAAAACCTTGCAGATCAACAAGGAAGCCATCAAACGCGCGGGAATGCAGGGACAATTGCAGAGCCTCAAAAGCCAGGTCAACCCGCATTTTTTATTCAACAGTCTGAACACGCTGTCAGCATTAATCGCCGATGAACCCAAGAGGGCCGAGCAGTTTGTGGATGAAATGGCCAAGGTTTACCGTTACCTGCTTCAAACCAACCAGAACGAGCTCACGACCCTTTCGGCAGAGATGCGTTTTATACGCTCCTATTACCACTTGCTGCGAACCCGTTACGATATCGGCTTCGACCTTGTGACCGAGGTGGCCGAAGAAGATCTGGATAAAGAAATACCTCCGCTGACATTGCAGCTGCTACTGGAAAACGCCGTCAAGCACAACAGTATCCTCGAATCCAATCCACTGCGGGTGTCGATACGCTCAGTTGGGAACGACCTGCTTGAGATCAGCAACAACCGTCTGATCAAATCGACGCCCGTCAGATCGACACGCCTCGGGCTGGCCAACATCATGGCCAAATACGAGCTGCTTTCCGACCGTATGCCTGTGGTGGACGACAGCGCACATTTTTTCAAAGTTACCCTGCCGTTGATCACGCCAAAAAACGCAAATGCATGAACATACTAATTGTAGAGGACGAAAAACTCGCCGTACGTAAGCTGACCAAGTTGCTGGAAGAGACCGCCCCGGAGTTCAAAGTACGGGGCATTACGCCCAGTATAGCGGCCACTGTGAGCTGGATAACCGAAAACCGCACAAACGGCCAGCCGGAGCCGGATATTATTTTCCTGGATATAGAGCTTGCCGACGGGCAGAGCTTCGAAATATTCAACCGCGTGCAGATTAAAAGCACCGTCATTTTCACCACTTCCTACGACGAGTACGCCTTGCAGGCATTTAAAGTCAACAGTATCGACTACCTGTTGAAACCCGTGCAGCAGGAAGACCTCCAACGCGCCGTGCGCAAATATTACGATCTTACCGCCGCTGGCAAACAGACTCCCGCGGCATCGCCCGAGCCGAGTCTGGAAGCGATATTAAAAAGCCTCCACCTGCAATCGCCAGCGCCCGGGTACCGCAAAAGGTTTCTCGTCAAACAGGGTGCACGCCTGCTGTCGATCGAAACTTCCGAAATCGCTTACTTCTACATCGACAACGGGCTGACGTTCTTTAAAAGCCACCAGGGACAAAAATTTGTAGTGGACTATAAAATGGATGAACTTGACGAATTCCTCGACCCGGAGCATTTTTTCCGTGTAAACCGGGCATTGATCGTGACGCACCAGGCGGTGACACAAATGCAGGCGTACTATAATCACCGGTTGGCGCTCACATTGCACCCGGCGCTGGACAAGGAAACGATCGTCAGCCGCGAGCGGGCAAACGATTTTAAAGTCTGGATGGGTAAATAAGGTCCTTTAAAAAGACAGCATCGCATACTGACAGGCAAGGTCGGGGTAATGCGTGGCGACCGCCTCCTGCAACTGCGCCCTCGCCCGCGCGTATTGCGAGCGAACGGTAGCCTCATTGATTTCGAGCATTGCAGCGATTTCCTTGTGACTATATCCATCGACGGCATACATCAGGAACACCGTTTTATAAATCGGTTTCAGCCCGTGAATAAGCTCCATAATTTCGCCTGCCGTTATAGCCGAAACAGCGTCGTCGGCAATACCCGGCTCGGGAATTTCATCGAAGGCCGTTCGTGCGGCGTAATGCTTTTTGTTCCTTCTGAAATAGCTGATCGCATTGTTGACCATCACCGTCCTCAGCCAGGCTTTGAAAGGCTGATCGGGATCATATCTTTCCAGGTTATTGAAAACTTTGAAAAATCCTTCATTCAGCACTTCCTCCGCTTCTTCCGGTGAATAGGTGTAGCGCAGGCAAATGCTTTTGGCATAACCAAAGTATTTCTTAAACAAAATATGCTGCGCCTGACTGTTCCCTGCAATACAGGCCGCGATCACCGAGCGAAAGTCGTTCGGGTCAAAAATGATCTTATTCAGGAATTTGAGCATACATTCTTACTTTTCAATGGATCATTCAGCAGGTCTACCTGTTGGTTACGGGACTGCCCGATACAAAGAGAATTAACGCGAACCGCGAATAAAAGCCGCATGGACGGAGAGTCCGAATGTGTAGCTGAATGGGCTGTTTTACCCGACAAACCGGCAGGTCGCAAAGGCGTTCCATCAATCCAGACAGCCGGTCGCTAAAGACCGGCCCTTTAACCTGCGAAAACCACGATACGTCGAAACAATGATCCGATGTCATCGAATACGACCGTTTGCCTGTTATTTTTACACCAATGACCAGAGAAAACACAAAAGGCGGCGTATTGGTCGCAATGCATTTGCTTGCATGGGCTTTGCTCGGCTTTGTCCTTGTATTTTACCAGCCACTGTCGTGGGGCGTGAGCCTGCCTGTTGTATTTTGGATAAAACAATTGCTGAATTTCGGGTTGCTGGTAGCGCTGTTCTATTTTAACGCCCGCTACCTGGTACCGCGCTACCTGTTGAATAACCGGATCCTTGCATTTATTCTATGGGTAGTTGTGCTGGTGGTTTTCATGTTGGCTCTGAGTAAGATAGTCGACCAGCAACTTGAAATCCGGCGGCATATGGAACACATCATGCCCCGCCCAAGGCACCGCGGCGGTCCGAAACCCCGGCACCTGGTCGACGGCATTCTGCTCATGACTACGCTGCTCGTGATGGGTGTGAGCACAAGCATGGCCGTCATCCAGCGCTGGCAAGCCGACGCACGCCTGCGCGATACCGTTGAAAAACAGAACATTACCTCCGAACTGGCGCTGCTAAAAGCCCAGATCAACCCCCATTTCTTTTTCAATACACTCAACAATATATATGCGCTGTCGTACACCAACGTCGAGGAATCACGCGAGGCCACCCTCACACTCTCGCGTATGATGCGCTACCTGCTTTACGAAACGCAGCAGGATATGGCCCCGCTCAGCCGGGAGTTCGCCTTTATCGACGATTATATCGAACTGATGAAGCTGCGCGTGCAGAGCAGCAGCCATGTGCAATACACCCGCGACGAGCCCGTTCCCGACTATCCCATCGCCCCGATGCTGTTGCTGCCATTTATTGAAAATGCATTCAAACACGGCATCAATGCCTCGCAGCAATCCGAAATCAGCATCCAAGCCGGATTATCGAACGAGGCATTGAAGCTTCACGTAGAAAATGCTATTTTTCCCGCGCAGCATGTGCCGGGAGCGGAAAGCGGCGGTATCGGTCTCGCCAACACACGCCGGCGACTCAATCTCCTGTACCCGGGAAAACATCGGCTTGAAATCCAGACCGACGAACGTGAAAATACATACAAGGTAGACCTGACCATCGACCTGGCCTAAACCAAACAAGCATGACCCTGAACTGCATTACCGTTGACGACGAACCGCTCGCATTAGGCCTTGTGAGCTCATTTGTGGAGCAAACGCCTTTTTTGCATTTGCATGGCAGGTATATCAACGCTCTGGATGCGCTGGAAGTGATCACCAAAGAAAATATCCATCTGGTTTACCTTGATATTCAGATGCCTGAACTGACGGGCATGGAGCTTGCCAAGGTGCTCAGCCAGAGCCCGGAAACCAAAACCCGTATCGTTTTTACGACCGCATACAACCAGTTCGCCGTGCAGGGCTATGAAGTGGATGCATTGGGTTATCTGCTGAAACCATTCGGCTATAACCAGTTTCTGGCCACGGCTATGAAGGCTAAAAAGTATTTCGAAAACCTCCGCGATGGAGCCAACGAGCCGGAACTGGATTCCAGCGAAAACTACCTGTTCGTCAAATCGGATTACAAACTGGTACGCATTGATTTCGAGGCCATTCTGTTCATCGAATCGTTTAAGGATTATGTCAAAATCCACCAGGTAAACGGCAGTCCGGTCGTCTCGCACAGCAGTCTCAAAGCGATCGAGGAAAAGCTACCTTCCGGCAAATTCATCCGCATTCACCGTTCATTCATTGTCGCTGTCGGCAAAGTGGATTCGATCAGCAAAAGCGCAGTGCACATTAGCAGCGTCGACATTCCGGTGGGCGATTTGTATAAGGACGCTTTTAAAGAGCTTTTGGCTAAATGGCAGTAATGCTTTTCAGAATTTCCGTGTAAAACTCAACACCACGTCCGACTTACCATTCGCATCCGAGAAGCTGCGCACATCCCAGGCAGAGCGTTTCGCGATTGATTTATTGTTCACTGCCAGGTCCCAGATGCTCAGTCCGATGCTCAACGAGCCCAGCCGTTGCCCATCCCGCCGTCTGCTCAATGAGATAACCCACCGCGCAGATAGTGCCGTCCCGATCAATGAAGCGGGGTTTCCGCCCTTCCCGCTCGTAGTTTTTGGGGAATCGTCCGGCCGACCGGTATTCGTGCAACAGATTAAGCAAATGCGCGCGCCTGGCCTGCATTTCAGCCGACATCCTAGATACATCCCGTTTTCTCAATTGGTGTTCTACATATTCCAGATGCGTTGCGATCCGAAGATTTTCATCCGTGCGCGCGTCCGGCTCTACCCAAACTTTGATTCAAAACTGGCATCTCCTATGACCGGGTTGATCGTTCCCTCGGTACTCCGGCGCTCCTTGCAAACAGCTGCGAAGAACAGGATCGCGAAGGCAGTGATAGTAAATGTCCTCATGGTTCCGATGTTAATGGTGGTCACATTCGGTTACATTGACAAAATTGAGATGCGTACCGTTGCATTCGACCGATGGATTTTGGTAGCAAAAGGCCGCAGCAAGGTCAACATTTATTGCGTTGAAACTTAGTATATTTAGCTACCAAGATTTCATACCTGACGGCATTTGGCTTACCTGCGTTTCATCAGCGGCTCCGGCAATCGTCTTTGTGCAATCCTTTAACCTGACACTGTCATGAATGCAACAATCAAACAAATAACACCTATCCTCCGGGTTATCAATCTCGAACTCGCCATTCAATTCTATATGGAGCAGTTGGGCTTTAAGCTGGATTTCAGGTATGAAGATTTTTACGCAGGCATTGAAAAAGACGGACATCCTGTTCATCTGAAAATGGTCGATAGAATAGCGGGAGAAGATTTTATGCGAAGAAATGACGAAGATGTATGCCTGCTTTTTTCGGTAAACGACATCGCAGAGCTGTTCCAGGAAATTTCAGCGAAACCCATCCACATCGTGCAGCCGCTTCGCGAAATGCCTTATGGAAAGGAGTTTTACATTGCCGATCCGGATGGGAATTTGATTGCGTTTGTGGAATAAGCCTGTCAGAATGCCACTCCGGTGGTCACCTGAATCAGTTTGGTCCTCAAATTGGAATATGTTGGGGTCGGTCCCTGATCGTCGCTATTTTTGGGTTGCAGGATGCTGTCGACGAGGCGTATGCTTATCGGAATCGTGACTTTTCCTGCGTCCACTTCAACCCCTGCCCCTGCGAGGATGCCCAGCTTATCTTTATTGGCGACATTCTGTAAGCTTTGCCCACCCCCTGCCGAAAAGCATGAAGCAATGCCACAAATATGACCTGAGTTTCGGAAAAACAGTGCCGTCCGGAACCTGAAATTAAGCCCGAATTCAACATACGGCTTGATAAGACCCGTTGAAAACGTGTAACGAAAGGAAACCGGCAAATGAATCGCCTCCCATTTCCACCGGGATGCGACGTAATATTGACTGCTCTTATTGCCAGCGGTTTCCGTCTTTTTGAAAGTATTGAAACTGGGTTGAAAATGCATCGAGGGGCCGAAATCCTTCTTTTCAAAATAGTAAGCAAAGTCCAGCCCCACCACCAAACCGGAAGCCGACTTCATTTTGTTGCTATCATATATCTTTCCTGCAACCGGGCGGCCCACCATAGCTCCAAACCTCCATGGCCTAATTGGCGTATCTGACTGTCCATTGGCCCGCGCATGGAAAAGGAACAGGCACAGAAATAAGTACAATGTCTTCATCGGATCGGTTTGTTTTGTAACCAAATACCTATAAATGTACCTATTGGTTGTCTCCGGAGCTACCATTAACAACAAATTATCAGACGCTTCACCTTGGTAAGCATTGAATGCACCATGGGCGCCTTCTTGAAAAGCGCCCATAATGAACCATTAACCACAAAATCGCGTAGTGATGCGACATTGGTAGCAAGAAGTCCATCGCTTAATCGCCAAAATCCCATTAGGGATGTAACAACAGAGCATCTGTTTGTCTGACTGTTGTATTTCAATTGCTTATAAACGAGTATGCGACTTTCGAACGAGCAGGTGTTCATCACTCGCGGTAGCCAGATGGCCATGTTCCTCGCCGCCCATGCATTGCTGCAACCGGGCGACCACGTCCTCATCGAAAATCCCGGCTACAAGCCCGCCAGGGAAGCCTTCACACACGCGTGCGCGGGCCTCCTATCCGTGAATGTAGACGCGCACGGGATCGTGATCGACGAAGTCACGGCGTATTTGAAAGATTACCCCAACATCAAGGCGGTGTACATTATCCCTCGCCATCAGTTCCCTACGACAGTTACGTTAAACCTCCGGCGGCGGATGGAGCTGGTGGCGCTGTCCAATCTATATGGTTTCACGACCATCCAGGACGATTACGACCACGAGTTCCATTACAGTCCGCGCCCGGTGACACCGGTGAGCAGCCTCGGACGGGCGCGGAATTATGTATATATCGGGTCCATGAGCAAGATCGTCGCCCCGGCGCTTCGGATCGGTTACCTGGCATCCTGCGCTTCGGTGATCGACAAGGTCACGAACCTGCGCAAGATCATCGACGTCCAGATCGACTTCATGATGGAACAGACTGTATTTCAATTAATTCAGGACAGAGAAGTCCGTCGGCACCTGAAACGAACGACACTCCTACTATACCTGCAACCGCCAACAGTAACTGACCAGATCTGACAACACTTGACCAAACCTGACAACACCTACCCCCCGCTACCCCAACTCCGCCAACACCTTCTCCAACAACGCCTTAGTCTGCCGGATACCCTCATCGTTGGAAGGCTTTGTCGTATCCCCTCCCATGTCGCGCATGAGGCCACCTTCATATTCAATGCCTACAATGCCATTGTTCCAGCCCGAATCTTTGATGATTTTAAACATCTTGATAAAGTCAGTTTCAGGATCATTACCATTCGCATCGAACTGGTGCGTTTTCGCGCTGATTCCTTTGGCATAAGGCATCATCTTCTTCACACCCTCGTATTTTTCGTGCTCCTTCACGCATTTGGTCGCCATAATGCCTTTGATATCCTGCGTTTCCGGCTTGCTTCTTTCCGCGCAGAAATTGCCGAAGTCGGGCAACAGGCCCTTGTTGGTCGCTTTTAATTGCTTCATTACCCCTACCAGCCAGTCAGGATCGGTGGAAACGCCAAAGTGGTTTTCGACAATCACATTCAAACCGGCCTTACCGGCATATTCCAGCAACTTTCCGTAACCATCCACCGCAGCCGTCGCGAGTTGCGCGGGCGTACCTTCCTCTTTTTTGCCCGAAATCATCGCCATCGCATCGCCCAGGTTGACGCGGATCGCCGAGCAGCCGAGGAATTTGGCGGCGTCCACCCACGGATAATGTGCCTCCACAGCCTTCAAACGCGCCGCGTCGTCCAGGGCCGTGAGGTTTTCGCCGTCGACCATGATGAGGTGGTTTTTCATACCCAGGTCGTCGCAGCGCTGTTTCAGCTCTTTCAGGTAACCCTGGTCGGTATGTTTGTTATTGAAAAAACCGGAGACGTATTCAAGGATCGTAATGTCATAATCGTTCTTGGCACGGGCCGGGAAATCCATATTGGTCATTTTTCCGCCCCAAAGCTCGGATGCGAACGAAAATTCGGCCAGGGATATATCGAACTTGAACTTTGCGGCAGGCGCTGCGATCAGCGAGTCCAGAGAAACCAGGCCAAGTCCGGCGCTAGCAAACCCAAGCTGATTCAGAAATTGACGACGTGAATTATTCATGAGCAGATTAGTTAGTTTTTGAAATTATTTTGAAACAAATGTGACCGAGAACGGGACGAACAAGGCGCCTTTCGCATTGTCGTTTTTGAAAACAAAATACAGATCGCGGGCGCCGCTGAGAGGCGAGATGGGTACGTGGAATGGCTTGGGTGGAGTTTTGGAGGTGAATGCATTGGCGTCGTCGGTGGGTGGTATCCAGTCGGTTTTACCCAGCAATGCGCCATCCGGCGAGCCGTCGTGTACTTCCACAATGCCGCCCTGGGCATTGAGTTGATCTTTGGGCGCGGCCACCACCATATCGAGGCCGGTAATGCCGGTGAGATCGATGTTTTTGAAAATGGCGTGGGTGTTCGCCTGCGTGACGATGAGGAGGTTATTCTCGCCCATTTTGAAGCGCATCAGGTTTTTCGAAGCGTCGTCGGCATTGCCGAATAGCAGGGTTGGATTTTTGAGGATCAATGTCTTCTCGGTCGTCTGAGCAGGCATTCCGTTGGCGCCCTTATCGGTATAGCTCGCTATGAACTTATAAATGCCCTTCGACGGATCGCCGCCTGCCGGTATTTTCGCGAGCACTTCCCCCGATGGTTGTAGCATTTGCACGGCCGTTTTTTCGTCGGCGAGGCTCAAAATGTACTTCACCATTTGCCCCGCCTCAGGCAACCCGATCGAAGGATGCGCCGACATAGCAGTTTCCCCCCAAACGCCCGCGCCGCCTTTGATAATCTTGTCCGAAAGCGACGCTACCGCATTATTATCCGCCTTATACTTTGCCGCAACCTCCCTGAATGCGGGGCCTATTGATTTTTTATCGGCAAAATGGCAGGCCTTACAATCGCTTTTTTCGATCAGTATCTTGCCGGCCGTGAATGTCACCGGAGCTTCCTGGTGCCCGCCCGCGACAGGTTTATCCTCCGCATCCTGATAAGCAGCGGCAATCTTCACTTTCGCCGCGGTAATGGTGCTTTTTTCCAGACTTCCGTCCTCCTTGTCCTGCACATCTACCTTGTAATGAATGGGTTTATCAGGAAAGAAAAAGGTCTTGTTCCCGCCCGTCAATTCGAGCGAAACCTGCGGCGGTTCGTTCCCCGCCTGAACCGTAAGGCTTCGAGCATCTTTCAGGCCTTTGGAATCGGTAACGGTGAGCGAAACTTTGTAAATGCCTTTCTTTTTGAAGGTGTAAGAAGGGCTTGGGTCATTCAAAATAATTGGAGTACCGCCGCTGGCAGACGTGATCTTCCATTGGTATTGCAAAGTGTCCTTATCAAAATCCTCGGTACCCGCTGATGAAAACTGCGCTGTAAATGGCACTGCACCAGCCAGTTTGTCTACCGAAGCTGCCACGACCGGTTTCCGGTTGCCACCATTGTACTCGATCCGGACCAGCTTCGATTCCGGGTTGCCCATGAACCAGCCCTGACCATATTCGAGGATGTACAGATCGCCATTCGGTCCGAAGGCCATATCGATCGGATGTTCGAGTTTCAGGTTTGGCAGAAACCGCTCCATTTTCACATAATCGCCTTTCGGACTGAGTGTTACGGCCATAATCCAGTCGCGCATCCATTCGTAGATGAACAGTTTTTTGTCATAATAGGCCGGAAATGCGCGCTTCGCATCCTTAAACTCGTCGGCATAATAGACCGGCCCCGCCATAGCACTCCGACCGCCCGAACCGAGCAATGGAAAACGCTTTGTTTCCGCTGCCGTGTACCATATCAATGCTTTTTGCGCCGGAGGCAGCTCCGCTAAACCGGTGTTATTCGGCGAATTGTTGACCGGTTTTTCAGGATTGAACTTCTCACCGGACTTTTTAGTCTCGAAATCATAGTCCCAATACGCCTTGTTATCGCCCACGAAATAAGGCCAGCCGTAGTTCCCCGCCTTCCGCGCCTGCCCGAACTCATCCTCTGCGGCAGGGCCCAATCCGGTCGAATCCTTACCGGCATCCGGCCCTACGTCGCCCCAGTAGAGGTACCCGTTCTTTTTATCCACCGAAATGCGGTAGGGATTGCGGTGCCCCATTGTGTAAATCTCGGGCCTGGTTTTCGGGTCGTAAGCGCCCGCGGCATTCTTTGGAAAGAGGTTACCTTCCGGAATCGTGTAAGTACCATCGGCTTCGGGGTGAATACGGATGATCTTACCCCGCAAATCTGCCGTGTTCGACGAAGATTTCTGTGCGTCAAAAGGGCTCTTGCCGGGGCGCTCGTCGATAGGCGCATACCCGTCCGAAGCCCGCGGGCTGGTGTTGTCGCCCGTCGACAGGTAGAGGTTACCCTGCGCGTCCCAATCGATGGAACCGCCGGTATGGCAGCAGTTATCGCGCTGGACGGGAACGCGCAGGACTACTTTCTTGGAAGCCAGGTCGAGCGCATTGCCTTTCAGCTCGTACCGCGCCAGAATGTTCTCGGCCGTCGTGCCCGCAGGGGAATAGTAAAAGTAAATCCAATGATTCTGGCTGAATGTCGGGTCGATATTGACGCCCAAAAGACCATCCTCGGCTTCGGAATCGTCGGTATATTTCGTACTGACGGGTATTGTAGCGATGATCGTCGTCTTTTTACTGACCGGACTATACAATTTCACCGCACCGTGCCGCTCGATAAACAATACCCGCTCGTCGGGAAGTACCGTCAGTTCCAGCGGCTCATTCAGGTTTTCGGTCAGGACAACCTTCCGGAACCGGTTTTCCTCCGGCACCTGCGCCTGAGCAAGCGTGGCGCAGAAGAGTAATGAGAAAAGTGTTAAGGTTTTGTTCATGAAGCAGGTGTTGTTAGTTAGGTTTGTCAGGAGAAATGAAAAGTGGTCTTAATGTCAGCCCGGTACGCTGTCAGCCTGACCACGCTGTCAGCCTGAGCGAAGTCGAAGGGTAAATGCGCGATGCACATACCCTTCGACCGCCCGGCGGCCCGGTCCGCTCAGGGTGACAGATACGGGTCACATACATAATATTTTTACCAAAAAATTGAATTTTATCAATCCAAAACATGGATACAATGATAAAGAAAATTTTCTTTGTGTAAAATTTACGCATTGAATTTTTTTCTCATTGTCAGTCCTTTACCCTATGGAGCATAATTTGAAAGAATTTTTTGACAACGCATTGAAGGAGGTTTCGCTTGATTGCACGGTGTTCGGGTTTCATGAGGGCGAGCTGAAAGTGCTACTGCTGCGCTGGAAAGGCACCGATGAATGGAGCCTGCCGGGTGGGCATATATTGCTGGACGAGTCGGCCGACGATGCTGCGAGCCGCATTCTCACGCAGCGCACTGGCCTGTGCGATGTTTTCCTGCAACAGTTTTACACATTCGGCAATGTAAACCGCTATGCGTACCACCCTGAAAAAGAGCTACTTGAAAAGCTGGAAGTGACATTTGGCAAGGGCTTTTTCGATGGCATCATCTTCCGCCGCGTCGTCTCGATCGGCTATTTCGCCCTCGTGGAATTCGACCAGGTGCAACCCACACCCGACTGGTTCACCGACGAATGCCGCTGGTGGTCGCTCGCCGACGTCCCCCGGCTCCTCTTCGACCACAACGAAATGATCGAACGCGCATTAAAAGCCCTCCGCCAGCGCGCCCGCAACCAGCCCGTCGGCTACAACCTGCTGCCCGAAAAGTTCACCATGCCCGAACTCCAACGCCTATACGAAACCATCCTCGACCGCCAGTTCGACCGGAGGAACTTTCAGAAATTGCTCATGAGTTACGATATCCTCGAACGGCTCGATGAAAAGCGCGTCGGCGCCGCCAACAAATCCCCGTTTTTGTACCGGTTTGTGAAAGAGAAATATGACAGAGCGGTAGCGGAAGGGGTTTCGTTTGCGATGTAGTTTTTTAAAGGAGAAAAGGGAGGAAAGGGAGGAAGGAGGAAGGGGTGTTGTTGTTTTAGAATTACAAATTATTTGTTGTTGCGTGCCTACGGCACTTTTTCAGGATAGGGAATTTTCTTATCAGCTACCAATATTACATCCCTAGCGGGATTTAATGCCAAACAACAACGCGAGTCACCTGTTCCGATTTAATGAACCAAGTGAGTCCCGCTAGGGACGCAACATTGGTAGAAAATAAGCCATAATGTTAATTAAAGTGCCGTAGGCACGTAACAACATAGCAAAATCTCTATTCCCTTACTTCCATCCTCCCCACCTCCAACTTTTGAAAGAAAAACACCAATTCCCGAAATGACAGGAAGATTTCGGTTATGGGCGGGTTGTGGCCTGCCTCTTTCCGGAATGCCATGTGGTCGCTGTAAATTGCCCAAAGGTCATCGACCCATTCTGAGGCGCTGCTTTGGCTTAACAAATCTTTGACGCCCCGACCGTAAGCGAGGCAAGGTGCATCATCAAATGATGCGTTGTTCGTTGATGTTTTCATACTATGAATTTTGGAAAAAGGTTAAAAAAAGCCCTGTCTTAGGTGTCCAAACGTTCATAGAAACGTTTAGGGGCTTTCGCCTACCCTCACCATAACAGGGCAAAATTTTGAAATTTTCGTAATCTATGATTTTTTGGAATGCGCATATTCGAAAGACATTAAAAGAAATGCAATACCTCGCGTCACATGAGTTTCCAACCGTATCGTATTAATTATCAAACATAACTTTCCTCCCTAAATCCCGCCCGATCCCGATCATCCCTACCCACATCACTCCAACTTAATCCATCCTCCCTTTCCTCCATCCTCCCCTTCCTCTCTCCCCAAAATCAGTAACATCCCCGCCTTCCAACCTTTTACCCGTACTTTCTCAACCAAAATCCTAAACCACCGATGACCCAATTCCCGAACCGCCGCGAATTTCTTAGAACTGCCGGGCTTACTACGCTTGGACTCGCCGTTTTACCAAACCTGATCACGCGCGCTGCGCCGAGCGACCGCGTGCGTATAGCGCATATCGGCCTGGGCGGGATGGGGAATAATCATATGAAATGGTTTGCGAATTTGCCTGATGCTGAGATTGTTGCGCTTTGCGATGTGGATGAACTGCATTTAGGTGAGACGAAGCAACGGCTGGAAGAGATGAAGCCGGGCATTAAAGTCGATACGTACGGCGATTTCCGGCGCATTCTCGAACGGAAGGATATCGATGCCATTACCATCGCGACGCCCGATCACTGGCATGCGCAGATTGCGACGCTGGCGTTTCAGGCGGGGAAAGATGTGTATGGTGAAAAACCGCTTTCCTATTGTTTGAAAGAGGGGAAAATGATGCTTAAAAATCTGGAAAAATATGACCGGGTGTTTCAAATGGGCAACCAGATCCATGCGGGCGATAATTTTCACCGGGTCGTGGAGCTGATCCAGTCGGGGGCTATCGGGAAGGTGCATACGGTGCGGCTTTGGAAGAAGCCGAGTACCAAGGAGCTCGGTTCGCCGACGGTGCAGGCCGTGCCCAAAACGCTGAATTGGGACATGTGGCTCGGCCCCGCGCCGTTTACCGAATACATTCCCGAAAAGTGCCATTTCACTTACCGCTATTTCCTCGACTATTCGGGCGGCGAGTTTGCCGATTTCTGGTGCCACATTGCCGATGTGATGTACTCGGCGATCCACCCGACGGGTTTGAAGAAGATCAACGCACGCGGTACCGCATACGAAGGCATTGCCGACGCGCCCAAAACGCTCGACGTGGACTATGAATTTGATGGTTTGAAAGTATACTGGTCGTCGAACCCGCCCAATGTACCCGGCGCCGCCGACCGCGGAATCGGTGCTTTCTTCGAAGGCGACAAAGGCACGCTGATTTGCGATTACAACACCCGCGAGTTGACGATCAATGGCGAAAAAATGACGGATATTTCCACCGTTCCGATCACCAATCCCCGCTCGCCAGGCCATCAGCAGAATTTCATCGACTGCGTCAAATCGCGCAAGCAGCCGGAATCCAACCTCGTCTACGCACGCGAAATGACGATCCCAATGCATTTGGGACTGATTTCTTACCGATTAAAGCGGGAACTGACCTGGAATGCGAAGAAGGAGAAGTTCAGCGGCGACAAGGAAGCGAACCGGTTTTTAAGTAGAAAACCAAGGAAAGAATGGGACCTCACATAATGTAACCATTGATAGCTATTTTTGTATATTGGCAATAACTAAACAGCCATTGCCATGAAACGTTCTTTACTAACCTCTCTCATTTTCAGCACATTGCTATTCGGCTGCAAAGAATCGTCGTCGCCGGTTAACGACATGCCGGCGATCCAAAGCATTTCTTTCGAAGCGCTGCCTGATGAGAACATTACTTTCGACGCACGTAACTCGGAGATCACCGTGAGGATGCCGGCAGTGCTGGAAGGTGGCCTGAAACCGGTGATGAAACTGACGGAAGGTGCGGAGGTTGTGGGGCTGCTGGCTGATGGGAGCATCGATATTTCCGCATTTTGCAGGTTAACCAAGCCTACCGAGCCCGTTTACCTGCGCATTGGCAACCGGACAAAAACTGCTACCTACCGAATGAACATTGTTACTACCGGCGACCTTGCGCCGCAGGACATTTATGAAGAAACGACATTCTCACGAAAATCAGAAGCTTTAAAATTGAATTTACCCGTTCGCAATCAATTCAATCTCCCTCATTTAGACCGCATTACCTTCGAGCGCGAGGACGGTACCGACAGCGCGGTGATCTACGCCGATGGCGCTCCGCTCGCGGGATGCGCGTCGGAACCGAACAGGCTTTCGATTCAACTCTATGCACCGATCCAGAGCCTGCTCAAACCTGGTAAGTACAAAATTCAGGTAGGAAACCTTAAATTTCCGCAGCGATTGATCGTCGTCGACTAGTCGCATTCCCACCACTCAGCCATTCCCTCATTACATTCAACCTTCGGATAAATAGCCAGGTCAGCAATTATACAAGTTGTATAATTATTCGTATCTTCATTTGCTGGAACATGAATGTAAATGTTTTGTGTGTTTCGAGCGGCGAAAGCGTAGCCGCGCGCATTACCAAGCCAGGAAAGCTGGTATTACCATCCCTCAATGATGGCTGGCGCTTTAATTTTCATAAACACGCCCGCAAAAAGGGTTGCGAAACTTATGTATTGGTTTGTGATGATAGTCCGGATATAATTGAAGGCTGTCTGGTTTTTCAGATGAAAAATAGCACTGAACCGTATATGGCTTTTGTCGAAGTTGCCCCTCATAACAAAGGAAAGCAAAAGGCCCTCGACAACGTGGCGGGATGTTTAATCGCATTTGCATGCCAGCTTAGTTTCGTGTATGGGAAAGACCACTTCCGCGGCTGGCTGGCTTTCGATGTAAAAGAGCATCGAAAGGAGGACGAAGTGAAATTGATGGCGGTTTACTGCATTAAGTATGGCGCATTGCCCTGGGGGGATACCACGATGTTCATTCCGCCTGAAAAAGGGAAAGACCTGATAGCTAAATTTTTAACTCCTGTATTATGAAAGATGAAAATGAAATTCTTCCCGAACATCTCTGGAATGAGAAGAGATTCGAAGGGCTTCGGGAATTTGTAATTGCGGAGTCGGGAAAACAATCGCCGGAGCAGCAATTGGAATACCAGATGCTCGGGCTCCGATTTAAGATTGAACACTATATTCACGACCTTCTCATCGATGAAGGAGATGGGGCGACCGATTATCACACAATCCATGACTTTGTAAAAATGTATTTGAAACTCCTCGGTGTCACTCAAAAACAACTCGCCGAGCTGTTCGAAATGAAGGACAGCAACCTGCATAAATACCTGACCGGAGAGCGTAGATTGAGTACGGATATGGCGTTCAAGCTGGCTTCTTTTACGAAAACTACGCCGGAGCATTGGCTTCGGTTGGAGGTCAGGAATGAATTGAAAAAACTGGGCGTGGCGAAGGCAGCGGAATTTGAAAAGTACGGCCATCAGAACCTGGCAACGGCGCAGGAATAGATCACGACGCGTTGATTAAATGCATCAGCAGGAATTTAATGCTTTTTGCAGGGGTTGTTGAAGTTGAGTTGTCATGCTAAAAAACAAGCTGCGCGACGAACTATACTTCATCCAACAAATGCAGAAATTCATCCTATTATTCGTTATCGCTATCATTTCAATGCCGGCAATAGCGCAAACTAAGTGGAAACTCATCGCCGATAAAGAGCAGATCCGTATCTACTCCTCGGCTGTTCCCGACTCGAAAATCAAGGCCATTAAAGTGGATTGCGTCGTGGATGCTTCGCTGGCGCAGATGGTATCCCTGCTGCTGGATGTTGAGGCAGGGACGCAGTGGGTTTACAAAACCAAATCCTGCACGCTCATCAAGAAGGTCTCTCCTACCGATTTGTATTATCATTCCGAAATAAGCCTGCCCTGGCCGCTGGATAACCGCGACTTTGTGGCACACCTCATCACACGGCAGGATCCGGTGACGAAAGCCGTGACTATCGACGGGCCGGTGGTGGCCGGAATGGTTCCGGTGAAGAAAAACGTAGTCCGGGTTAGCGATTCGAAGGGCCGGTGGGTGCTGACGCCGGTGGCAGGCAAAGTACGGATCGAATATACCCTCCATACCGATCCGGGAGGTTATGTACCTGCCTGGGCAGTGAATGCATTTGCCGCCGAGGGGCCTATGGAGACATTTAAAAGCATGAAACAGCAGCTCAAATTGCCAAAATATAGAAATGCCTCCCTTACATTTATAGCCAATTAGAAGGTTATACAATGTAAAAGAAAAATAGAATGAAAATCAGAAGCTACGAGCTGTTCCAGGTACCTCCCAGATGGTTGTTTTTGAAAATTGAAACCGATGAAGGCATCGTCGGATGGGGCGAGCCGGTCATAGAGGGCAAGGCTGCAACCGTGGCTGCCGCGGTGCACGAATTGATGGAAGCATTGATCGGCAAGGACCCGCTCGACATCGAAGGCCACTGGAACGCCATGTACCGGGGCGGCTTTTACCGTGGCGGCCCGATCCTCATGAGCGCCATCGCGGGTATCGACCAGGCGTTGTGGGATATCAAAGGGAAATTTTTCAATGCTCCTGTTTACCAACTACTCGGCGGCAAATGCCGCGATAAGATCAAGGTATATTCCTGGATAGGCGGAGACCGGCCCGATGAAGTAGCCGGTGCTGCGAAAGAATGTTTCGACCGCGGTTTCAAGGCCATTAAAATGAATGCGACCAATGAAATGCAGTACATCGATTCATTTGAAAAAATCGATCTGGCGATCAAAAGGGTGGCATCGATCCGGGAAGCGCTTGGGTACGGCCTGGAAATCGGGGTAGATTTTCACGGACGCCTGCATAAGCCCATGGCGAAAGTGCTGGCAAAAGAATTGGAGCCATTCCGGCCGATGTTCATTGAAGAACCGGTATTGTCCGAAAACAATGAGGCATTACGGGAAATTGCCGCGCATACATCCATCCCCATCGCGACGGGCGAGCGGATGTTTAGCCGCTGGGATTTCAAAAAACTGCTTATGGACGGTTATGCCGACATTATCCAGCCCGACCTCTCCCACGCCGGCGGCATTACCGAGTGCAAAAAGATATTGTCGATGGCAGAAGCATTCGACGTGGCGGCCGCTCCGCATTGCCCCCTCGGGCCTATCGCGCTCGCAGCGTGCTTACAGGTGGATGCGACCTGCCACAATGCATTTATCCAGGAGCAAAGTCTGGGCATCCACTACAACCAGGGCAGCGATCTAATGGACTACCTCACCGACCGAACGGTATTCGACTATCACGATGGCTTTGTAAACATCCCCTCCGGCCCCGGCCTCGGCATCGAAATCAACGAAGAACAAGTCCGGAAAATGGCCGCCATCGGTCATAACTGGAAGAACCCGTTGTGGACGCATGAAGATGGCAGTGCGGCGGAGTGGTAAAAGAAAGGGAGGAAGAAGGAAAGGGAGGATGGAGGAAAGGGAAATGTTTTTTTTCCCCTTCCTCCCCTTCCTCCCCTTCCTCCCCTTCCTCCCCTTCCTCCCTTTCCTCCTTCCTCCCCTACATTAATGCTCGCCGAATAGCCCGCTCGACAGGGCTTTCGCCATTAACAGACAAATCGTCCCGCAACAACAACGGCGGTTGGGCCATGAATTTGGGCTCGGTACCGTGGTGCGGTTGCGCAGCATGCGCGAGGAACGGGTGGCAGAGGTACACGGTGCCCGCTTTGCCCGTTGCGAATGCAATTTCACGTTCGGGCATGCTGCCGAGCTTGCCGGCGAGCTCCATAAATGCCAGTCCGGCTTCTCCTTCCGGCTGCAATGCCCGGGCGACGTCCACGTGCGAGCCTATACGTATACGCGTGGGCGCGTCGTGCTCGCTCACGTCCGAGTAGAGGAAAAGCATCAGCAACCCGCGGCCTTTTGAATGGATATTCACCCGCCACTCCCAGTAATCGGCCGGATCGGCGCCGGGGAAGCTGGCGTCGACGTGCCAGCCCGCATCGCCAGGGTCTTCCTCCGACGGGAAACGCACAGGAAATGTGCCCATACTACGGCAGGGCAGCCATTTACCGACACCCACCAACTGATCGAATGCAGCATGCAGCACCGGCGTGTTGGCCGATGCGACGAAAGGCTCCTGCGGGTACATCCCGAGGCGGACTACCGGTTTGGTCCAGGTGGTTGGGTCTTTTTTGTCAAGACCGAGATCGTTCCATAGAATGTCCCGCGCCTGCGATGCGATTTCGGCTGAAAAAGCATTGTCGATACGGACAAAGCCTTGCGTAATAAACTGATCTATTTGCTGAGAACTCAGTCTTCCTTCCATGAGATTCCGATAAGTAATTGATTGAAAAATTGAGATACTAAAATCCTGATCCCTGAAAAACAGGGATGATGTGCAACGGCTGCACGGGAAGGAGTGTCAGAGTGTTGGTGCGAATCTCATGGTTACAAATTTAAGCAATTGGTTTCTTTTGGCCCAACAACAGGCTGAATTCAAATCGAATTGCGCCATATTCAGTTTTGGCTGGTTAGCTGTCGGAGGCGGGTACTTATTTGCGGCTGAACCAGACCATTTTATGTCATGAAAAAATTTGTCCTTTTTAGCCTTCTGATCTTCCTGCCTGCCATTGCCCGTGGACAGTATAGTAACAATAATCTGCTTGTTCTTAAGGAGATTTACGATGGCGTCGTATGCGATTCCTGCATTGTTACCATGGCGGGCAGCATCACAGCGCTGCCCGATAAGATTTCTTTTCTGACGCCTAATCGCGACAACCAGTTCCTCTACACGGATGCCACGCTTACCCGGGAACTTTCGACCGTCGATCCCTCGAAGTTCTTTGTATCAATGGGCAACTTTTCGCTGGATTTCTATCCTTTTGGTAAAGTGCTGGCCCGCAAAGGCGATTCAATCCCCCAGATTGATTTCAAAGATTTACAATTCCGGACTTTTGTAAATGGCAGGCTAAAAAACGATTGGACTACCGTTCTATCACTTAAAAATGATCCGGATTTTTACATTGGACATGTGGATATGAACATGCTCCGCCACCAGCCCGAAAACGTGGAAACGACGCCCGCCGAGCATTACCATGCCGGAAAATTCGAGCTTCGGCTGAATGATTCACTCAGTGTGGAATTCAGGAACAAGAATACGTTGGCGAGGCTGTACCATTTTTCGATCACCCGCGTACGCAGTGTTCCCGATTATTTCAATTTCGTCGATTTCCCCTCTGACAAAAGCTTTGAAGAAATCCTTAACAACGAAATCAATAAAGCTTACACGGCCCAGGGACCGCAGACAAACCATTTCGAAATAAACGCCGGTCATTCCGCAATTCTGCGGTTTTCGAATCATGAGCAATACCAATTCTTCGGTCGAACCCCGAGAAATAGCGGGATTGAGTACGCGATCGGTAAACCTGAAAACTGGCAAAGGCTCGGAGGAGAAAACAACAAAAAATTCACGAGCGGATACTCCTATATTTACCTCGAAAAACCAAAAGCGGGCTCGACTGCCAGGATATTCTTGCGGTACAAGCACCAACCCGAAAGCGTCCACGAGGTAAACATCGATGTCAAGCCAATGCACGCGGACTGGATCGATGTCGCATCGGCAATCATGGGGATAATTGTGCTCGCGCTTCTGGTTATTTTAATTCAAAAACAACGCCATAAAAGGCAACTCATTAAAGTAAACATTAAAAAAAATGAAATAGAAAACCAGCTGCAGCTGCTCACTGGCCAGTTAAATCCGCATTTTCTTTTCAATTCGCTTAATGCGGTTCAATCACTGATCCGGCAAAACGATCCAGAAGGGGCCAATCAATACATTACCGAAGTGGCGACTTTTATGCGCACAATTATGGATAATGGGCGCAAGGAGTTGGTTTCGCTTGCCGAGGAAATCGGGATCGAAGAAAAATATATTGCGCTGGAACAAAAAAGAAAAGCATTTACGTACACCTTCCGAAATGAGTGCGGGAATGACATCGCCTCGATCGATTTCCCGCCACTTCTTTTACAACCGGTTATTGAAAATTGCATCCGTCACGGCCTCGCTGAAAACGTGCGTAACCCGACGCTTACCATTACTATTCGGTGCGATGCCACCGACCTGATTGTGGTCATTGCCGATAATGGTATTGGGTTCGATACTTCGGTAAAAATGCCTGGACATGGTCTCTCTTTGACCGCCAAAAGAATTGTATTATTCAACGAGAAGTTGCCGACCATGCAGATTGTTCTCCAAACCAAATCCGGCCAGGGCTCCGGCACTGCTACCGAAATCCGACTATTAAAATGGCTCTCCTGACCCCAATCCGCTGCTTTATACTCGATGACGAAATCCAGGCCGTGCATAATTTGCGCCTCGCATTGGAAATGCATTGCCCGCAGGTAGCAGTGGCGGGTTATGCGCATAACGTAAGCGAGGCGTACGACTTTTTGACCAAACAACAAACGGATATCCTGTTCCTGGATATCCGTTTGCAAAATGGAACGGGCTTCGACCTGCTTAAACAGCTCGGGCATTACCAGGGCAGCATTATTTTCACGACGGCTTACGACCTGTACGGCATCCAGGCCATTAAATTTTCGGCCACCGATTACCTGCTCAAACCGCTAGATCATCTCGAACTCACGGAGGCCGTCAGAAAAGCAACGGATAAAAAGAAGGAACGCGATCAGAGTGCGCAGATAGCAATGCTGATCCAGTCGTTTGAAAACCTGCCCTCCCAGCGGCAAAAGAAAATTGCCCTGGCGGAGGCAAACGAAATTCATTACATACAGATAGACGATATTATTTTTTGCAAATCGGATAATAGTTACACGACTTTCTATTTAGCAGGAAATAAAAAAGTAACAGTCAGCAAACCTATTTCAGAATACGAAAATATCCTTGAACCTTATGGATTTATACGTACGCATCAATCCTATTTGATTAATAAAAACCGGATCGTATCTTTCAGAAAAGAAGACGGTGGATATCTTCTAATGGAAGGTAATTATCAGGCCATCATCAGTAAACAGCGAAAACATCTTCTAAAAGAACTATTCGCCTAACTATTCATACTATCAAGACTATCAGCCATGAAAAAACAATTTTACATTCTGCATTTTCTACTATTGATCACGTCCTGTTGCATCGCACAAAAACAGATTACCAATTTCGATAACAGCGCTAACAAACAGGCACTTAATCCGGTCTACCAATCACAGATTGGCAACCGGATGATCTTTTCTTCGTTTTCCCCGGCAAATGGAAATGAACTTTGGGTTTCGGACGGAACGAAGGCCAATACAAAACTTCTAAAAGACATTGTTCCGGGTTATCAAAACTCTTATTCCTATGATTTCAGCAAAGCCGGGGACTTTTTATATTTCGTTGCTAATGGATCTGAAGTATGGAAAACCGACGGGTCTCCGTCAGGCACACAAAAACTGCTGCGTTCGGATAGTACAATAAACCTGGATATCGTATCGGGAAAGCTGCTTCTGACTTTCCGCAATGTTAATACACAGCGGTATTCATTCGCGTGGCTGAGCACCGATGGGCAAACTGATTTTTTAAATGATGACGCCACCGCTTTCAGGTATTCGGGCGGAAACCTTTACTATGGCCTGCATGATTCGACGGCCAAGAAATGGACCCTGAAAGTGGTCGACGGTGAAACGCATACGCTTGCCAGTAGCCAAGGCTTGCCGCTGAACGAAATTATCGTAGAAGAGCAAAACGGTTACGAGTACATAGCTATCGACATTAACCATGAGGAAAGAAAATTGGTAGTTGCCGATACCAATCGGGCAGCAACACCCAAAACGTTCGATTGGAGCCGCGGTCCGGCGCCCCTTCTGCTGAGAGACAAGGCAGGATCGCTTTTTCTGATCAACGACGGAGGCTTTTTCAATAACAATGTGACGCTGAAAATTTTTAAGGTTATCGAAGGGCACAATTGGGAAACCGTCGCCGATGTGGTAACCAGTATGCTGTATGCCGGCACACCCACAGGGTCGTCGGAAGGCCCGTTCCACACCAGTTTCGTCATCGAAGGCGACCAACTTTCCTTCACCAGCCTTTTTGGGTATGAAAGCATTTACGCGGCATACCTGGGTGTTTTTGATTTCAAAAAAAATACAAAACGCATTTCCCCAAGCCTTCCCAGAGAAGTTACGGCACGCGGGGTAAAAGTCATTCCGCAATCACGGGACCTGTTCGAGATTCGTTCCGGCTACGCCAAATGCACTTACAACATAGCCGAGAACAAACCTGTTTCTATTGAGCAGCTTCCGTTTCGGGTCCAGAAAGTCAAGGTCGCCAATAAGGAATTCGAGCTTTCCGATAATGTATACACTTCCGACAACACACTCCGTCTGCCGTTGATCACCCGCCGCCCAATTTATAAGGAGAAATATCTTGCTCACAGAACAGTTTTGAACAACAAATTGCTTTTCTGGACCAACGATGAGGAGCACAGTACCGGAAAACTATGGATGAGTGATGGCAAAACGACATCCGAATTACTGTCTTTTGACGGCGGGGTCGTTTCATGGAGAATGGCACAGGATTCGGGCAGGGTTGGAAATCAGATCGTTTTTTCCTCTGCCACTCCAAACGCCGTCAGAATCTTTAAAACAGATGGGACCAGGGCGGGGACGCGTGAAATCTATACTTACGTTAACGACGCCGCAGCCTTTGTAGTCAAAACGGTCACGAACAACCGCATGGCCGCCTTTGAACTGAACGAATCAGGAAAAAGAATGCACCTTATCACCGATCTCGATAGTGTTTGGAAAATCGATGGTTCCCAATTTCCGTTTCATGAACTTCACGCGACATCCAACCATATCTTCCTGACCCACTCGTCGACCAAAAACGGGATGGCTTATGAAATGGTCTACAAATTCGAGAATGGAAAGCTGAATCCGATTGAGCTGAATAAAAACGGGGATGATGCAATGAATCATCAGTTTTACGACAACCGGATCTTTTACATGCTGCGCAACGACGGCCGGCTGAGTGATGTTTGCTACACCGACGCCGGTTCCGACAAAGTCAACCGGCTTTTCACCGGACCGATGACTTATCTGGTCCTCAGAGGCGAGTATCTGATCGCCGGCACGATGAGCGGTCCGGACGTGAAAATTTATAAAGCCAGTACTGCCCAATTGCTCGGCGAGTTCACCGATATACACCAGATCGACGCCGTGGCAGGAAATGCGGTAGGCCTTTGGGGTACCAGGCAGGCGGTGATCGTGCACAACGACCGCGTTATCACTCAGAAATTTACCGAGGAGGTTGAATCGATGAACGCTGTTCCTCAGGGCATTTTGATCAAAGTTAGAAGCAATGCCGGGGCATCTTATTATATATATGACCTGAAACGGGAAAAAATTACAGCGCTTTTTAAAGATCAGTCCGTTGGGTTCTCGATGGCAGGTACAGGCGACCAATTATTTTTCGAGTACGACGGAAGTAATCGGCATACCATTCTTGTCGATATTGCCAAAGAAAAGCACCTCGACTTTCCTGCCGGGGTTTCAGTAACCAGGTCTTTACTGGGGGACCTTGCGATAGCAATCGACCAAGCCTATATCAATCCTCCGAGCGTATATTCGGTGGAAGGCAATGAACCGGTTAAAAAGTATGAACTACCCGGCTGGTATGACTTCGGCAATGGGGTTAGTCCAATTTACACGGCGTTCAATACGGCAGCGACCGGATTCGAACTTGCCCGGTTCGACCGCGACTCACTGTATCACTTTCCCGAAATCGTAAAGGGTAGCGAGGGAGTGCTGTCGCTGGAAGCCTTTCATTTCAGGGGAAGCGTGTACGCCGTAGCCTTCGCCTACTCGAAAGGCCTGCAAGTTTGGAAAATGGACGAGTTGAACCTTATCCCCGATAAGGATGACGAGCTCGTGGTTACCCAGCCGGAAATGCCTGGCCGAGGCAGTTACCTACCCGATGAGGCGCTGCTCAACGCCTACCCCAACCCGGTCGTGAACGAATTGAATATCGATTTAAAAGAGGGAGGAATTATCAGGATCCTCGACCCGAAAGGCTATGAACAACTCAAAACAGTTGTCGGAAAAACCAAAAGGCTCGATGTAAAGAGTTTGCCGGCCGGCCAGTACATTATCATATATTCCGGTGCGAGCGGGCAAGTGGTCAAGAAGATTGTAAAACTTTAAATCGATCTTGCCCGCGGCTTATCTTTGCCTTTTTCGTCCGATGCATTCCATTGTAAAACTAACCGCTATCGCGCTCGCATTGCTCTCGACCGATCCGGTCCGTAACTGATGGCTACACGGCCACCATACCACTTTTACAAGCGCTTTACATTCTTTTACGATCAAACCGCTGCCGAAATGTGGCGTGGTGGTAAACACGAAAGGAGGCATTTACCCAGGTATTTGCCTCCTTTCCGAACTTTTGATGAAACAGATGCTATTTCGTCGATTCCGTCAATTTCACTTTCACGGAAGTGTAGTACAGGGTAGTAGTAGCCTCAAAGCCGGAATCGGTACCGAAAATCAGCCATAGGTTACCGCTTGCATCGGTTTTTCCTTTAAACTCACCCGTTTTGGTAAGCAGTTTATACCCCACTTTGTCGGTTCCGTTACCGATGTCGCCAATCACCTTCATGTCCTTGCCATCGTTTTTTTGCTGGATCTTGTCGATGTTCATGCGATAATGTTCCAGGTTATCGACTGTCGTTTTCGGCTCTACGGGCACCGCACCGATTCCCACACTCACCGCATTAGGCGCACCGCCTACGCCGGCCCAGCCTTCTGAAGGCGCGTCAGAAGCAAATTCAAGCGTAAATGATGCATTGTATTCCTGGTTCGGTTTCAGGCCTGTCATTTTCTTTTTGAAATACATGAACAGGTCGTCGCTGTGGTTGTTACCGGAAATACGGAATCCCTTTTTCTGCGCATCAAGGGGTGCCGGCAAATTGGCAATACCTTCTTCGAGCTTCCAGTCCGATTCCATTTTTACGGGATAGTCGGAAAAACCGGCAGTCCATCCTTGCTTGTCAATGTTAAACTGGTCGTTGAGCTCCATTTTCGGAGGCAGTACCACGTCGCTGTCATCGTCGTTGCAGGAAAGGAACAGGAACGGCAGTCCGAGCACTAAAACTAACTTTTTCATGAGCTGTTATTTGGTTTTAAAATCAGCTAAGTGACGCAAAACCGCCTTGATTTGGTTGGAACGCCCTGATAAAAGTTATTTCAGCCAGGCGTTTCCAACCTGAAAATGAACCATCTACCACAGGTTATTTTTTATGTAGCCTGTCAAAAAAAACCTGATTACAAACCAACATCCTGGGAAGCCCTACCGTTTTTCTCCACCGATCGTTCGTCCCCCGCTATTGTTCCCATCCATATCTCTGCCAGGGCCAGAAAATTTAACACCGATAACCTGTGTGCTATTTTTCTGGGAAAGCAAAGGCCGGAACCTCGAGATTTGGAACGCCGGATGAAAGTGGTTAGATTTTAAATAAATAGCTGGCAAAGGAGTTACTCCGACAAAACGACCTCACTATCATATACGTAATACAAAAGACGAGTGGAAAATTCGATTACCATCAGGCAAATGCAACTTTCGGACGTGCCGTTTGGCATGCAGCTTGTGCTGCAGGCTGGCTGGAACCAGCTGGAAGCCGACTGGCACCGCGCATTGGCGATGCAGACCGATGGCTGCTTCCTGGCAGAGGCCGAACGGCCCCTGGGAACTGTCACGACCTGCTTATTCGGCAAGGTCGCGTGGATAGCCATGGTGCTCGTGGACGTTTCGGCGCGGAACCAGGGCATCGGCAAAAAGCTGATGGAGCACGCGATCGGCCATTTGGAGGCTCAGGGTATTGAAACGATCCGCCTGGACGCCACCGTTTTCGGAAAAGGGCTTTATGAAAAACTGGGATTTAAGGAAGAGTACGAAGTGGTAAGGATGAAAGGTGTGGCCAAAACACTCGCACGGATCGATGAAGAGGCTGTACCGTGGACAAAAGAAACGCCCGCCGCCCCTATTCTTGACCTCGACCTGCGCGCTACCGCAAAGCGCCGAGAGGCATTTCTGCATTCGCTGGTCAGTTCCAATCCCTGCTATTATTCCATGCTCGAAGATGGCGTCGCGTACGCATGCTCACGCAAGGGGCGCAATGCGGTACAACTCGGCCCGATCATTGCTTCAACCGTCGAGGCGGGCCGGCAGATTAGCGACGTAATGCTGTATCACTTCAATGGAATGCCGGTTTTTGCGGATATTCCCGCCCCTAATAAGGCCGCATTGCGCTGGGCAAGTTCAAACGGACTGGAAGAACAGCGCCGGTTTATCAGAATGTACAGAGGCAAAAAATTAATGGATTCGCCGGAATCGATCTGGGCCAGTTCCGGCCCTGAAAAAGGATGACCAACCGTTGTTCCGAAGGGTCTCTTTGGCATCATCGATAGCTCAAACCGTCCGTTCGATCATTTTAACTAACCTTTCGCTCATCACAAAAAGTAACCGGGACTATTTATTTTAATCAAATCCCTGTTTATTTGCCTGCTACAAATTAGTTTGATCGACTGCCTGTCATGTTGCATATGCTTTCCGTTCCAGTACTATCCGAAATGTCATTAACATGATTTCCTTTCCGAGAATCGGCACGCGAACGATCCGAATGGCAATGATAATGCTAATGATCAGCCAGTTGTGTACTGCCCAAACTTTTTTTGCCGTGCTTGTGGCCGACACCAAAGATCCGTCGCTGGGAGCGAGTTGTGAAAAAGACCTTGAAGAAATGTCGGGCGCATTGCGGCACATTTCTAAAAAAATCGAATACAGTTACCAGGAAATCATTTGTAATCAGGACAAATTCGGAAAGGGAGGTATTCAGGAGGCTATTTCCAAAATACAAAGTAAACCGGAAGACCTTATTTTCTTTTATTATACCGGTCACGGCATCCATACGAACACACAGAAAAGCAATTTCCCGGTTCTTTATCTCAAAGATGAAAGCCTCGAACTGGAAACCATTCACCGGCTGCTGAAAGAAAAGAAGCCACGATTTTGTTTAACGCTCGGCGACTGCTGCAATAACATTCTGGCTGGCACGCGCAGCATGCGAACGGCGCGGCCCGTCGTGAGAGGAATAAGGGTGACCGAGGATACCAGGATCGCCCGCAAGCTATTCCTGGAAGCGAACGGCGACTTGCTGATCAGCAGCGCCAGGAAAGGCGAAAAGGCTACGGCGCATCCAAATGAGGGCAGTTTTTATAGTAATACCTGGATTCAGGCGCTCGCCTACGCGGAAGGCCACAACACGCATGTTTCCTGGGAAACGCTGTTGGCCGATGCGGAAAACCGTTTGCAGGCAAGTCTGAAAAGCTTGCCCGATTCATTGAAACATCATTCACAATGGGTTAGCAGCTTTCGGGATGCGGCGGCGCCCTGCGCGGAGGCCAGCTTTACGGAAATCAACAAGTTCCTGAACGTGCTTGCCGATGAAAAACTGAGCTTCGCCGACCGCAGCAGACTCAGTAAGCTTGGTCAAAAGGGCTTTTTCGGGCCTTCGGCCAAAGTAAATATTTACCTGGATGACCCTGAAACGCCCGTGGAGATGCAGCCGATAGACTACTTTCTCAAAAGGGTCGTCAATACCGCACCGCTCATCGATGAGTTCAACTTCGTCGAGCGGCTTTCATCGCTCGGAAACGGGTGTACCTACGATGTGGTAACACTGCAGGAAATCCGCAAAACGCGGTAAGCCATTTCACCCACCAGACATGACCAGATATTTCGCCTCCCTGTTTGTCCTCACCTTCTGCCTCGGCCCGTTGTTTGCGCAGCCCGTTATGGACAAAAAAAGATTAACGGAGTTTGAAAAGTTAACCGGGCAGCGCGTAAACGATCTGCAACATTACATTTCCCTGATCGCCGACAAAAGCAATTCGATAGAACAGCGTGAGCAGGCTGTGGAACTGGCCGTCAGCCTGTTCGAAAAAGATCATCTGGTGAATGGAAAGAGGCGGTCGCCACACGTGCAGGTATCGCGCAGGAACGGTGCCGTAGCGTCTGTCCCGGTGAAGATCTATTTCAAAAACCTGATGAATGTAAAGTTCGACAAGGTGGAAATCACCTCATATGATGCAGCAGTAGTTTCAGAATTCGAAAAGGGGGCCGACGGAGATTACCGCGCCACCGCCACTTACTACCAGCAATTTAAAGGTATGGACAACAAGGGAAACCTCATTTACGGTAGTCGCGACCGCAAGGATATCCGGGTAACCGCGCAAAGCGCAGCCGTATATGCGCAGGCAGGCAAGGAAGATCTGAAAATATTCTTCGGCGACATTACCGTCAGGGATACCGTCCCGATCCCGGGTTTTTGAACTTCGGCAAAGCATTACCCTAATCGAACCAACCCGAAATGAGGTTTACCGTCAAAATCGCTGCATTTGTTGGACTTATAGGTTTCGCTGTTCTTCGGACTCCCGAATCGCAGGCGCAAAGACGCGGTATGGGTTTGAAAATGGATGATTCGAAGTATCTGCGGCTTCCACGTAGATCGCCCGACATTTTGCTGAAAAGCCCGCTGCCCGAATCGTTCGATATCCGGGCGCTTCTGCCGGAAATCGGTGACCAGGGTATGGATGGTACTTGCGTAGGATGGTCGGCTGCGTACTATATGCGCACGGCCATGGAGGCGGCCAGGCTGGGCATCGCCAACCAACCTGTGAAGATTTCGGCTACGGCATTCTCGCCGGGCTGGCTGTACGGACAGCTCAAACAGGGGCAGGACAAAGGATGCGCGGAAGGTATTTTCCTGGAAGACGCGCTGGAAGTAATGAAAACGAAAGGATCCGCATTCCTGAGCTGTGCACCTGGCAACTGCGACAGCCCGTATGAGCAATGCGACGAAAGAGCTGCCAACTATAAGATCGGCGACTACGCAACCCTATTCAGCCCAAAAGATGGGGATAGCACACCCGAGCAACGTATAAATGCGATCAAATCAGCACTATTCGAGGGTAAAAATGCCGTGCTGATTGGAATGCTGGTACCTCCTTCGTTTATCGACGAGGCAACAGGCCACTGGAGGGCCGCGCCGGGCGAGACAACAGACAATGTCGTGGGCGGCCATTCGATGGCAGTGATAGGCTATGACGATCATATTAATGAAGGTTCGTTCCTGATTGCCAATAGTTGGGGGAAAACCTGGGGCAGCAATGGCTATACCTGGGCCCGGTACGCCGACCTTGCCCGCTTTACCAGAAATGCCTATCAGATTTATTCCGGGACGATCCCAAGACCACCGGCCGAAGCAGTAACACTCAAAGGCAATGTCGATTTCGTTCTTGGAAACGAGCCGATGGCCGTACGGTCGACCGTCGCTAAGGGTGACCAGGTAACGCCTACCCTACCTACCGGCAGTGCCGAAATGATTACTTACACGATGAGCAGACCCTACCCTTCCGGAACGCGGTTCAAAATGATCGTTAACAATACCCGACAATCGTATGTGTATATTCTCGGCTCCGACAAAGAGAACCGGGTGTCGGCCATTTTCCCCTATCACTCGGAGAACCTGGTGACAAGCGCCGTCGTACCGGCGAACAGCTCGGTCGTAATGCCTTCGCTGTATGCCTCTTTCACGCTCGACGAGGTTACAGGCGAAGATTATTTCGTCGTATTTATTTCTCAAAACGAATTGAACCTTGAAGAGCTGACCACCAAAGTGAAGAACGCAGCAGGTACGATCGTTCAGAAAGCGTATGCCGCACTGGGTGAAGAATTCATTTCATCGAAGGAAATCGATTACCAGGCGGGAAAGGTAGCCTATGAAGTCAAGGGCGGACGAAAAGGAAGCGTAGTACCAATTCTGGTGAAGATCGTTCACCAATAGCGTAAACTGCCATCCGCTGTCGTCCTCAATTGGATAATATTTTAAACCGATTTGCATTCAATTACTTATTTTTAAATCTGATTACCACTTTTAACCCCTTCGTATTGGACAAGTCTTTGTTTACTAGCGGTCAGAGCACAGGCAATAAGTTTTGTTACAGCAAAACAACTTCCC
The DNA here is from genome assembly GCF_038440355.1 of Dyadobacter sp. OTU695. Lineage (NCBI taxonomy): Bacteria > Pseudomonadati > Bacteroidota > Cytophagia > Cytophagales > Spirosomataceae > Dyadobacter > Dyadobacter sp. OTU695. The sequence continues at coordinate 62,537 of NZ_JASATN010000004.1, read as the reverse complement.
TATGGAAGGTAATAGTCGTGCCTGCTATGGTCGCATTAATGGTCGGTTTCTTTTCTATGACGGCCACAGCACAGGACAAAATCATCCGGAAGGACGGAAAGGAAATTCATGCAAAAGTACTGGGTACCGATGCCAAATACATCCGTTACAAGAGATTCAACAACCCAAACGGGCCGGATTACTTCATTTTCCGTTCCGAAGTCTCTAAAATAGAATATGAGAATTCCGGTGCCGGTCAAAAGGAAGAGCCCCTCAAACTTGCCAGGGAACAAGCTAATACGGAGCCGAACGCAGAACTGCACCTTTTGGAACGCAACACATTGAAATATAAAAAGCGGAGCAACACTCACCTGGTCCTGGGCACGGCGGCGATCGTCGCGGGAGCGGCCACGTTGATCAAGCTGGGTGGGGATTATAGTTCCTACAAGAGCGAAATCCGGAAAACCAACGACACCTATACAGCCTGGTATAAGGCTAACTATCAAAGCTCACCGCCCGCCGGCGACCTGCAAAAGAAGGAAGGCTTTCTTGCTTTCGCTTCACCGGGCATTTACTTTGGGGCTGCGGCCATTGCGGGAGGTTTCGCATTGGATTGGATCGGTCTTAAAAACTTACGGTTGGCGAGGAATGCACGCGCAGAACTCGCCCGCAGGAAAAAAGAATTGTCTTTCCAGCCATATTACGAACCGTCGCACAAAGCAACCGGTCTGACTATCGCGCTTTCGTTCTAGGCTTCTTTCATTATCATCTTATAAGCTCATGAAGCATTTTTTAATATTCCTCGCACTTGCCTGCACGGCGCTGATTACCCAACCGGTATTCGCGTTCCAGGGCACAGTGGCGGCGGATACGATCTTTTTGAAGTCCGGCGGCAGGAAAATAGCGGAGATCACCGAAGTTTATCCCGATGTTGTAAAGTACCGTTCGGGCGATAGTAAGAACCTGGTTTCATTGCGGGTCGCTGATATTACCGAGATCGTCTATCAAAATGGCAGCAGGGATATTTTCAATCCGCTCAATCCGGGTGGAAAACCTGAAATAAGGTGGATGAAAAATCAGGTGTACAGTGACAAACCGGAAATAAGGCTGAACGCATGTGTGTTGAATGAAGCCGAAAATATCAGGGTTGAGGTCAACGGCGCGGCCAATCCCGTCGCCACGCGGTCGTTCAAAACGATGCCGGCTCAGGAAGAAGGTTGTGTGGGAGGCACGTTAGTTTCCCCCCAGATCATTTTAAACGACGGCAAAAACACTGTCAGGCTCCTTGCCAGCAATGACAAAGGGACTGGCTACTCGGAAACCTGGTCGATCATTTTTGAAAAAGCAAAGAAGCGCATTGCACTCGTGGTGGGTAACTCAGGGTATCAGACCGGCTCGAAGCTGCAAAATCCCGAAAATGATGCAAGAGCTATCTCTCAAAAACTGACCGGCCTCGGGTTCGACGTGATCGAGCGGATCGACGCCAGTCAAGGCGAACTTCGCGCTGCCGTAGCGCAATTCGGAAGTAGTGTGCAGAGCCAGGACCTGGAAGTCGCTTTGTTCTATTACGCAGGCCACGGAATGCAGATAGGGGGCAAAAACTACCTGTTGCCGGTCGATATCAACCCGCAAACCGAGACTGAGCTGAAAGTACTGGCGATTTCGGCAGATGATATCCTCGACCAAATGGCTGTGGCTGACGAAAATTCCCAGCGCACCAACATCATGATCCTCGACGCCTGCCGCGACAATCCATTAAGCCGCAGCTGGACACGCAGCTCGGGTAGCAAAGGACTCGCCGGCATGAGCGCGCCACCGGGTACACTCATTACGTTTTCAACCAAACCCGGCTTCACCGCCCTGGACGGCGAGGGCAAAAACAGCCCGTATACTTCCGAGCTGCTGAAAGCGCTGGATGTGCCCGGCCTGCGCCTGGAAGATATTTTCCGCACGGTGCGCATACGGGTGATGGAACTGACCAACAGACAGCAAATCCCGATGGAAAACAGTCTGCTTACCCGCGAAGTAGTCCTGCATCAGCCCAACTAGCATTTGACAGCCAGCTCAACTACCACGAAAAACGCCATGAAACGGCTGCTGATCGCACTGATCGTTACGTTACCGTTGCATTGCTCGTTAGGGCAGGCGCTGAGCCCCTATTACCAGATCAAATCGGCGGAACGCGTCAAACAGGTTCTTAAAGATTTTGAATCGGCCTTTGGCCTTCTCACCAATCCTTATATTACCGACCGGGACGAGCGTGACGAAGCCAACGACCGCATGCACGCGAGCCTGCGACGCGATGCCCGGTTTGAAAATGACCTCATACCCGACCATAAAGGCACCAGAACAATCGATTTCGACGAATACAAACGGATCGCATTCGTCGGGTACAAAAAAGGGGGCCTCTCTTTTCACTTTGATTGGGAAGAAGCTGAATTCCAATCGATTACTAATGGTTACCTCGTATTGTTTTACGGCAAAAAAACGCTTTTCGGCAGCTACCAGAGCCAAAAGCGCCTGCAACTGGAAAACGTTCCCTGCCGGGCCGGTGTATTTTTGAAAATGGACGGCAACCAGGTTGCAGAAGCCAGGATAGGCTTCATGGACACCGATCTAAAAAAGAAGAGCAATACTACCATTTCCCTCACCGACCAACGCAACCCGCTCGAACTGGTTACGCTTCCAGAGGTAATCGACAAACTCGCCCGACAAATCATCCACACACTGCCCGAAAAAGAAACCTGGAAGCTCTTCATTGAAGAAATCACCTTCGACGGGCTTGGCATCTCCAATGATTTTTCAAAACAATTGACCGGCACGCTGAAATCATCGCTTGCGCGCATGAGCAGCCATATCCGAACCGACCTGACCGATAGCTCCGGACCGTTGCTGAAACTGAAAGGCCGTTATTATAAATCGGGTAATTTTCTAAAAATCGGGGTACAACTTTTTGATGGTCTGGATCACGCCACGGGCTTTGTTCAATCATCGGAAATACTGCTGGCCAATGTCCCGAATGTTGAAATAGAACCCGCCGTAAAGCAGGTTGAGGACGCGTCGCGTGTACAGGCGATCGTGCAGACGGGGAAAGCGGACGAGCCCGTTGCAAGAGAAGATGAATTACTACTGGAAGTAAGTACCGACAAGGGATATGGCCCGCAATCGTATCGGGAAGGCGATGTTATGACGCTGAAAGTCCGTGCCAACAAGCCATGCACGGTGAGAATGATCTATCAGGATGCCTCCAAAAACCTTGTTCAGCTCCGGAATAAGGATTTCACTATTACGACCGATGCCGTTGGCAAATGGATTTATATGCCTGAGCAATTCGAATGCGCGCCGCCTTTCGGGTTTGAAATGCTGTTCGCCTATGCGACGGAAGGCCAATTCAAGCCCATCGGCAAAACTCAGTCGCAAAACGGTTTCACATTTATTCTCGACAACCTTAAAAATGTGGTGGAGCTGACAACCGGAGCCGGAGAAAGGCAAAAAATCGCCAGATGTACGATCCCCATTACGACACAGCCCCGCAGAAAAGCGCCTTAAATCTAAAAAAGAGAGCCCGTCGAAACCGTCGGACTCTCTCTCCTTGTAATAACCCACAGCCCGAAAACTTTGAGCCAACCGCAATGCCCCGGGTCGGCTTTCGGATCTTCGGGGTCGAGCGTTTATCCGCATAGTGGCGTAAACCTTATCACCATTTGGTAACTTTTTTCAATTTGTTTTACTCCAAACTTCCCGATCCGGCTCTTTTTTTTGCTTTTTTGCGTAAATATCGAGCTGAATGACACCCCAAGATTCCTGCAAACGCTACCGTGATTCTGACCTGTTATTTTACCAAGAGCTGCTTCTTGAAAAACGTGAAGCGTTCTCTTGTCTTTACCTCCAAACCTACGGGCAATGCGTTCCTTACGTAGTAAAACGGGGCAGTAACGAGCAGCAGGCAAAGGACCTTTTGCAAGACTGCCTGGCCATCTTTGTGAGCAAAATACGGGATCGCAGTTTTGTATACCAGGAGGGAGCCCGCATTAGCACTTACTTTCAGAGCATTTACATCAACCAATGGAAAAAAAGCCTTGATCTGACTGCCCGCCGTGGCGAAGTGGGCCTGGAAAGCATAATAAGTCCGGACGAGGAAGGCGAAGCATTTGAAACGAGCCTTGCAGCAACGGTTTTACAAGCATATGACGAGGAGGAACGGAACTGGATTTTCAAAAAACTCGACCGTGCTTTTAACCTCCTGGCCGAGGACTGCCGGAAAGTACTGCGGTGGTTCTACGTCGAGGACCGGTCGCTGCGCGATATTGCCGGCGAACTGGGCATGACAGAGGCCTCTGCCACCGTGAAAAGGTTCAAATGCGCGAAGTATCTGCGAGAAAAATTTCATTTGTAGTGATAATAATTGGCGAATGAAGCGTATCAACCACTAAAACATTACCAGCGAATCACGATTTGACATATGGAATTGTCGGAAGAAGCTTTTCATGAAATTCATCAATATCTGAGCGGCGGAGGCACTCCCGAAGAACGCGCGGCCTTCGAAGAACGGATGCGTGCGGACCAGGCCCTGGCCGGGGAAGTCGAGGTACAACTTCGCATTCGCAATGGACTGAAAGCGAATGAATATAAAAACCTGTTCAAGGACATTCACGCACAACTGGAAAACGACGGCCTGCTGCCGTCCGGTGCCGTAGAAGCTGATCCAGAACAAGGTAAAATAGTCCCGTTGAACGAGGAAGGCGGTTCCGCCTTGCGCTGGCCGTACTTTGCTGCGGCCGCAAGCATTCTCATCGCTCTCGGCCTCATTTGGTATTTCAATTCTCTGCCCACCAGCACCCCTGTCGCGTCGGACGTTCCAACGGTAGGAAAGCCGGCCGCAACGGACACCGTAAATCAAATACAGCCTTCATTGAACCCAGATACGGTAAAAACACAGCCCCGGCAGGAGCAGAAAAAGCCGCAAACGCTTCCGTCCAATGTGGACAGAACCGATTTTTTTGCAGATTACTTCAACGAAAACGTCGAGCTGGAAAGCCCGTTCTCGAAGGAAAAACTGGGACTGAGCCCGTCTGCTTTCAAACAATGGGGATCCGACACCGCACACGTTCGCCAGGCAGTGCGCTCACTCGCGGCGCAGGACAGCGAAACGGCCTTGCAGGAGTTGAAACAGGTGGAAACCAGCCGGTTCCCGCAGGTTAAGAACGCCGCCGCATGGTATATTGCCCTCGCCTATCTGCAACGGAAGGACCTCAAAAATTGCCAGGAACAATTGAAGAAAGTCGCGGCGGATCCTGAAAATCAGAACAGGGACAAGGCGGTCGAATTACTCAGGAAAATCAAGTAACTTTACAATACCCCCTATTGACGTTTGGTTCATGAAGAGACTTTTCACCTATATTCTGCTGACATCGATCGCCATTGCATGCCACATCGAGACGCCGCAAAGGCCGGCTTCGAAATTCACGTTTACACCCCCAAACGGATGCAAGGCACCATGCACAGTAACCTTTAAAAGTGAAGCCGAAAATGCAGAGAGCATTCAATGGGATTTCGGCGACGGCACCCTCCTATCAGGCAAAGACTCGGTAAGTCATGTGTTTGCGACGGCAAAAAGTTATCAGGTAAAATTAATCGTGAGAGGCGTCGATGGAGGCAGCAGTGCCAGCACGCAAACTGTAAATATCGAAGCGCCTTCCTCGGAAGCATTCAGCATGTCGGGCGATAAGAACTTCCCGACCGACATCGTAGCCGACGCAAATGGAAACGTCTATATTTCAGGCACCGGTAGAGGCGAAATTAACTTCGGTATTGGATTTACCCGCATTTTGTCCAAAGGTGCCGACGACTTCTTCGTGGCCAAATACAATAGCGCAGGCCAATGCCAGTGGGTGTATACAGATGGCAGCGCAGGTGACGATCATGCCAATGCCTTAGCACTTGATAGTAAGAACTTTGTATACCTGACAGGCTTTGTTAGTGGCCAGATAACGGGCAAAGCAACATCCCCCAAAGGCGGTCTCGATGGATTCGTGACAAAAATAAATGGCTCAACCGGTATACCGGACTGGTTCACTACGTTTGGCGGACCGCTAAACGACCAGGGACGGTCGTTGGCATTTTACCAGGCTGGCGAGGGCCCGAAATTGTACCTGACCGGTACGATCGAAGGGATAAATCTAAATAACGATATTGAGTTCGATAACTTTCGGACGAAGGCCGATAACCGGGATGGCTTTCTAGTGCTACTGAATGCCACTAATGGCACTTTTGGAAAGCCTACTATGATGACGGGTCCGGATATACAGGCTCCCGAGGCAATAGCTGTCGACGATTACGGGAACGCGTACATCACAGGTGCGTTCCTGAAAACCATCAAACTCCCTTTCCTCTCGCTTTTAAGCGTCGATAGTGTGGATGTTTTTGTCACCAAATGGAAACCTATTGGCGAGACTTTTCAATGGATTGCCCGCGCAGGATCGACCGGAGTTGATTTTGCCTACGACATTATAGTGGATGAAAATTCTAAAAATGTATTCGTGACCGGAATGCATAGCGGTCCTTTGGGCGAACTAGAACTTAACAGTGCCAGTGACGAAAATGTTTATCTCGGCAAATGGGATTCCAACGGCCAGGTTCAGAATGCACGCAATGGGTTCAGCGAGGGAAATAAAGATTACCATGGCGGCATCGCATTTGCTTCGAACGGAGACATTATTCTGGCAGGATCTTTCAATGGCAAAGGGTGGTTCCCTATGAATAGCGAGGCGTCCATAAGAAGCAAAGGCAGCACAGACATCATCATCACCAAGGTTGATCCCAATCAACTCAACCCTACAATCGATAAGCCCGTAACGGATGGAGGGATGGACGAAGACCGGGTAAACAAGATTTGTGTTGTTAATGGCTACGTATATGCCGCGGGATGGTTTTACGAGCCATCCACGTTCAACGGCGTCACTTTACAAGGGACAAGCTACCCTATTCCAAACACTTTTGTTGCTCGTTATAAACTTTGAGAAACGTTATTTTAACAAACATCAAAAAAGAGCAGGCGAACCACCTGCTCTTTTGTTTTTGATTGTGAAGCCATTGCCTACACTTGACAATACCTAGACGAGCGGAACGGCGTTTCGTTACACCCGTACCGATTCTTTCTGTTCCAGTACGCCGTCGATCACTTCGTCCAGCGCCTCATTCAAAGCTTTGGGTGACTCGAGCATCGGATAATGGCAGGTGCCTGCTATCTCGATCAACGCGTAGCCGTTGACGGCATTTTGCTCCAACGCTTCCACGTTGGTAGGCATGTAGTTGACATTGATAAGGTTCATTTTAGTCTTCAATAATGGCAGCGCGGCCCGCTCGATCCGGTCCATAACGAAAAATTGCGGCAGGGTTTGCTGTCCCATGAGCTCGTAGGAATTGCGGTAAGCAGCTACAATTTTGTCGGCGATCCATTGCGGGGTTTGCGGGGTAAGGAGCACCATCCGCGCGTAATGCTCGTTCGTGTCGGCATAGGCTTTTTGCGAACCAGCGATTATTTCATCGACCTGACTTTCATATTCCGGCGGAAGCGGGGTCGCGAGATTTTTGAAATTGTCGACAGCTATGAAACCGATAACGGGGTCGGGATATGCGCTTGCGGCCATGAGTATGAGGTTCGCACCGAGCGAATGGCCGATCAGGATCACGTTTTTAAGTTTCAATTCCTTGATCAGGTTGACAACATCCTCAGCCATCCCCTGAAGCGTCCACTCTTCCCGGTTGGTCCCCGATTCGCCGTGACCGGCCAGGTCCATCGTCACAACGCAGTATTTCTCTTTAAAAAACGAAACCTGCTCTTTCCAGTAAGTCTGATCGATGAACGAGCCGTGCACAAAAAGTAATGTCGCAGGGCCTTCGCCGTAAATCTTGTAGCTGATGGGTGTACCATTGCTGAGGATTGTGTTCATAGGGTTGTCTGTTGAAGTAAATACTAATTTCACTTCAAAGAAACCGCGCCAGAATGACAACCCATTGTCAGTAATGTTTTAAAAAATATAATGTAATGCGGATCGTTTGAATCGTCGTTACATGCCTGACGGCATTTATGAGCCGTTGATGACCGGCATTGCTGCCAATATTATTTCGCTAACGCGATTAGGCGTCCATCACCCCAGTGCCGTCAGGCACGTAACATGGGTAGTATACCCGCGCATGTTCCGGAATTGAAATCCCGTAGGGATGCAACAACAATTCCGGCACGTTACAATATTTTCATAAATGCCACAAGCGCCTTTTTTTCTGAATCTTTCAAATTCAGTTTATCGAACGGCAAAGTCTGGTTTTCAAGATTAAAACCTAAACCATTACCTCCCCCACGATCATAGAAATCCACTACTTCCTCTAATGTCCTGAAAACACCGTTGTGCATGTAAGGTGCCGTGAGCGCTACGTGGCGCACAGTGGGCGTTTTGAATGCATAACGGTGCGGCTCGCGTTTGGTGAGCACAAATTTGCCAACATCGGGATCGACGGTCTTTCCTTCTGCCGTAGCAGGAGTACCGAGCACTTCACTTTCCGTTTCGAGGTAAGCCGGAGGTACCGTGCCGTTGAAAAGCGGGAAGAAATGACAAGTGGCGCATTTGGCCTTCCCCATAAAAAGGTTGAAACCCGACTTTTCCTCGACAGTTAAGACATCCTCGGCGCCGCGAAAATGGCGGTCCAGGCGCGAATCGAGCGAGGATAGCGAACGAATGTAGCTGGCAATGGCATTTTTGAGATTGCTTTCCGTAATGCCGTCGGAATAAGCTTCCTGGAACAGCTTTTGCGCGTCTCCTTGCTTGCGTAACGCGGCTACGGCATCGGGAAGCGAGCCGTGCATTTCCTGCGGGTTGCGGATCACATCGCCGGCCTGGTCTTCGAGGAACGTTACGCGGGAGTCGGCAAACTGGGCGGCTTGGAATGAGGCATTCAATAAGGTAGGCGCATTGCGGCTGATCCGCATGCCATTGAAACCGATTGCAAAGCTCTTGGGCTCGCCATCGGTGAATGCTTTTTCTGGCTGGTGGCAAGTGGCGCACGTACGGCCCGAGTTGTTGGATAGTATTGGATTGAAAAACAACATTTTACCCAAGGCAACACGCTGGGCGGTCATGGTCTGCTCCTCAAAATTGACGAAGTAGCTGGCATTGAATACGCCCGAATCCGTCAACGTGCGCGCAGTTGGGGAGAGCAACCTTTTTTCCGTAAAAACAGGGATACCCAAGGCCTTCTGGGCATCCAGCAGCCGGCTGCTGAGCGGATTGCCGTATACTTTGATAAATTCCAACCTGTCGAACGAATTGAAATCCGGCGATTTGCCGATATACCCGATAGCAGCGTCGAACGAACTGTCCAGCTGAACGGCCAATGCATTGCCGGCCGTATAATGTCCCAGCTGCTTTTGGATGCTCCCCAGCGCGGCGGCTACTTCGGGTAGCGAATGAAACGCGACCGGCGAATCGAAACCGGTAATACCCATTGAAATAACCCGGAAAATTTCCAGCCGCATGGCATCGAATATATGACTGTCAGTCAAATCGTTGGTTTCTGAAATTTTACGAAGGCGGTTCACATTCGCCCTGATAACGTCGGCTGCATGCAGCATATCAGGATACGCATCCATTGCCACTTCGGGAAATACCATTTCTTCCAAAACCTGAAAACCCTGCGGCTCATTTACGCGCAGGTCATCGTCGACTTCCGGGATGTTAGGGCCATTGAGGGCGCGGGTGGTTTCGGGACTGTAATAGGCCGAAATGAATTCCACACGCTTGTAAGCCAGACGGGCACGTTTGAACGATTCCTGAATAGCGGCCGGATCTTTGGTACGGATAGCTGCCTGCAAACGGCTCGCGGCGCTGTCCAGCGAGTTGATATCCTCCATGAAGGTTCGTTTGACCTTCCCGGCAGGTGCTGAATTTTGGCCTGTGGGCCCGGGGCTCGTCAGCCACCAGATCAGGCAGACGATCAGCGGGATGATGATGATCAGGAAAAGTGAAAAAAGCAGCCTCCTGTGGCGGTAGATGAATGAATTGGGGTTACGCTCGAATTTCAGCATGGTGCAGGAGTGGGTATTGATTCAAAAGGAAACTCCTGGCCCGAAAATTCCGGCCAGGAGTCTGAAAACTATGTAATTAACGAGGCAGACCTTCAATAAGGATCAGTTGGCTGGCCTGGTTCTCCGATTTACGGACAGAACCGCCGTCGACGCCCTTGTATTTATCCCCGCGCCAGGTATGCCCCTGGATGCCGAGCATGAAAGTATTGGCACGGCCGGTAACATCCGACACGTCGATCATACCACTGCTTTCCCATGAGCCGAGCGCAGAAGTGCCGCCAACATTGTATTTGGCCGCATCAGCCTCGGTACGGCGATGATCGATTTCGAGAACAGGAGTCAATTGTTTGGTATTGAGATTGAACTGATATACATAGCCATCATGTTTTTCGTCGCCATAACCGTTCGGATCTTCCATGATGTACACGTAATCGAAGGTCGCGCAGACGTTGTCCGGGTTCTGGAAAGTCTTTGCGATCCCGTTGCGGTCGTCGCCGTCGAGCAATACTTCCAACTTGCCTTTGGTAGGGTCGTTTGCATCGAGTACCACACGGTAAATACGACCGTATTTCGTACGCGAGTAGTCGGCATTTACGCCGCTGTTATCCTGGCCTGTTACCGCGAAAATCACCTCGCGGCCCTGCGCAGCCCCGCCCTTGCGGTAATCCACATCTTCCACCCGGCCGAATTTGATCGCCTTCAGATCATTTACTTTTGCGTTGATCTGCACTCCGGTCAACGTCTTGTGGTTATCGATTTTTACAAACTCTACATCATACATTGAACCAGGTACCATATCCCTTTCTTTCTGATTGTTGTCGACACGTTTCAGCATGTAGAGCGAGCCGTTATCGAGGTCGCCCACCGTGTTTGACATATACATGGCCACCTGACCGCCATTCACATCCGAATCGTCGTCCCCGATCACAATCACCGTTTTACCGGGATACGCGGTTTTAGGAAGTGGAACCGCGTTTTCAGCGCTCCAACGGCCCAGGCCAGCCACTTCGCGGGAGATATTGGCCTGACTCACATTCGCATCCACATTCAATGCGTGTGTGCGCGACTCCTGGCCACTTTCGCCGGAAGTCAGGAAAACAGGGCCAAAACCATGCTCGACAGGCGTTACCAGCGTGCCCGAGCACAAGCGCCAGGTTCCTCCGTCGGAATTAAGCACGTACTCTCCTTTTACCGGTTTGAAACCTTTGTCCAGTGTAATGCGTGAAACAGAGAAGTTGTCCTCGTTATTCACCAGGATCGTATAATTACCGTCCGGGTTCTGAAAAAGACCGGCTCCATCGGCAGAGCCTCCGAATACGTACCCCGGCGACTGTTCGAGCTGGTCGTCGCTGCTAAGCAATGAATAGAGCTTCACATTGCTGGCCGAAACACGGCCATTGGTGGCACCGGGGAGCAATTTGGCAAGTACGGGTGTTACCGAGCGGTTTTGGAGGGTAATATCCGGACTGTTCGGATCGCGGTGGTCCTGGCACGCGCCAAGTGCAAGAATGCCGGCCAAAGCGGTGTAAGTAAATAAAGGCTTCATGGTGGACATAAACTGATTAAGTGAAATAGTAGCACAAAGAACAGCCATTCACTTTGCGCGGAGTTTATGCATTTATTACCAGTTTGTTAAGATGGTGTTGTGCCGGTGGTCAACATAAAACATTTTGCATAGCTATCCCGCCGTTCTATCTTTGCGCCCTTACTATCAATCATATGCCGAAGCTTCAAAAAACACTTATAACAACGCTCATTGCCGGGGCATTACTTACACCGTTTGTATCCACTGCGCAAAACAAAACCTGGAAACCACCGTTTATCCAGGCCGAATGGTCGAAAGACTACCGCCCTTTCCGCATTGCCGGCAACCTGTATTATGTGGGCACTTACGACTTAGCATGCTATCTGATCGCCACGCCCAAAGGCCATATTTTAATTAACACAGGCCTGGAAGGTTCGGTACCGCTCATCCGGAAGCATGTGCAGGCGCTGGGCTTCAAGTTTGAAGACATTAAAATACTGCTCGCTACGCATGCGCATTACGACCACGTGGCGGGTATGGCGGCCATTAAGCAGGCTACCGGCGCCCAACTGATGATACAGGAAAAGGACGCCAAAGCGATGGCCGACGGCGGCGCTTCCGATTATGCGCTGGGCAGTCATGGCGCCAGTTTCGAGCCGGTCCAGGTCGATCGGTTGTTGAAAAACGGCGAAATTATCAAACTAGGCACCATGCAGGTAAAGTTGCTGCACCATCCTGGCCATACGCCCGGGGCGAGCAGCTTTTCGTTCTCGGTGCGAGACGAAAAGCGGGCTTACAAAGTTTTGATTGCCAACATGCCAAGTATTCTGGACGAAACCAAGCTCTCAGGTATGGCCGGATATCCCGAGGTGGGCAAGGATTATGCGAAGACACTGGCATCGATGAAAAACGAGCAGTTCGACATCTGGCTGGCATCGCATGCAAGCCAGTTTGACCTTCATGAAAAACACAAACCGACCGACCCTTACCGTCCGGAAGCCTTTTTTGACAAAGCGGGTTACGACAAGGCAATCGCCAACCTGAAAAAGACTTACGATGAAAAGCTTAGGCAAAAATAATCAGGCGGGAGAGAACGCCGGCACGTTCTCTCCCGGCAAAAAAATGTGAAAAGTAGTGCCACTCCCCTCTTCCGTTTCAAACCAGAGCCTTCCTCCGTGCGCCTCGACGATCTTTTTTGAAATATACAAACCCAGACCGAAAGCCTGCTCTCCGGCTGTACCTGGGCGCTTAGAGGTTGTGAACGGGTCGAAAATGTTGGCAATAGCCGCTTTGGGAATGCCCAACCCGTGATCCTCCACTGAAATCGTAACGCCGCTATTTGACTGCCCCACTTTGACCCGGATCGTTTCGCCATCGGGGCTGAACTTGATCGCATTGACAATGAGATTATTCAGAACGCGCAGCAGCTTGTCTGGATCGGCATTCACTACGATATGCGACGGTTCTTCCAGGATAAGCCGCTGGTTCTTTTCCGCCGCGCGGAATGTCAGCAGGGTTACTGCATGATCAAGGAAGACGGACAGATCGACCGATTTCTTCTGTAATTCAGCTTCCTTGAAATCAAAGTCGGTTTGAAGTAAATCGCTGATCATATGCAGGCAGCTCGTGCTCGATTCGCGGATCAGTTCGATATACTGGCGGGTCTCGTCGGCCGTAGTATCCCCTTCCTGCAACAACGAACACAGCGCATTGATGCCGCCGATCGGATTGCGGAGGTCATGTGCGACGATCTTAATTAGCCGGGCGTAGTTCTGGTTGCTTTGTTCCAGTGCGTCGGTGGTCGATTCCAACTGCCGGAACTGCATCGTCAGTACGCGGTTGGTCTTTTTGCTGAGCTTCCAGTTCCGCCAGAGGATGACGATACTCAGCAAGGTCAGCACACACACGGCCACAGCCAGCGCCAGTAGCTGCGCATTATATTTCGACTTCAATTGCTCGGAGATCAGCTGCTGGTCTTTGACGGCATATTCAATATAATCGATCCCCGAAACGCGGTCGATATCGGCCTGCTCCTCGTATAGGTTCAATAACTTTTGACTATAAATGAATGCATTGGCATTGTCTTTCCTGCCCAGATAATAATCGTACAGCTTCTTGCATACGTCGCGCGCGTACATGCGATAGTTCTTTTGCTCGGCCAGATCGAGCGCTTTACGATAGAACTGAATGGCTTTGTCGCGGTCCCCGGGAAGGTAATAATTGCCCAGATCCAGCAGGATATCCATACTGAGGTAGTTCAATTCCAGCGCCAGCGTATTGTTGAGGGTCTTTTCCAGTAATGTCACGCCCCGCTCCCTTTGGCCTGATTCGATAAGCGTGGTCGCCCGCAGCTGATCTATCGCCAGTTCGAGACGGATATCCCGATACTTTTTTGCAATGCCATAAGCCCGGTCGATCAGCACATTACGGCGGTTTCCTGCGAATTTTTGAGGATAAAGCAGCATATAATTATAGATAACCAGCGCGGTAATCGAATCGTGCTCGATGCGATCGCCAAGGGCAACGGCACGGTCATAGTTGGCCTGCGCCTTGTCATGGCGGCCGCTAATATGGTATACCGAACCGATGTTCATCAACGTCTGCACGATATTGGACGAATCGCCTAAGGTCACATATTGGTTATACGCGTCGTTATAATAGCGCAATGCGAGCTGTATATTTCCTTTGATATCGAACACTATACCCAGGTTGTTGGTAGCATCAGCCAGTCCTTTCTGGTAATAATTCCGGGAGGCTATCTGCCTGGCCTGCAAGGCATAATAGAGCGTACTATCTGCATTTTGTTCATAAAGAAGCAGGGAAATCCTATTGAGTACATCGACGTAACTTGAACTATCCCGGATCGAAGAAAGACTTTGTTGAAGCTCGCGGATCCTGCCCACCTGAGGCCAGGCTGGCCAGGAGAGAAAAAGCAATAGCACCAAGCAAATGCAGACACCTTTCACGGTACCAAGTCGCGTCATATTAGACCAAAAACACTTCGAATAAATATTACAAACTTTCGTGGCAAATCCAAAAAAAATGCGCCCTTTTGGGGCGCACCCACCGCTTCTGAAGGCGGTGTTCTGTCATCGGTTTTAGTTATTATTTTTAACCCTTTTCCGTCGGATTAGGTCGACGGAAACCGGGATCGGCGATGGTCGGTTAATATCCCGGGTTTTGTTTGAGTTGCGGCGATGAGTTCAATACCGTCTGCCCGATCGGGAAAATCTCGGTGTGGTTGTCGGCATCAGGCGTTTTGTCCCACCAGATCCCTTTGTTGAATACACCCCAGCGGATCATATCGGTTCTGCGGCGACCTTCCACCAGGAACTCCCTACCCCATTCGTCGATCATTTCCTGGTCGGTAAGTTGGCTTCCATCAGCTTTATAAAGGCTCGCCGAGCCGGTTGGATAATTGCGCTTGCGGACCGCATTGAGTAATACCGCCGCCGAAGCCTTATCACCTGCCCGGTATTTGCATTCAGCGAGCGAATAGTATATTTCTGCAAAACGGATCTCCGCATAGGCCGAAGAAATCTTGTTCAGATCATCACTCGGATAGAATGGATACTTCACCGGGAAAATACCCGAGTTGTTATCCGCATTGTTCATATTCGAAGTCTTGTCGGCGATCGGCGTTCCTGGCTTCGCATCGAGGAACTTGCCTACCTGATCGCGGAAATACAATGGATATGGCCCTTTGAAGCCGCGCACCGTGTCGGGCTTGCCTGCGGAGTTGGTGTAAGTCAGATACCCGTGCAAAAACATTCCCTCGCGTTTGCTGTTACCCAGGTTTTTGTATTTTTTCAAACGGACATCGTCCGGGTACTTCTGGAATTTTACGAACGGCTTGCCCAATGCATGGGGATATTCCTTTCCATCGACATCGAGGCCGGGCTGCATTGCGTACTTAGGGTTTGCATTACCAAAGTCAGTGAATCCGAAATAGTTCGGCGCCAGGTTTGGCAGCATCCAGAAATACATACCGCCGTCATACTGCCAGTGCGTAAGCCCGAAACTGCCCGGAAAGCCGAATACCGTTTCTTTCGAGGTGGCATTGTTGTAGTCAAACGGGGCGTCCCAACGTGATTCGAGGGCATAGGTTCCATATTTGCCGTCGATCATTTCCTGGCAAAGTTTGGCGCAGTCGGCAAAACGGTCGGTACCGGTATAAACCTTCGCATTCAGGTAAAGCCGCACCAGCAGCGAAACTGCTCCACCCTGCGTCCAGCGGCCTACCGCGTTCGCTCCGAGGCTCTGTACCGTCGGCAACTTCGGCAGCGACTCTTTGAGCTCCTGCTCGATGAATGCAAAAGCCTCCTGAGGCGTTACCTGCGGGCCGCCCGTGGTTTCGCCTTTCACCTTGGTTACGATTACAATATTGCGGTAGAAATCAAGCAGGCGAAGGTTCAGCCATGCACGCAGCGTGCGCAGCTCAGCGATCATGCCATCGAGCTCAGCCTGTGTCATATCGAATTTGGACGGATCTTTAATGGCCTGCAAATCTTCCAGCGAATTGGTTGCCAGCGTCACACCACCGTACAATGCATTCCAGGGATCGGAGGTGAAACCGTCGTTTGGTGTCCAGGTGTGGTAATGCACCCGCTGGAACTGCCCGCCGTCGAACCAGTCGCCCTGGCGGTTCGGGGTCATGATCTCGTCGGAACTGTTTTCCTGCAACATAAACGTGTTGCCTCCCTGAATACTCCAATAGCTGTGTTCGAATGCGCGCAGGAAATCGCGGGTGACGTCTTCGCGCGTTTGAAGGAAGTTGCCGGAAGTAATTCGGTCGTAAAGCTCCTCGTCAAGGTTGGTACAGCCCACAGTCGACAGCAGCAGCACGCCCGCACCTACCCGAATTGTGTTTTTTAATATATTAATGCTTTTCATTGTATCTCAAAAATTAGAAGGTTAGCTGAACGCCCAGCAGCAATTGAGTGGTCGACGGATAGTAGTTCAGCGTGCCGTTATTGTCGCTGTTTTTGTTCACGCCCGGGTAAAGACCGTTGACATTGATCAGGTCAGGATCGCCGCCGGTAAATTTCGTGAATGTAGCCAGGTTGCGGCTCGTCGCGTAAATGCGCACCGATTGCAGGAACTTGGTCTGGATCGGCTGGGTATAGCTCAGGGTTATATTGTCGACTTTCAAAAATCCACCCTGTTCGAGGAAGTAATCCGACAATGTTGAATAAGTGGTAGGGCTCGTCAGTTTCGAATATTTGCCGCCATCGTAGGCCGAAGTCAGCACATTGGCATTCTCCTGTGTCGCCGGTGTACCCAGGTAGAATGCGTAGGTATTGAACAGCTTATAGCCAAACGAACCACGCAGGAACACGCTCAGGTCCCACCGCTTGTATTTGAAATTGTTGGAAAGCCCCATTGTAAACTTCGGCAGACCGTTTCCGACAAATTGCTTGTCGTCGTTGGTAGCCTGGTTGCCGGGGATCACTTCGCCCTTTTTATTGTACACCAGCAATGCCCCCTGCTCGTTCACGCCGGCCGATTTGAGCGCGTAGAAGCTCCCTATCCGCGTGTCTTCCTGCAAGCGCTGCAAGGTGCCCGGACTACCCGGCGCCGGCATACCTACGACATCCACATACTTCTGGCCCTTGAAAAGCGCATTCGAGAATGATACGAATTTGTTGTTGTTATAAGCGCCGGTGAAACCAAGATCATAGGTGAAGTCCCCTTTCCGAAGCACGGAAGCATTCAGCTGCAATTCGACGCCCGTGTTGCGCATCGTACCCACGTTCGCGAAGGTCTGTCCCTGAATATTGGGCGGGTTAGAAACATTGTAATTACCCAGCAAATCCCTGTTGGTGCGGATGTAGTAGTTCAGGCTACCGGAAACCTTGCTGCCGAACAGTTCGAAATCAAGGCCAGCATTGAAGTTGGCCGCTTTTTCCCAGCGCAGATCGTAGTTGGTGTTCTGGCTGGGCCCCCATACCTGGTAGTTATTGCCATTGTACAAATAGTAGCCATAGCCGCCGTAGGTATCAAGCGAAAGATAGTTGCCAAAATCCTGGTTGCCGGTCTCGCCATAATCCGCTCGCACTTTCAGTTCGTTCAGCCAGGAAATGTCTTTCAGAAAACTCTCCTGGGTTGCGCGCCAGGCTACGGAAGCCGCAGGGAAGTAGCCCCATTTGTTGGCATAACCGAATTTGGATGAGCCTTCGCGGCGCAAGCTGGCCGACAGGTAATACTTCTGATCAAAATCGTAGTTCAAACGGCCGAAGAATGCGATCAGTTTAGAGGAGTTTTTGTAAGAACCCACATTGTTGATACCCTGCTGCAAATTCCACAAGCCACTACCCAGGTTATTGTAGGTCAATACATTGGACGGAAAATTCTCATTCTTCGCATTGAAACCCGACGAGGTAAAATACTGGTAGGAATACCCGCCGAGCAGCTTGATCGAATGCTTGTTCAGGTCCAGGTAATAATTACCAATCCATTCAAAGCTTTTCTGGTCGTTCTCTTCCAGGATTTGCTCGCCCGTATTCCGCTTGCTCCCGTTGACAATCGTCGTAAGCGTCGAGGGTGAAAACAGATACCTTCTCATGGAGGAATTCACCTCACCGACGGTCACGACCGTATTCAGGTTTTCGAGGATATTGATTTTTGCAGAACCATTCATATCCAGCAGCTTGTACTCGCGGTCGGACTTGACGCCCTTAGCGACTTCAACCGGGTTGTTGGCAAAAAATCCGGATGTCAGATAAGCATACTTGCCGGTTGAGTCGCGTACGGAGAGCGTCGGGTTTAGGGTCAGTGCGTAATTGAAACCGCTGTAATCGGCATCGCTATTTTTGGTATAGCGAGGCGCAGCAGTGAATGCCAGTTCGACGATGTTGTTGGCTGTCTTGTGGTTGATGTTAATCCTTCCACCGTATTCGCGCTTGCTGGAACGAAGGTCGAGACCGTTCGCATCGCGGTAGTCGAGGGAAGTAAAATAATTGGTTTTGCCATTACCGCCCGAGAATTGGAGGGTATGCTTGTGCGAGAACGACGGGTTACGTTTGACCGCGTTCATCCAGTTGGTATTGCCGCCAAAGTCCACGCCGCGCTTGTGGGCCAAAAAATCGTCTTTTGAAAGCACTTCCAACTGATTGGTAGCCCAATCGAAAGTAGTGTAACCGTCATAGAATATACGCGAGTTTTCCGAGCCTTTCTTGGTCGTGATTACGATCACCCCGTTGCTGCCGCGCGTCCCATAGATGGCAGATGCTGCACCACCTTTCAGGACGTCGATCGACTCGATCTCGTTCTGGTTGATGTTGTCGATATTACCGCCCGGCACGCCGTTGATGACAAACAAGGGACCCAGACCGGCACTTCTCGACGACGCCCCGCGCAACTGAATGCTGGGAGAAGAGTTAGGGTCCGCCGCAGCGGTGTTGGTCACCGAAAGCCCTGCCACCTTACCCTGAATGGCCATCAGCGGATTATTACCGCCCACACGAAGCAGGTCTTTGCCCGAAAGGTGCGTAATGGCGCTGGAAACCTCCTTTTTATTAAGGGAACCATAACCGATCACGACCACTTCGTTCAGCGTTTTCTGATCTTCTGCGAGCACAATTTCAAATGAGGTCTTTCCGGCAACATTCACTTCCTGGCTTACATAGCCCACATTGGAAATGGCGAGCGTTGCGGTGGCGCTGCCGACCTGTAATTTAAATGAACCGTCGGCCTCCGAAACCGTTCCGTTGTTTGTTCCCTTTTCAACGATAGAAACGCCCGGCAGCGGTCCCTGGGAATCGGAAACTTTACCGGAAATTTGCACGGTATTCTGCGCGCTGGCCTGCCAGGCCGATAATATCAGCAGGATACAGCCCAACCATGCGGTTGCCCGCGCAAAGGAATGTCCCGGCCGCAGGTGTATGCCCTGGCCGGTCAATTTGTATAATTTCATTTTCATGAAGGATAGTTAGGTGAAAAGCCCAGCAGCGTTGTTACTTTTTAATTATAATATTGGATTAATTAAGAATGCTGCGAAGTTCCGGGTTTAGCAGGTAACGGGATGATCGTTTTGTCTCAATTTTGAATCAAAATGTCTCACCAAATATTTTTATGATTTAACTAAGATTTTAGTGGATATCTTTACATGTCGGTTGTCCCAGGTTGTGTGTTTATATGTAGTTAAATTGGTGAGAATATTTGTTTCCATCCTGCTTCTCTTTCTGACTGCTAAGCGGGTTTGTGCGCAGGAAATTCCATTCTATTTCCGTAATTACCAGGTCTCCGACGGACTTTCAGGTAATGCGGTGGGCGAAATCGTGCAGGACAAAAAGGGTTTTATGTGGTTTGCGAGCCGCAATGGGCTCAACCGTTTCGATGGCCACACTTTCAGGATTTTCCAGAACATCGCAGGAGATTCGCTCAGCATCGGAAGCAATTCCATTTTTGCATTATATGAAGACTCCGCGGAAAAGCTCTGGGTAGGTACCCACAAGGGCGTGTACCGCTACGATCCTGTCGCGGACCGATTCGACGCATTCCGGCTAATCCCCGCCGGCGAGGTGCTCGAAATCCGCGGCGACCGTAATGGCAACATCTGGGTCATTTCCGATCTTACATTATACCGCTTTCATATCCGCACAGGCCGGGTCTCGCGCATCGACCTCGGAAACGACCAGCCGATCTCGCTCCACGTCTCACCGGCGGGAGCCGTTTGGGTAGCGTGCAACAACGGGGTTGTACGACACTACCAGCAGGACACCGGCCGTTTCGAAGCATTTAATGTCGGCGAACTTTCGGGCATCAGGGATATTTACGGCGCCACCACATTACATGCCGTCGGCGACTCTTCGTTACTGATCGGCACGATGAAGAAGGTTTTGCTTTTAAATTTTGTAAAAAACCGGGT
Organism: Dyadobacter sp. OTU695; assembly: GCF_038440355.1. Lineage (NCBI taxonomy): Bacteria > Pseudomonadati > Bacteroidota > Cytophagia > Cytophagales > Spirosomataceae > Dyadobacter > Dyadobacter sp. OTU695. Next base: position 42,083 of record NZ_JASATN010000004.1, on the reverse strand, counting down.
TCGTGACCTCACTGCCGCCGGACAACCCGGGGAGGACATACAGGTACACACGATCTTTCAAAAAAGCAGCCGCGAGTTCTGGCTCGGCACCGAATCGGGCCTTTACATTCTCGACCTGGGCTCGGGCCGCTCACAACACATTGTCCGCGAGCAGTTCAACCGGTATTCCATTAGCGACAACATTGTCAATTGCATCCTGCGCGACCGTGAGGGCGGTATCTGGATCACCACGCAGTTCGGCGGGATCAATTATTATTCAACCCAGTTCAACAACTTCCGCAAGTTTTTTCCAAAACCCGGTAATAGCATCAGCGGCAGCATTGTCCATGAGATTACCAAAGACCAATACGGTCATTTGTGGATCGGGACGGAGGATGCGGGACTGAACCGGCTCGATGTCCGGACCGGCCAGTTCAAAGCCTTTATCCCCAACGGCCGGCCTGGCAGCATTTCTTACCATAATCTCCACGGGATGGTGGCTGACGGCGACGAGCTGTGGGTGGGAACCTATGAGCACGGGCTCGATGTGATCGATTTACGTACCGAACGGGTGATCCGGCATTACAATTCCTCCGCCAACCCGCGTTCGCTGAGCAGCAATTTTATTGTAACATTATATAAGACCCGCGCAGGCGACATTCTGGCAGGTACCTGGATGGGACTTTGCCGATACGACCGCGCTACCGACGACTTTACACGGCTGCCGTTCTTCAATGCCCAGGTTCAAAGCATTCACGAGGACGCGGAAGGAACGATCTGGGCGGCCAGCTACGGGGGCGGCGTTTATTATTTCAACCCCAAAACACAAAAGCAGGGGCGGATTCGGTATAGCGCCGACCGCCCCGAAGGTCTGCCCGATAACTACGTCAACAGCATTTACCAGAGCTCCGATAAAAGCATCTGGCTTTGCACCGAGCACGGGCTTTCGCGCTACAATCCGGAAACCAGCAAATTCCGCAACTACCGAAAAACTGACGGGCTGCCCGATAACCAAGTATTCAGGGTGTTGGAGGATGATGCAGGTAATTTCTGGATCACGACCTCGCGCGGGCTGGCGAAGCTGGATGGCCGCACCGACCGGTTCACCAATTTCCATACGGGCAATGGCCTTCCTACCGACCAGTTTAACTACAATTCATCGTACAAGGATTCCGACGGTACGCTCTACTTCGGCACGGTGGCTGGCATGGTGGGTTTCAAGCCTGCCGCATTGCTGCGGAATGCATTTGTGCCGCCGGTTTACATTACCCGCTTGCAGGTCAATAACCGCGATATCGATGTCCGGCAGGAAGATGCTCCGCTGAAACAGTCGGTGGTTTATGCGAACGAGCTGACTTTACCTTACCAAAGTTCGAGCGTGAGCTTCGATGTAGCGGTGCTGAGCTATGTGATTCCCGAACAGAACAGCTATCAATACCAGCTCGAAGGACTTTCGCAGGAATGGCTGCCGTTCCACAGCAACAGCCGGCGGATCCAGTTTTCGAAACTGCCTCCGGGCGAGTATACATTAAAAATTCGCGGGGCCAACAACGATGGCCTTTGGAATAAGCGCGAAACCAGGCTGCGGATAACCATTTTGCCGCCGTTCTGGGCTACGGGCTGGGCCTACCTGATTTATGTGGTGCTGATAGTGAGTATTATTGTAGTAATTTTTCGTTACTATTTTCTCGCCCTCCATGAGAAGAACCGGCGGCAGATCGAGACGATGGAAATGGGGAAAGAACGGGAAATTTACAATGCCAAGATCGACTTTTTTACCAATGTAGCGCATGAGATCCGCACGCCGCTAACGCTGATCAAGATGCCGCTCGACAAGCTACTGGTGAGCAGAAAGTCGGACCTTGAAATGATTGAGAGTTTGAATATGATTGATAAAAACACCTCCCGACTGATTGATCTTACCAACCAACTCCTCGACTTCCGAAAGGCGGAGGCTAATAATTACAGCCTTAATTTTACCAAAACCGACATTAACGACCTGCTGAACGATGTTTTCGCTACGTTCCGTCCGGCAGCCGAGCAAAAACAGCTTCAATACAAACTCGAATTGCCGCGCATTACCTTACAGGCATTCGTCGATGAAGAGGCTTGCAAGAAAATCACGAGCAACCTGGTCAGTAACGCGATCAAATATGCCGAAAGCCGGGTAAATGTGAAGCTTTCGCCATTCAACAGCGACGACCTGCTTTTCCATATCGAATTCACCAACGACGGCCCGCCGATCGGCTACAACGACCGCGACCGCATTTTTGAGCCCTTCTACCGCGCGGAAGGTCACAGCAAGGAACCGGGAACGGGCATCGGTCTCCCCCTCGCACGCTCACTTGCGGAGCTGCACAAGGGGACGCTCGAGCTGAAACGCTCGGAGCTCGACCAGAATACCTTCCTGCTTTCCATTCCTATTCACCAGGATTATGAGCTGGATCTGAATAAGGAAGATCAAAGGGACCTGAACGGTTCGGCTGGAACAAATGAGGCAGGACAAAACGCCACCAGCCCAAACAAGCCCAACGTGCTGCTGGTAGAGGACAATGCAGAAATCCTGGGCTACCTTGGCCGGGAGCTGAGCCTGGACTACAACATTTTCAGGTCGGGCGACGGCCGGCACGCGATTGATCTTTTGCAGGAAGAAAACATCCATCTGGTAATCAGCGATATTATGATGCCTGTGATGGACGGCATTGCGCTATGCCGCGAGATGAAAAACGACATCCGTTTCAGCCATATTCCGATTATTTTACTGACTGCCAAGAACTCGATCAGTTCGAGGATTGAGGGGCTGGAAGTGGGTGCGGATGCCTATATCGAAAAGCCTTTCTCACTCGACCATTTGTCGGCGCAGATCACCAACCTGCTCCAAAACCGCGACATTATCAAAGACTACTTTGCACGCTCGCCGCTTACGCACATCAAGGGCATAGCGTTCTCGCGCGCAGACAAGGATTTCCTCGAACAGCTCAACGCCATTATCACCGAGCACATTGCAGACAGCGATCTGGATGTGGATATGCTTTCGTCGAAAATGAATATGAGCCGCCCTACCCTATACCGGAAGATCAAAGGCATTTCGGATATGACGCCCAATGAGTTGATCAACCTTTCGCGCCTCAAAAAAGCGGCTGAACTGCTTGCGGAGAAGAATTACAAGATCAACGAAGTGGCAGATATGGTCGGATACAGTGTTCCGACCAACTTTTCACGTGACTTTCAAAAGCAGTTCGGGGTAAGTCCGTCGGGGTACGTGAATGCGTTGTAAGTTAATAGTCGGCGACGATGGAGACCTGCCGAACTGGCTTAGCCATGCGCGACGGGCCATTGCTGAATGATAATACCCAGTTGCCGGTCGGTGAGCGCGAACTCGCGGGCACCCCAGGGCCTAAGAGTAACCTGGCTGAGATTGGGATGAAGATAATGCGGATGGGTCGAAACGATTTGCTGGTAAACCGACTCTATATCATCGGTTACCAGTCTAAACTCAGGGTTGTGTTCCCTTGCAAGACTTTCATTTTCAAAAACATTTAACTGTAACCCGTCCTTTTCGATCACACAAAAAGGATTACGGCTTTTCAGCTCGTCGTGCACAATCCTAAATTCGAGGCAGTCGACGAACAATTTCAGGCCGTCATTGATGTCCACGTAAAATACGTTGGGTACTAGTCTGGTAAATTTCATCTCCGCTTTTTGTTATTTTTTGAAGAATTCGCCGAAATGCCACAATATCCCCGAAGGGTCATGGACAAAACACTCACGTCCCCAATGCTCGGAACGGATCGGTACAAGACGCACATTTTTGTATTTCGCCGGGAGATCCAGTTTCAGGAGCTCATCCCAGAAACGTTGGACATCTTCCACCTCAAGAAACACCATCGTATTATCCACCCAGTCGCGGTTGAATGCATTTTGCAGATAGAAGCCGTAACTGCCGGTTTTAAAAAGGGACATCGCCGGCGACAGTTCCACTTCCTGGAAACCCAGGTCACGGTAAAATGCTCTTGATACTTCAAAATCGACGGCTCCTATAAACGGGCGAATAGACAGTGCTTGATGATCCATTGTAACTTCGGTTGTTTTCCACCAAAAGTAAAACATTAGCCAGATCATTCATCTTGATCGAAATCAAGAAACGGCGCCGTTTGCAATGGCATTCCTCACCCTGCTGAGGGTTTCAGGCGTGACTTTAAGATACGAGGCGATTATCTTCAATGGAAATGCATGGATCAATTGCGGGCTATGGCTGAGCACAGACAGGTACTTTTCCGTTGGCGTCATGGATTGGTCAAAAAACTGCATTCTTTTGAATGCCCCTTCCAGCACCCTGTTGAGCTGCAAAAACGCCGTTGACCCGCCCGTCAGGTGGTGGACGGCTTCCAGGCTGATCTCCATGATGCGACTGTCGGCAAATGCTTCCATAAAAACCGTGGAAGGACGCTGGGTAATCAGGCTCTCGTAGTTAAGGAACCATTCGCCGGCAACATGCAGGTTGATCACATTATGCTCCGACTCGGAAACCATATCATATTGCTGAACCGCCCCATCCAGAAGATAGTACAAGGACCTGGCCACCTCCCCTTTTCGAAGCAGAAATTCATGTTTACCGACCTGGCGAACCTGGGCCTGTTTTTCGAAAAGCAGCACCTCATGATCGAGGTAATTACCCGTCGCCCTTAAAATATCCGAATACATATACAGATGTTTTTCACAATTCCCGAAAATACGGGTTTTGCAGTATTAGGAAAAGCGTCCGGGGCGGTCTGGGAATTTGTTTTTTGTGTTAAAATCTAAGGAAAGATTAAAACTGATTAAACGGTAAATGAGCTTGTACATCAAGTGTTTAAATTAAGGGTTGATAGCAAACAAACCCTCCCCGACTATGACTGAAAACGAATTCCTTGAGCAAGCGAGAAAAGTAATTAATCCCGATCTCTCCCAACGATTTGCCCCAAAACTACGTGAGGTACTTTATTGGCCACGGTAGCTTATTGCCAATCTCTATCTAATATAGACTTTAATAGTTTGAAGACTTCCTATGGAGTAAAAGCCTTCTTTAATGTCCTGGCTAAACAAGGGGGGAACTAGCGAGCAGCGTTCTATTATGCTTATTTGTCAAATGGTTACCGGTTGCAGTAAATCAATTTATACACCTAACCTTCTCCATTGAAAAAACTTCTACTACTTCCGATTTTCGCATCCCTGTTATCCTCCTGGTTATATACAGAGGGATTCGATCTGGATTTGCATCACCTGTTCGGCCGTTGTTCGGGAAGCAATGCTTATTGCTCCGCTTGCAGCAACTGCTCCTCTTGCAAGAACTGCTCTGTGTATGGAGGTAGTTGCGCGGTTTGCTACACTCCAAAAGTATCAAGACCGAAACGCGTAGCTGCACCTCGTTCGACTGGCAGTCCGGTACGTTCTTCGTATAACCGATCGCGTAACTATAATCGGGTTTTGCAGTCGCCCCCTGTTTCAACTGTTCCGGATAATCAGACCATCGGCATTCCAAAGCAGCGCCCGGAGCAATCACAAACACTGAATCGAGAAGCAGGAAGTAAAACTGCCGTAAAAAGCATTGCTGAACCCCAAGATGTTTTTTTGGCACCTCAACCCCGATCAAATGGATCCTTTACAATACCAATTCCCGATGACGCCGAGATAATTATGGTTATAACACCTAAGGCCAACCTGAGGCAATCGGCCACGACTAAATCAGAAATCGTTGAAGAAGTATTATATGGTACGCTGCTAATGAAGTTGGGAGAAACCGGCGACTGGATAAAAGTTCAAACGATTGATTCCGGCTCCGTTGGCTTTGTCTTTTCGGAATTCGTTCAGTAGTCCGCAGCTTAAATAATGCATTTAATCAGGCAGAATAATATGATTTCGAAATTACTGTTTTGGATCTCGGTCTCGCTCCGCTTCATAAGTACGCTTTTCAAATCGGACAAAAAACTCAGACTTCATCGGACGCGGTCTAAGGATGGCGCTATGGTTTGTGAATGGACCAACGCACTTTGGATCGTTCTGCCGTCCGGTCTTCGAACGCTCGACAGAACGATCATCCTCCAAAGACAGGCCCTCTATCTGGAAGCGCAAACAGTACTTGTTAAAGGCTTTTATGAAAATCAATCTTATTCCCTGACGGCTTTGCTGATTCATGATTCGATTTTGGTGCAGCCGTTTCACTGCTCATCCAAAATACCTGAGATTTCACTCATGGCAGAACGCAAAGCAATTCGCATTCAACCCATTAAAGTTGCCATTGAAATCAATCATGTCAGATTCAAATCAGTTGAAATAAACCATAACACCTTCTCTAAAATCGAATTGCTATGATCCGCGACTATTACGAACTACCAAAAGCTGGATGGTTGATGCGCTTTTTCTGGCGGTGTGCCGGAGCCGATAAATATCTGCTTGATCGGGCCACTTACACGGACCAGGTTAAGTATATGTGCCTGGGAGGCATCGTCATGGCAACCGGTGTCCTAGCCGGAATTGCCGGTGGCTACGCTTTCTACACCATATTCGCCCCCAAAAGCGCGGATGTTCTGAACAAAACCAAAACCCTCGTGGAAAACTCCGAATATGTGGGTACGGACACAACGACCGTCATTGTCGCTGCCCTATTCGGTGCACTTTGGGGACTTATGATATTCAACATCGACCGTTTTATCGTTACCAGCACAGGAAAAGGAGACGGCACTGAAGAGATCACTTGGGCCGAATTCAAGGGCGCTCTACCGAGGATTATCATGGGGATGATCATCGCGATTACCATTTCCAAACCTGTTGAAATCAGGATGTTCAAGACGGAGATTGATTTGGCGATTAAAAAGGAGCAGGATAAAGAGAAAGAAAAAGGAATTGACCAGGCAAAAACAAACTATGCGAAAAAACGGGAAGAAATCAATAAACAGATGCTTGTGACAAGGCGAAAAATTGATCAATTGGATAGCTTGATTAACTATCTCACGATTGAAATAAAGAAAGAAGTAAGAGGCGAAGAATCGAGTGTTCCAGGAGAAGGAGACCGCGCCAAGGCAATTCAAAGACAAAAGACCGAGGTTCAACAAGAACGAGAACGACTTATCAGAAGCTCCGAGTATGCTAGTGCAATTGCAGAAGAAAATCGTCTCAGAGCAGAGTTCAATAAAGATATTTCCAGTGCCGAACAAAAAGCTGCAACTCTTGACGGTCTTCTGATCCGCATTCAAAAAGCACATGAAATCGCAGGATTGACCATCACCATCTTTATCACGTTGCTTTTTATGGCAATTGAGCTGACTCCTATCTTTTTTAAATTGATGCTTACCAAAACGCCCTATGATTATTTGTCCGAAAATCGGGATGAATTGATCAAGGCTGAGCATGGAATTGAAACGAGATATGATTTTTACAAAGACAAATCAGGCCAGGAGCGTCATTTGACGATCAATCACCAGGCTGAAAAAGTTCTGTTTGAAAAATCTAAAATCATCGAAGTACAACGAGAACTTTCAGGTTACGCCATTGAAAAATACAGGGATCAGGAAAAAGAGAAAATAGATAAAAACCCAGCCGATTATGTTCAGACTGCCTGATCGACTTCGTTTATGGGCGCAAAAGGCAATGCAACACCTTTGGGCGTTGTCCGGCGAGGATAAATACATTATCAGAGAATCACCAGAAAGTGTTCAGAATCGCTTTACCCGGATCAGCCTGATCGTAGTGGTTATCGGGCTCGTGTGCTTTACGGGCAGCTTTGCTTTTTTTGAGTATGCATTTGATCTGCCTGCATTATTTGAATTTCTCCTTGCATTGTTTGTGGCCGTGGTCATCGGGAATCTCTACGTATTACTGCTTTACACGATTACCCCGTTGATTTTTGAAAACAGAAAATCCCAACCTTCCCACCAACAAAAGTATACGCTGTTTGGCGCTTTTACCATCAGGATTTTTTTTATTGTTCTGATTGCAACCAGCATTGCCCAGCCCATCGGTGTCCTGGCGCTATCTAAATACACTGACAAGCCAATTGAGGAATACAAAAGAAAATACTTCCTTGAAGCATTGGATGGTTCCGTGAGCGCTATTACCGCCAGTGAGGCCAGTCATGCCGAGCTGACAAGGCAGATGGAAGCCGAACGGCGTATTGTCTCATCCTTGCTCGATTCGAGTCATTTCTTTGTACAGCGGGTCAGGATACTGGCCGGCTCAAATGCGTGGTATTGGCTGATTGTACTTTCGGTATGGGCGCTGTTTTTCTATCCGGTTTACGAGAAATACGATATTCGAAATCATAAGCGGTTTTATGTCCAGAAGAAGGAGCTTGAAAATCAGTTGGTCACGGAGGCCTACGATGCTTTCAAGGCGCATTACGAGCGCATTATGAATGAACGCATCGCAGGCTACAATTCGACCCTGAAGCATGCACTTGTACCTGTCATTCAATCCATTGAGGACTCCCATAGCCGTACCGCTGCCGATATGTATCACGACCTGCTCACAGCCACCCAAGAAACACTGTTTGAAAAATTCGAATACTGGCTTGACCCACCCTTCAGGACTGTCAGGAAAAGAGATGAGAGACTGGTTCAGTCGGAAAAAGTGCTTTTAGATTCGCTGTATCCTTCAATTTCCGAGCCAAAGAAAAGCCAATAATGAGAAATCAGCATCTGTATAGTCCGAAACAAGCGCAACTGGCCGAAGCTACGCCGGTAAACGCCCCTGCTGTGTTGACAATAGATGCTGAGGAAGTTATCCGTAGCGAAGAAGAAGTTTATACCGACAGTCGTGGAAAGCGGATGAGGAGAGTAAGGGTCACCCGAAATATGATCAGGCGAACATTTTTAAAGGGTAAACTCAGAGGAAAATATTGGGGCTATCCTGTTCCAAATGGTTCACGGCCGGAAGACGCCGGTGACTTTTATGACATTCAGATTTATGAATCTGAAATTGTCATTGGGCAACATGACATCGTGACCGACAAGCGAACAAATTACCAGGACCTTATCACCGAATTTTCCCGGAAGTATTGTTGTGAAGGTCAGCAAATTGGCTTCAACCAGTTCTCCGAGAACATCCTCATCTTAGACGACGGCAATAGCGCACTACGCTATAAAATAGACTTGTACGAGCCGACGCTTTTTAATCCGAAACTGATTCATGCTTTGCATCAATCGAATGGAGCAGAAGTTTTTGGAACCGTGGAAAGTCCCATTTGCGGCTATCTTGTGGATTACGTAGAAGAAGTCGAAGAGACGGTAGAGGAGTTTCAGGAGTGGATTCAACAGAAGCCGCCGCTATCGCCGCCATTACCCCCGCAACCGCCAGAACCGACGGGGGTAATGAAAAAAGAAACTGATCAGCAACCAGTTACGGATTACCCCGTGTCATGGTCACTTGAAAAAACTGCTTCCCTTCTAGCGCTTTTACTACTTCTTGGGCTTGCAGGTTTGCTATTATTGAGATTTCAGCTACCCGGGATTCTTGTGCTTGCAGTTGCGGCACTGGCGCTCTTTGCCATACGTCCAGCATTAAAAAACAAGACGCCGTGGTGGCTACCGACGATTATTGTTTTGCTGCTTATCCTTCTGATTTGGAATATACTTTGGCACACGCCCCCTAGATTGGATAGTATTACGGAGACATTTTCCGGGACTACACCGCCAAATGTTGGTGACGAACCTAAAAACACCGAAAATCAGGGCTCAAATCAATCAAAAATCAATAAGAACAAGCCAGGCAGTGATAACATTCAGGCGGATAAACCGGATAATATCAATACACCCAAACCTACCCAAACCGATCCTGTCAAGCCGATTCCGAATACGGCCGAAGAGTCCGATATCAAACCCGTTCCAACACCCTTACCCCCGCCCAGGCCGGCACCTTCGCAGCAATCGGCGGCTTCCTTCGAGATGTTCCTAAACCGTGGATTGAAAGCAGTACAAGACGAAGAATATGCGTTAGCCAACGAAAATTTCAGGCAGGCCGCCAGGCTAGCTCCTGGAAATCGCAGACTTATGGATCTTGCCGCCTCCTATAAGGCGCTCGCAGACCAGAAATGTCGAGAGTTCAAACAGGCCGATGCCAGGAACCTCACTTATATACCCAATAATTACTACCAGTACGCAGCATCCCTCACTCAAACGGTACCGTTGAAATGCGATTGACCATTACTTTCCTTGCTTTTCTGACGTTTGCAACTTTCACGCCAGCCTTGTCGCAGGAAAAATTTGCAAAGAAAGAACTATATGCCGTCTGGATGGCAGCAGAAGAAAAACTCGACCAGGGGCAATTCAACGAGGCATTGACCTTGTACAAGGCCTATCCAAAGGATTCCAGTTTCATGCTTCGCTCCCGGCAGGCTCGGTTGCTTACCGAGGTAGCTGCGGAGGGCGAGCGCCTGTTCAAGCGGAACCAGTTTGCCGAAGCGCTGGACAAATTCAAAGAATATAGAAAATTCAAAGACATCGGTACGCTTCTCTTTTTTGAGGAAAAAATCGAAACGTGTCTTCAACAAATCAATAAGGAAAAATTAACCGAACTTACTTCACAGCAAAGAATTATCACGGGCTTCGAGTTTGCACATCGTGGCCGCCAAAAATTGAGCAGACTCGACACGGCCGGTGCAAAGCAAGATTTTAACAACGCGAAGGCTTTGGGTGGCAATCGGAATAACATTTTGAAAGAACAATATGTCGACGGGCTTAAAGCTACCGAAGATGTTACCAATTGGGGAAAGAAAAATCTTGGCACAGCCACCTATTCCCGTTCTAATGAGGAAAAAATCAAAGGATTAGAGAGCTATCGGGAAATTCAAAACGTCGACCTCCCCGGTATCGAAGATGAAATTAAGCTCCTTAAAGCAAACCTTCGTGGTGATGCATCGCTTTCGGGCATCGCAGAAATATGCGATATCGATCTGCTAATTAAACAGGTGGAGGCAAATAGATCCACAATAAATGGCTCTGACTTTTTTATCAGCAGATTGAGGGAGTTTCAAAGCATAAGGCAAAAAATAGCAGTCCTTAAACAGAGCTCCGCTCATGTCGAGACTGTTCGCAGCGCATATACAACCCTGTTTTCCTGGGCCGACGATCTTCCGGCCGAGGTCCGTCAGGGCGTTAAAACCTGTATCGAGAAAGAATATGCGGAGTACTCGGTCAAATACCCGGTTACATCGCCTCCGCGCTCTCAGAAGTGTGAAGGCGAAGATAGCTTCAGGCAAACAATAGTTCTGATAAGGAAAGAGCTGTCAAACTGCAATCTGAACAGATCAAAAGCACTTTGGGCGCAAGCAGTGTCTTACATTCAGTACTGCGAAAGTTCTGCGTCTTTGCTGAAATCCAATGCCGGTTTAAAAGATTCGATCTCCCGCTTCATGAAAAATGACAGTTTACTCGCCCGATACCGCCTGAGTATGCAAGAATTTGCGGATGCGAACGATTGTCAGAGGCTTCGCGAAGTTTATGTGAAAATGCAATCCCTCAAAACCTGTGATGCACCGGCACTCGAGGCAGAAGTAAGAGACGGACTTTCGATGATAAATAGCTGCAAGTCGAATAGCTGGTTGAAGGCACAGTTTATCGGCGGTTTTTACGGTGTCAAACCACACTACAAAATTGGCGACGCAGAAAAAGACATGTCCACAGGCTGGATGGCTACGGCTGGAATTGAACTGGCTTACATCGATCACAAAAACATCGCAGAATTCGTGGCGGGCATTCAGTATTTCAGGACAAATTATTATTCAAACGGTGCCTTTGGTTCAACAGATGAGAACTTCACTATCCAGGGACTTAATGGATCGCTGGGAATCAAGCTCCACCTGCCCGACACACAACCAGCCCATATCAGGCCATATCTCAAATTTGGTCCCGAAATCCATGTTCCGTTGCGTTACGAGTATCAGAATTATACAAACGGAGTGGATTTTGACGGTGTCGACCAACTTCAGAAAACTGCCTTGTCAATTTATGGCGGCCTCGGCATAGAAATTCAAAGAGAACGGTTCGGAGCGTTTGTTGAAATCCTGGCCGCACCTGGTCTTGGAAATATCTATAACAGCGATGTGTCGCATTTGTCCGCATCGAAGGAGAAGATCGAAGCGTCCCTGACAAGATTTGGCATTAAACTGGGGTTCCAGTTTTGGTGAGGCTGGCTATTAATTCCTCAAAAGTTGATTGTTTTTTTCGGGTTAAGCACCCCAAAGGCAATTTTCGAGAAAAACCTGTTCACCAGGTAACTATTGTGCTACTCTGATGACAACTTTGCCTTTGGCCCGTCCGCTTTCCACGTAAGCTAGCGCATCGTTGGCCTGATCGAATGGGAATATCTTATCCATTACCGGACGGATGCCCCCCGCATTGATCAGTTCGGTGATCTTGCCAAGCTGGTTTCCTTCGGCTCTCATGAAAAGGAAAGAATAGTCTACCCCAAGCCGCCGGGCCTTTCTTTTGGTTGCGAAGCTTAGAAAGAACATGACCACTTTCAGCACCACATTCAATCCGAGTTCCCGGGCGAAAGCGGGGTCAGGCGGGCCGGAGATGGAGATAAGTTTTCCACCTGGCTTTAATATACGAAGCGACTTTTCGAGGGTCGTTGAATCCTGGCTGTTCAAAACCACATCGTAATCTTTAAGTACCGCTTCAAAATCCTCTTTTCTGTAATCGATCACCACGTCGGCACCCAGACTCTTAACCAGTGCTGTATTGGCCGCGCTGGTAGTAGTTGCGACCGTAGCACCCAGATGCTTGGCCAGTTGTATGGCGAATGTCCCTACCCCGCCGGAACCCGCCTGGATAAACACTTTCTGCCCTCTTTGTAGATTTGCTTTTTCGACCAGCGCCTGCCAGACAGTAAGGCCCACCAGCGGAATGGATGCGGCCTCTTCCATAGAAAGCGAAGCGGGCTTGAAGGCCAGGTCCGATTCATGTATAGTTATCAGCTCGGCAAACGTACCGATCCTGAAATCAGCCGGCCTTGCATATACCTGATCACCTGCCTTGAACTTCCTTACCCGAGACCCGACTTCAACTACCTCCCCGGCCACGTCATGCCCCATGATGAGGGGAAATTTGTAAGGTAGCATCGCTTTAAATTCCCCGCTCTTGATTTTAGAGTCCAACAGATTGACACCGGCCGCATGTACCTGCACCAGCACATCGTTCTCTCCCACAACCGGGTCCGGAACATTTGCCTTACGCATGCCGTTTTCCGGCTTATAACGATCAATGACGAATGCTTTCATATTGTTTTTAATGTTTGAATATTATGACTTAAAAATAAACCTTTTGGTATATTTTAATGCAAAAAAAATTAAATCTTATAACTTTCCAGTTCAGATTTCAGGCTTTTGATCAGCCCGTTCATCGGCTTGGCGGTATTCATAGCCCGGCACATCACCAGCCCTCCCTCAATAGCGGCGGTCGCCTTGAATGCGTAGACAACCGGATCCAGCTTTGTTGAAAACTCGCCTTCCTGAATGCCTTGTTTTAATATCGCCGTAAACGTATCCTGCCCCCGGCGGATCACCGCGCCAATCTTTTCTTTGATCCCTGGGAAATTGTCATCCACTTCCACGGCAGTATTGAAAATAGGGCATCCGCCGTCGATATGAGTATTAAAAGGGTCTTTATAGAAGTCAAGGAATGCGAATACTTTCGCTGTGGCTGTCTTAGCCGCACCGACGGCAAACATCATTTTTTGAACGACAGTATCCAGCATATACTCAACGACCTGCACGGACAAATCATCCTTATTTTCAAAATGCCCGTAAAGGCAACCCTTGGTCAACTTCGTAGCAGCAAGTACGTCGTCGATACTAACTCCTGAAATCCCTTTCTGGTTATACAGCGGCGCCGCTGTTTCCAGGATAAAACGCTTAGTTCTTTCTGCCTTCGTGATCATACCTTACAAATCGTTCAGCAAAAATATACTAAAAAGTTTATTTTATGATTTTTCCCTTAAACTTTTTTTAAGCGCTGGATTGATGGAGGCCCTGCCGTGACATTCTGCGGTTTTGGCAGGTTTTATATCAATGCTATGTTGCCGGAGTTTCCCGAAAGTTTTCAATCGCCCAATTACACATTTCCTGAATCACCGGCACAAATGTGCGGCCTTTCTCAGTAAGCTCGTACTCTACTCTTTGAGGCAAAATATCATATACTTTTCGTAAAATAAGCCCATCTGCTTCCAGCTCTTTTAACTGAGTGGTTAAGACCTTCTTACTTAAACCCTCCACAAGATGAGACATTTCACCAAAGCGGTTTACCTCATGTACGATCAAATTGAAAATGATTGGCTTCCACTTACCGCCAATAACCTGATTGGTTATGCGTACTGGACAGCCCCCCACTTTGCCTACCATACTCACGAAAGAATCAAATGCGGAAGACTGTTTTCGTTTCTGCAGTCCTTTCAAATATGCTATTCTGTCCATTTTCTGTGTTGGTAATGTTTTCATCGGTGTTATGTAAAAATAACACCGGCGCCGCCATCAATGCTTAAAGTCTCTCCATTTATATAATTGTTTCCCATCAGAAACGCCACTGCATCGCCAACATCATCATTCGATCCCATTGTTCCCGTCAATGTTTTACTGGTGAGGGGCTGTTTCTGATCAATATAGGTTGGCCTGATCGCGTTCACCCGAATAGGCGCAATCGAAACTGCAAGCGCACGTGCCATTGCCTCCGTTGCCGCAAATGCCATGCTGACCAGCGGGTAGTCCGGAGTAGAACGGACCGCATAGCCTCCGGACATAAGCGTGATCGATCCGCCGGCACTGATATATCGGACCACACACTGTAAGAATTTAAAGGTGCACCAAACCTTTCCATAAAAGTAAGAAGCTTCTATCCTCGGATGGGGCGCATCAAAACCAGCCTCGCCACCGGGGGATGCTGAAATGAACACGTGGTCAAATTCACCAATAGATTCCAATAGCGCTTCATGCGAGTCCACCTCGGTAATGTCCCCCTGGACGGTTCGGACATTTCCAACCAACTCATCGCGTGCCGTTTCCAGGGCGGTCTTTTCTCGTCCTACCAAAATCACCTGAGCTCCCTGCGCTAACACCGCGCGTGCGGCGCCTAACCCCATGCCATGACTACCACCTATCAAAAGAATTTTTTTGTTTTCCAGCCTCATAAGAATCTCATTAATCTAAGTTTGACGTGCATAATATTTGCTAATGGTAATCACTATCAACCGGCCGAAGATATCAGAACCGAAACTGATGATCAAGTAGTTACCCAAAGGTTACCATTTTGAAGGGATTTTGCCTGCGTTAGCACATCGTCGGAATGCTGGTTACGTTTAGGTGACTACCTGACAATCACTTTGACCCGGTCTATGCTGCAGCCTGCTGATTAAATGATTGGCAAACGTTATTCATCAAACCAAGGATCGTATTTGACAATGAGGGGATTGAAATAAATGCTGTAACCGGATTTTGGATACAAACCTCCCGGATAGGGTTAATCCTGCCGTGACGGACCTTCCTAGATTTGCATTGATTGAAACAAACAAATACCAAAAGTATGAAACTCGTAAAATTAGGAAGCCAGGGTCTCGTGGTGCCATCGATCGGACTGGGCTGTATGGGAATGACGGGCATGGCCCATATGGACATTTATGGAAAGGCAGATGAAGCCGAAGCAATTGCCACCATACACCGCTCGCTTGAACTCGGTGGAAATTTTCTCGACACAGCCGACCTTTACGGGCCGCTGATCAACGAACAGCTTATAGCCAAAGCGACGAAAGGACGCCGGGCCGAATACCTGATTGCCACCAAGTTTGGGTGGGAGATCGACGACAATGCACAGATTACCTGGAAGTTCCGGGCCGACAAGGCTTATGTTAAAAAAGCCGCGGAGCGCTCGCTGAAAAATCTTGGTACAGATTATATCGACCTGTACTATCTGCACCGGCTGGATGCCAATACGCCCATCGAAGAAACGGTCGAGGCCATGTCGGACCTTGTAAAGGAAGGTAAAGTGCGTTATATCGGGTTGTCTGAAGTTTCGGCTGAAACCGTCCGGCGGGCCCATATGGTCCACCCGATTACAGCCGTACAAACCGAATATTCTCTGTTTGAACGAAATCCCGAGGAGGCGGGCATCATGCGGGCATTGCAAGAGCTGGGCGTTGGTTTTGTAGCGTATTCACCGCTGGGCCGCGGGTTTATTTCCGGTGAGCTGAAAAGCCCGGACGACCTGGCGGAGGATGATTTCAGACGGGGTATCCCGCGTTTTCAGGGTGATCAGTTTTACAAAAACCTGGACTTGCTTGAAGAAATTCAGCAAATGGCCATGGAAAAGCAGGTAACGTCTTCGCAGTTGGCACTGGCGTGGGTGATGGCCAAGGGCGCAGTACCTATTCCGGGGACGAAACGTCGGAAATACTTGGAGGAGAACATCGCTGCCACCGAAATCGTGCTCAGCGAGGCTGATCTAGGGCGCCTGGAAGCTATTATTCCGTTGGGAACCGAAACGGGCGACCGTTACGACAGATTCGGTATGGACGCGATCGACCGGTAGCCATTGTACGGGCAGGCAAAGTTCCTGCCCGTATGCTTATCTTTAACCAATGAAAAAACAGGCGCCCTATATTGTCCATTCGATTTCGGAGCAGCACCGCATACTCGGCTTGCCCAGGCCCGTGCACCCCTTGGTGAGCGTGTTCGACTTCGAGGAAATGGATCACGTCCACGCCGATACCACCAAGGAAATGCTGATCATAGATATGTATTGCATTTCCCTGAAAAGAAATGTAAACGGCAAAGTGCGCTATGGGCAGGGTTTCTGCGATTTTGATGAGGGCATCATGTTTTGTACCGCACCCGGCCAGGTGACCAGCAATATCTCAGAGGACCATAGACCCAGCGGCTGCTGCGTCGTTTTCCATCCCGATTTCATCAGGCGTCACCCGCTTGGCCAGCGCATGAAAGAATACGGTTTTTTCGACTATGCAGTCAACGAAGCCCTTCACCTGTCGGAACAGGAGGAAAACCAGGTACTTTCGGTCATGAAAATGCTGCGGGACGAAATCAGCGGGAGGATCGACACCTATTCCGAAAAGGTTATTATCGCACACCTGGAACTGCTTTTGAGCTATGGGCAGCGGTTTTACGGCCGCCAATTTCTCACCCGCAAACCCGTTACCAGCGATGTGCTCATACGTCTGGAAAAGCTCCTGTCCGACTACTTCGCCAGCGGCCGACCTGTTTCCGAAGGCTTGCCGACGGTCTCCTACCTGGCCGGCGAGCTCAATTTTTCCGACAACTACCTGAGTGATCTGCTCAAAAACCTGACTGGGCAAAACACCCAGCAACACATTCAACGGTTTGCGATCGACAGGGCCAAGGAGTTGCTCTCGCAAACGCGGCTCACCGTGAGCGAAATCGGTTTCGAACTGGGTTTTGAATTTCCGCAATCATTTAGCAGATTTTTCAAAAACAAAACGAATGTTACGCCACTCGGCTACCGCCGGTCACTGAGCTAGTGATTCTTCTGCCCCCTATCTTCTGATCAGTTCAACCCTCCGGTTCTGGGCTCTGCCTTCCTCGGATGAATTATCGGCGATCGGGTTATCCTGGCCGAAACCGTCCACCGTAAGTCGGCCTGTGTCAATGCCCGCCTGGCCAATGCGATTTTTGACAGCCGTAGCACGCTGCCTGGAAAGATCCAGATTATGCTCGCGACTGCCCGAGTTGTCTGTATACCCATTAACCGCTATTTTCAGGTCTTTATTTTGTTGCAAAACTTTGACAATTTCTCCAACCGCCTCGATACCTTCTTTTGTCAAGGTAGCTTTGTCGGTATCGAAATTGATGTGCAGCACAGCCTTCCCTTTCTGTTCCAGGTCTTTTTGGATTTGCGTGGAACTGATGATTGATATCGTTTGCTTAAAGGGTTCCTTTTGAAGGATGTTTAACTTTCCGCCAGTGTCGTTTCCCGTCAACTGAATATATACATCATCTCCGGCCGACCTGCGAATCAGGTATACAGTTATCCGCTCCTCGGGGTACCCCATTGCGCCCTCATCGCCCAGATATGTCGCCATTTTATTATACCTGTCGAATTCCTGTTGCGAAATTTGGCCTTCAAACACCTTTACCCCACCTGCTGCGAGAATCGCTTCATGATAACTTTTCTCGAAATAGGCCAGCGACCAGTCCTCGGTGCCCTTTTCGGCCGCAATGAAGCTCCGCCACACCTTCCCTTCAACTGGGGTCATTACACCGCCCAGTGGAAAGAACAATTTGTCATACTTTTTCTCCACCGGCTTATTGAGCGGTTTAAGCCCTTTTGGCAAGGTAAAAAATGGGAACTGCCCTAAATCTTTTTCCGAAACCGGGACTGATTCCGGATCGAACGATGCAGCATCTTTTTGCATTTGCTCAGCGGTCACCTGCGTGGTGTCTTCACGCACTGTTTGAGATGTTTTGTTACCTTCCTTGGCCTCTTTTTGGCACGACAGGGTTGTCAATGCCGCTATTGCCACCATGGGCAAAAACTGCGTTACTATCTTCATTTTTCTTTATTAGTGGATATGTGTTGATTTGGTTTCCGCCGGGCATCAGACCGCCAGCGCCGCATCCGGGCTGCCAAGTTAACCTTCCGGAAGACTTTGGTTAACGCAAAAGCTCGGCGATTTGCGTTAACCAAAGCCGGACCACTTAATGCGGTCCGGGCTTTTTCAATGGGCACCTGGCTTCACAAGGCCTAATTGGCGATGCTCTATTGAGTGATAAATGCCAATATATCTTTGTTGATTGTTTCAGCTTCTGTGGTAGGCATTCCGTGAGGGAAGCCGGGATAGGTAATCAAGGTTCCGTTTTTTAGAAGTGAAGCAGCTTTCACCGCAGTAATCTGATATGGAACGATCTGATCGTCCTCTCCATGCAGAACCAGCACAGGTACATCGACGCTTTTCAGGTCCTCGGTGAAATCAGTGGCAGAGAAGGCTTTCACACATTCGTAGTGTGCCAACACGCTGCCCATCATTCCCTGTCTCCACCAATTATCCCGTATACCCGGTTTCTCGACAGCCCCTTCGCGATTATAGCCGTAAAAAGCATTAGAAAAGTCCTTGAAATATTGCGGCCGGTTAGTAGCGGTCATCAGCCGAATTTCGTCAAAGATACCGGCCGGAACCCCGTCCGGGTTACTTTCGGATTGAATCATCACCGGGGTCACCGCGCTCACCAGCACTGCTTTTGCTACCCTACCCTTCCCGTGCTTGTTAACGTAATGAATTACTTCACCGCCTCCGGTAGAGTGACCAACATGAATCGCATCTCTAAGATCAAGATGCGAGGCCAGTTCCGCCACATCCGCTGCGTAAGTGTCCATCTCATGCCCCTCAAAGGTCTGTGATGAGCGGCCGTGTCCGCGACGGTCGTGCGCGATAACGCGAAAGCCTTTCTGCAAAAAGAACATCATCTGGTTGTCCCAATCATCGCTCGAAAGCGGCCAGCCATGATGAAAAACGATCGGCTGCCCGGTACCCCAATCTTTGTAAAACATTTCGGCTCCATCCCGTAATGTAAGCGTGCTCATGCTATTTTAATTTAGAAGTGAAAAAAACTTTCCACAATATCGGCATATTCATTAAATATCAATGAAGCAATCAGCGTTCGTTCGACACATGTTCCCGCCGATGATATTTACGCAGCAATTTGAATCCGGGTTTGGCTTGGGCTGCCAAAGTTTTTCTGTTCAGGTAAATCGGTGATGTACAGCGACAATAATAAACGAATAATTGTCCACTTGATACGTGTCAAATTTTTTGCGGTATTCTATATGGGGGCCTTAAAAAACATGCGCAATTTGGAGCAGGATGAGCAGCATTATGCTACGGTAACACAGGCGCAGTTAAATAATATTCATCAATCTGGTTCCAGGAATAGCTGTAAGTGATCCCGTCCACTATCTGGACAAAATCGCCGGTTTCTCCGTCGGTAAAGCCAACGCGCCAGTTGGTCGTATTTTTAATCCTGAATTTCAATACCGAGCTTGGCGGTGGGAGATCTTTTTTTACTAATATTTTGATTTTCATATGCTAAGGTACGCTTATTTAACATAACCATTGATATTCCGGGAAGCTTACATATATCAGCTATTCAATCCTCAATGGATTTTTCCTGATAAAGAAAAGCTTGCAGGCGCGACCGTGGGCCGACACCGACATCCCTTTTGGAAAATGCGGCACTCGGCGAGTGGAAAATAAGGTTATTTGCTTAACAACTTTTCTGCACTTAGCACATCAAAATAAAAAACCTGAACATAAAAAGACGGGTATAACAGGATAAAATAAATGCAATACTTTTCGACAATTTGATAAAAAGTATCACCAAATTCACACATAGTTTCCTGTAACATTTTTCCTTATGAACGAGCATCATCATATTGTATCGATTGGTGCCTCGGCGGGCGGGATCGAGGAAATTACCTCATTTTTTGATCAAAAGCCACTGGATGGCATATCCTACGTGGTGATTCAGCATTTGTCACCCGATTTTCGCACCAGGATGGCGGAGCTACTGGCCAGGCACATGCATCTGGTCATCCGGGAGGCAGAAAATGGGATGCTGGTCGAAACAGATCATGTTTACATCATCCCTAATGATAAATATATGACCATTCTGAAGGGGCGGCTGTATATTACAGGAAAAGGAGCCGGACATCATCCACATCTGACCATCAACAAGTTTTTCAATTCCCTTGCCGCCGATCAGGGTGAAAAAGCGATCGGCATCATTCTTTCCGGCATGGGCAAGGACGGCGCCCAGGGAATTTTATCCATCAGAAATGCCGGAGGATTCACCATTGCCCGTAATCCCGAAACGACCGAATTTGGGAGTATGCCGGCCAATGCCATTGCAACAGGCGCGATCAACTTCGTTACCGAGCCCGATCTGATGCCCGCACTCATCCAGGATTACGTATTGCAAAACCGGAAGGTATTGAGCGACCAAAATGACAAAGTAAGTATGCAGATCATTCTTGACCTGATACGCGACAACACCGCATTTGACTTTTCAGGCTACAAACCGGCCACACTTACCCGCAGGACCCGGAAAAGGGCTGTCAATCAGAACTTTTCGTCACTTGCCGACTATCTCTCTTTTTTGAAAGGCACGCCCGAAGAAATAAGCGCATTGGCCAAAGAATTTCTGATCAGCGTGACTGCCTTTTTCAGGGATGAGGAAGCCTTCGCCTTTCTGGGGACCAGCATCATTCCGGCAATGCTCGAGAAAATCGGTGCGGGTGAAGAATTGAAAATATGGGTACCGGGCTGCGCCACCGGGGAGGAAGCCTATTCGATCGCTATGCTGGTCTGGGAGCAGGTTGCAGGTAATCCCAAAAATATAACCGTAAAGATATTCGCCACCGATATCGACAATATAGCATTAAAGCATGCCGGAAAAGGGCTGTATAGTTCAGAGGCAATAAGAGAAATCCCACGCGAGCGGCTTGAGAAGTTTTTTACCAGGCAAGGCGCCGATTATAAAATCCGGCCCGAGTTGCGAAAAATGGTGATTTTCGCGCAACACGACTTGGTCAAAAATCCTCCTTACTGCAACATCGATTTAATCAGCTGCAGGAACCTGCTCATTTACATGTCGCCTACCTTGCAAAAAAAAGTATTCGCCATGCTGCTTTTTGGATTAAAAGTGGATGGACACATTATGCTGGGATCAAGCGAAAACCCATTACCCATTGTTAAAAACCTGCACCTGGTCAACAAAAAATGGAAAATATATAAAAAGCTGGCAGCCAGCCGGATAGTGAATTTTGATACATTTTCGTTGCCCGAGTTCGGCGATCCGAAAAGATCTGACTCTAAAAAAACCTGGGAAAGGCCAAAAATAGCCAACGGGTCGCTGGCGGAGGCCATCAATTTGGCGTTGGCCAATGAGTCGGGCCGCCTGATTGTCTGTATTGACTCTGACAATCAAGTAATCAAATCTTATGGCGACACGTCGGCGTTTCTGTTCCAGAAGAATTTCAATTCCAACCTCGCGGATCTACTTCCCAAACCGCTCTTGTCGGCCTTCAATACCTTAAAAGCCGACGCGCGTCTGAGCAATGGCAGGGAGGCGGTCAGAGGCGTCCCTATTCAACTCGACGACCTGACTACCACTGTCGATCTCTCTCTCGCCCCCATGCCTTTATTGAAAGATGAACAGGAATTCTTCCTCGTCATTTTCAGCAAAGCGCCCGGCGACAATGAGGGTAAAAAACAGGACCGACTGTTTGATGAAAGGCTATACCATGACCAGTATACGGTCAATATAGAAAGCGAGCTCAGCCAGGTTAAAGCCACCCTTTCCGCTACTTATGAACAACTGGACGCGTCTCTGGAAAATTTACAATCCTTTAATGAAGAGCTGCTTTCGGCCAACGAAGAAATGCAAAGCACCAACGAAGAGATGCAATCGGTGAACGAGGAGCTTGATACGATCAACAAAGAACTTGTCGAGGTCAACGATGATCTGAACAACTATTTCAGAAGCAATATCAACGGCCAGCTTTTCATTAACAACGAGCTGCAACTGATGAAATTTTCCGCCGGCGTGCCGGATTACCTTAATCTTGCGGAAACCGACATCGGCAGGCCGATCACGCATATTGCCAATATCGTGCGGTTAGAAACGATCATCCACGACTGCAGGCAGGTGGTGGATTTAGGGGGTGTCGTGTCCAGGGAAATCCATATGCAAGACGGCAAATGGTGCCAGGTAGTGACAATGCCCTATCTCAGGCAGATTGATATGGCCAGAAAAGGAGCGATCGTAACTTTCAACGACATTTCCGGGTTGAAAGAAATCGCTATCGAGCTTGATATCAAAAACATAAAACTGAACGAGATTAACAAAGAACTCGACAATTTCGTCCACCTCGCTTCCCATGATCTGATGACACCGCTTACCCAGATAGAAGGGAGTATCGCCGTTATGAATGAAATTGGCGTGGCCGATATCCAGCTTAAAGAGTTTTTAGGCATTATCAATACTTCGGTCAAGAGGTTCCGCACGCTCGTGCAGGATATAGGCACCATCGCTAAGGTCGAAGCTGATCTTAGATCAATGGAACCGATTGATCTTGAAGAAGTTGTTCAGAGTGTGTTATGGAGCCTTGAAAACAAGATCAGGCAGACGGGCGCTGAGATAACCGTCAATCTCGAAGTAAAGTCCATGCATTTTTCAAAGAAAAACCTAAGGAGCATTCTGTTTAATCTGGTGTCCAACAGCATTAAATACAATGAAAGCGGACTTCCGGTCATCAAAATAAGCACGAAAAAAGCAGATCGGCATATCATTCTTTCCGTGCAGGACAACGGTGTCGGCATCCCGGAACAGGAACTTGACCAGATCTTCAACCTTTACGGCAGATTAAGGCATGATATCGAGGGAGACGGAATCGGCCTGTATCTCACCAAACGGATCATCGATGCATCGGGCGGAAATTTGGTCGTGGAAAGCACACCCGGCCAGGGAAGCAATTTCAGCGTGCATTTCGATGCCGGGAAATTGTAGTGGTCCTGCCGAATATTCCAATTTCTTCCTTTTGTGCGACAAGCGTTTTGAGTATTTCGTCATGGCACCTACACTCCACCTGCGGAGCCTATGTAACTCCCATTTTACTTCATTTTCATGTCCTTATGCTCGTTTTTTATCATTAGGCAATGCATGGCGCAAGCCCCATACTGTTTGTAATTTTCGTGGACCAAAAGCAGTGTTTTTCCACTTTTATCTTTGACTTCACAAATCCCATTCATGGGTATGGTTACGGTTAAACTATCACTGGCACCGCTTTGGACATGATAAAGATAGGTACCGTTTTTTGACGCCTTGCCCAGTTTTTTACCTGTTACGGCGTCAACGGCACTCCCCTGATCATCGATATGTGCGATTTTGGCTCCGGTAGCATCTTTGATGATTCCGTCACTGGTGACCCAGCCAATATGTTTTCCTTTCGCATCGATCACTTTCCCGTTTGCATCAATAGATGGAAGGGGTTGTTTGTAGTTTTGCGCGTAGGTTCCCGATGAAATTAGTATCATCAGAAACATGATTGCAATCATTGTTAGATTCTTCGTTTTCATTGATTTGTTGTTTTCTTGATGATCAAAGATAATTTGCCTGCCAGGTTGATTTTCTGATTTGGGTCATTGCCAAAGATGACCCTGGTCACGACTCAATAGTAAAAGGCCTATTTTACTTTCAACAATTTCGCATTGATGGCTACTACAATGGTGGACGCGCTCATTAATACCGCACCCATGGCCGGGCTGAGCATAAATGCCGGGTACAGGACGCCTGCTGCCAACGGAATTGCTATCACATTATAACCGACTGCCCAGGCAAGGTTTTGCACCATTTTCCGGTAAGTAGCCCTTCCAAAAGTGATCATTTGTACCACATCCATCGGATCGCTGTTAACAAGGATAATGTCAGCGGTCTCCGCCGCGACGTCTGTACCGGAACCAATGGCGATTCCCACATCAGCTTGCGCCAATGCGGGCGCATCATTGACACCGTCCCCGGTCATGGCCACAATCTCTCCCTTATCCTGAAATTCCCTTACCTTATCCTGCTTCTGATGTGGCAGCACATTCGCCAGATAGCCATCCATCCCGAGCTTTTCGCTTACAGCTTCGGCAATTTTTTCGTTGTCGCCAGTCAAAAGAAAGGTTTTAATATTCATCTTTTTCAACGCCGAAATGGCCTCAAACGCACTCTCTCTGATAGAATCGGCGAAGGTGATGATGCCCGCCAGGTTGCCGTCAATCAGGATAAAATTGACGGTGTCCGTAGCCTGGTTTACCTGATCGGGGATCTGCGGGATTGGTTTCTTTTCGTGGCTGAAATAATTGGGTCCAGCCGCAACCACTTTTTTCCCGTTTACGACTCCTGTCACGCCGATACCAGGCAGGTAATTGAAGTCAGCAGATTTCCACAGCTCTAATCCGCTCTCTTTTAATTTCCTGAGTACCCCGTGCGCGATATGGTGCTCGGAGTTTTGCTGAACCGCGGCCGCGTATTGCAGGATCTGATCGGCCGAAAACTGTTGGTCCTGAATAATGATCTGCTGGATTTCGTGAGCGCCTTTGGTAAGGGTACCCGTTTTATCGAAGATAATGGTAGTCAGATTACGTGCATTTTCAAAAGCGGTACGGTTGCGGATCAACAGGCCGTGTGTCGCCGAAAGGGTGGTCGAAATCGCAATCACGAGCGGAATTGCTACGCCCAAAGCATGGGGGCAGGAAGTTACCATCACCGTTACCATTCTTTCCAACGCAAATGCCAGGCTTTGCCCGCCGGAAAGCCAGACGATAAAAGTGGCCAGCCCGACAGTAATGGAAACCAGTGTAAGCCATTTAGCCACTTTATCGGCCAGATTCTGGGTATTGGATTTAGCGCTCTGGGCGGTTTTGACCATACTGATCACCTTTTGCAAATAAGTATCATCCCCGGCACCTGTCACGTGGACTTTCAGGACCCCATCGCCGTTGATCGCCCCTCCAATAACCTTGTCGTCTTTCTTTTTCTGCACAGGCACGCTTTCGCCTGTCAGCATGCTTTCATTCACGTACGAGCTACCTTCGAGGATCGTTCCATCGGCAGGTATCTTTTCGCCCGGCTTAACAAGCAATATGTCGCCGGAGCGAAGCTCCTTTAAGGCAATATCGGTTACCTGGTTGTCCCTTTCCACATGAACCACTGACGGAAGCAGTTCCACCAGCGATTCCAATGCGCGTGATGCGGCCATCTGGGATTTCATTTCCAGCCAATGTCCCAGCAACATAATATCGATCAGGGTGGCAAGCTCCCAGAAGAAATCCATGCCTTCCAGTCCGAATACCACCGCTACGCTGTACACATATGCAGTCGTAATTGCCACCGCTACCAGGGTCATCATCCCAAGGTTTTTGTCTTTCACTTCGCCGGCCAGACCTGCCAGAAAAGGCCAGCCACCATAAATGTAAATGGCACTGCTAAGGATCAGCAGCGCATATTTGTCACCGGCAAATGCGAAGTCAAATCCCGCCATCTGCTGGATCATATGTGAGAGCAATAGTACCGGAACCGTAAGCGCTGCACATATCCAGAAGCGTTTGAGGAAATCTTCTGTGTGGTGCCCCGCATGTTTGTCATGGCCGGAATGCCCATCCGTTTGCATGGCGGCATCATGATGGCCTTCCATGGAAACGTCTTTTTTCATGTGGTGATGTCCGTGGTGATTTTCCATTTTGTTTGGTTTATTTTAACCGGCAACCCTTTAATGATCAGTAATTCAAAGTCACTCCCACCCCAAATCCCATATCGCTGTCATAATGCGCGGTCACACCTGCGTACCGGGTAAAGATGTATTTGAGCGCCGCCATGTATTCTTTATCCGTGTTGATCATCAGGTTCATCCGCAGACGTTTGGAAACGGGGATGTCCATCCGCTCCAGTTGAAACCTGACGATCCCATCCATAAAAATTTCTGCCTGCGCCGAAACTAGCATGGGTAACGTATAATTAACACCTGCACTCAGGATGGAGCGCCGGTCCTTAGTATTTCGCTGGCCAAACAGATTGGTTTCGATTTCGTCCATCGCCATTTTCCGATACCGCCAGTCAAATCCGATGAAGGGCATCAGCCACTGCATTTTCCCGATATACCGCCCTACATGTGTTTCTACCTCGTATCCATGGTGATCGTTATATCCCAGCCGCCATTCGGAGCCCACGCTCCAGCGGGTGTTTTGCAGCATTGCTTCCCCGTCGTTCCCGTTGGTAGCGATATCATTTTCGGCCATAAAATGGAATTCCCGGTCATCGGCAAAGAGCTTTCGCTGTGCAAGCTTCGGATTGGGAATTTCGGGGTTTGCAGGTGAGTTCTCGTAGGAGAAAACGGCGCCCATCCCGCTCATCATGTGGTAGAGAATATGGCAATGGAAAAACCAGTCCCCACTTTCGGTTGCGGCAAACTCTAAGGTATCGGTTTCCATGGGCATGATGTCTACGATATTTTTCAACGGGGCGTTTTCACCCTGCCCGTTCAGCACCCGGAAATCATGACCGTGAAGGTGCATGGGATGGCGCATCATGGAATTGTTGTAAATCACCAAACGCACATTTTCGCCCTTTTTGATCAGGATCTTATCCCTTTCAGACACTACTTTATTATCCATGCTCCATACGTACCGGTTCATGTTGCCGCTCAGGACGAATCGCAGCTCTTTCACCGGCGCGCCTTTGGGAAGAGATGTATTGACCGGCGATTTGAGCATGGCATAGTTCAGCGTTGTGATGGAAGACAGTGCATTGCTGTTGTACATGTTGTGACCTGCATGCGCACCTTCCGCCGCTTTGTTTTTGCCGTCCATTTTCATGCCCTTTGTCTTCTGCTGTATACCTGTAATTTCGGGGTACATGACCACATTCATATCCATTTGGTTCAGGCTCATATTCATGCCCATATCGTCCAGATCTCCGTT
This sequence comes from Dyadobacter sp. OTU695, assembly GCF_038440355.1. Taxonomy (NCBI): domain Bacteria; kingdom Pseudomonadati; phylum Bacteroidota; class Cytophagia; order Cytophagales; family Spirosomataceae; genus Dyadobacter; species Dyadobacter sp. OTU695. The sequence continues at coordinate 14,597 of NZ_JASATN010000004.1, read as the reverse complement.
CATTTTCATCATCCCGTTCATCATTTTCATTCCCTCGAAATATTTGAGCCTGGGCAGTGGCGAGGCAAGTTGTTTGATGCCTTCACCCAAATAGAGCGAAGCAGATTTGGTACGGTCTTCCGAGGTTGCCAGCAACTCGTAGGCGACCGGTCTGCCACCCGGGCCGGCCGGGGGAATGGTAACAATCACATCGTAGGTTTCCGATACGGCTATTATGAGCCTGTCTACTTCCACAGGTTCCACCTCATTGCCATCACTGGCCACCACCGTCATTTTTCCGCCCGCATAGGTGAGCCAGAAATAAGTGGATGCGCCCCCATTGGAAATCCTCAGGCGCACTTTATCGCCGGGCTTAAACTGAGAAAGCTGGCTTTCGTTTTTCCCGTTAATTAAAAACCGGTCATAATACACATCGCTGACATCCATGGCCGTCATCCGTTTGAATTCATTGGCTACTTTGGTTTTAAAATAGCCCTGTTTGATCGCCTCCGAATAACTTTGGGTTGCCCCCTTTTTAATGGCAAACCAATCACTGGCATTGTGCAGCATACGATGCACGTTATTCGGGTTCATGTCCGTCCATTCGCTCAATATGATGGGGACTGTGGGAATGGCCGGCTCCTTTTTCTTATTCAGGATCATCGAGCCATACATCCCGATCTGCTCCTGCAACTGGGTATGGCTGTGGTACCAATGTGTTCCGCTTTGGATAATCGCAAACCTGTACAAATGCGTCGTATGCGGCTTGATCGGCATTTGGGTCAGGTTAGGCACCCCGTCATATTTATTGGGCAAAAACAGCCCATGCCAATGCAGGGACGTTTCTTCGTCCAGCTCATTGTGGACATAAATTTCGGCCGTATCGCCTTCTGTAAACATAAGTGTGGGCATGGGTATCTGCCCGTTTACGGCGATTGCCCTTTTTGGTTTACCCGTGAAATTCACGGTCGTGTCCTTCACATACAGATCGTACCGAACGATTTTCTGAGCACCTGCCAGGGCAGAAAACAGAAGACAGATCATAAAAGGGAAAATAACCTTGATGCCAGGAATTTTTCCAGAATCCATAAGGGGTTTGCGTTAAATGGAGAAGAAGCTTCTGCCCCGGCAGTTTGCAGCGGAGGCAGAAGGAAGAAATGGATACAGAACGCGGCTTTGCTTACCGGATGGTTTCGGTGGTTTTGCCACAATTCAGCATCTGTTTGCCGTAATATGGATTTTTGATTTCCGGTATCTGACTAAGCCAGTTAGCGCCTTTGCCGTCCTTTGCCATCGGGCAATGCTGGTAATAAACCGCCTCGGATGGCTTTGCAGATTTTATGAGCTTATACATATTATCCGAAAGCGAAGTAAAATGGTCACGCTGGTGGCTTACGTCTTTGGTTTCCGCGATATGTTCCGCATCAAAGTCCAGGTCTTTCATCACTTTCATCCAAACCATGTGTTGCTCAGACGCAAGCTGATCCATTTTTACCGCTTTGATGGCGTTGACAAGACGGTTTGCATTCTTCGAAGCGGCATCACCGTCGGAGCCCACCAAGGCATCTTTGACCGCATAATAAGCATCCAAAACCGGTTTTAGCGGATCGGCATCGACAGCCGCTGTTTTTCCGGCAGTCGCCATAGTACTATGCTCGTGCTCCGGCATTTTTTCCCCGGCGACCGCCTCTTTCTTAACTGCACGCTCGTATCGGCAGCAATCCGCAAGTTTTGCATACGCATCATCCGGTGCGAGGTACCGATCATTGTCATAGCCCGCCAATGCGACTCTTTTAAGGATCGCATCCACAGAGGTTTTCTTGTGGTCGTAGGTTACCGTAGCTAATTTCGTATCCTTGTCCCAGCTGGCTTTTGAAACATTTTTCTCGAAAACAACGGCTTCAATGCCTTGCTTGCACAGGTCGCACGATCCAGGAATTTTTACCTTTTCGGTAGACGCATTTTTTATTTCTGCCTGCGACAGTTGGGAGCACAGCAATAACACGATTGCCATCCAAATTTTCATTGATTTCATTTTTGAAAAGACTTAAACTGTTGACATAAATTGATCATTCGAAAGCGGTTGTGCTTTCGAAAAGACGCACCTGTGGCGTCTGGCAACTTAACAGTTTATGTTTGGCGGCATCCACAGAGACAGGTACACCGGTTGAGGTATAGATTCTTTGAAGAACCAGGAACCGGCCTGGCTGACCGTTGTGAGCGGTTTTTGCAGGATTATGGCGGCTTGTGTTTTTAAAGCAAATACCGGAGATCCATGGGCGCAGCTGCACCCGGCACCGCCGCAAGTGTGGCCGCACATTTTCTTTTTAGTGCCCGGCCTGGACTGTTTGCATGAACTGCAACAAGCTTTTTTCGGGGTTGTATATGCTGATTGGATCTTCGACGGGCTGTGCTTGCTACCGCAGCCATAACTGTAACCTGCCGGCAGGGCCAGTAGGCAGGTGATCGTCAGTAGGATGGCAACAAAACCTTTCATAAAGCAACACACGGATTTCAGCAGTACAAATGTCGTGGATCATTTGGGAATCTTTTTTACATAATTGCGGAGATCCATTACATAATTATTGGCTTGTTCTTTATCAAAGTCAATGTACAGGGGCGTTCAGCCTTGACAACTACCTTATTTTCTATCTCTTCCTGCATCCTTGGTAGCTCTTTCAATTTAGACGGGTAGCTCGTACTTAGTATTCCCCCAACTGGCAATTCGGGTATAGCCCGTCAGGAAATGATTTCCGGTTGGTCCCGTCCAACTCGGGTTTCGGGTCTGCCTGTATTGAGGTGGACCTTCAGAATGAATGCGGCTTTTCGGCAGTTTAGGAAGACTGTCTATGAACCATTATGCCCTTGTCAAGACCATGTGTCGGTAAAAAGAATCAGAAAACAATAGTCTATTTTTGCAGATACTAAAAACGGTAACAATTGGCAACGTATTCTCAGGTCCGTCAGCATAGTTTAAGAGAAATTCTCAACATCCTGGGTGAGGATGCACAGCTGGGCACAGAGTGCCATGTTCATTACAACAAGGAACCGGTTATAGAGAACCCTTTTCCTTATCCTTTCCGTGGTAACAACTCCGGACTCTTACTGATACGCGCCGGAAAGCTGAAAATACAGCTCAATCTTGAAGTTTTCGTTGTGGGTGCTGGCGATCTCGTCATTATTTCTTCTCAGGTGATAACGCATATTCTGGAAATATTGGAGCCCGTGACAATCATAGGACTCGTTTTTACCGACCAATACGCCCTGAAAAATATCCTGAATTATGAAGAGGTCAACGTGCTTCGCTTTTTTACCCTGAACGAAATGCCGGTCCTCTCGTTTCCTGAATCTAAGCGGGCAGTGGTCCTTTATCTACTTGAAAGTATGCATAAACTTAATTCCATGCATGGGCAAGAAAGTTACTACAGCGAAGAAAAAACATTTCATTATTTCAACCTATTGGCTCTGGAAATCATTGAGGTATATCGCACCGAGGTGGAGAAAGTAGCTATGAAAACGTCTCGAAAAAAGGAAATTATCCAGGATTTTCTCAATTTGCTGTCGCTCTATGTCAGGCAAGAACGAAGCGTGAAATTTTATGCTGATAAACTTTTTATTACGTCGGGTCACCTCTCAAAGCTGCTCAAAGAGGCCTCAGGAAGTACTGCGCGGGACGTGATCGAGGAAGCGGTAGTAATGGAGGCGCGGAATTTTTTAATGGATACATCGCTTTCCCTGGCACAAATTGCCGAAGAGCTTAATTTCAGCGACCAGTCATTCTTCGGAAAATTCTTTAAGAAGAAGATGATGCTCGGTCCGAAAGCTTTCAGGGACAAATACAAGTAATAATTCAATGCCGGAGGAGTTGTAGCTCGGCGCCAGCTTTCGGCGTAAAGCTTTCACCTGGTCAGATGCAACTCCGGCGATTGCACGTCCGAAATTTCCGAATTCTTAGAATAACGGTTTTAGACCAAAATCTGCGAGAAACAGACCTTTCTTCCGCTACACATTCGTCAGAAATTTGCAACCTGGCAGTTAAGGGAAATTGACAAAAACCTTAATCAGCGAAATAATAGCAAACTTTATGACAATGCTTAAGAAGAACATTTTTACAATTTTGGGTATGCTGCTGTTGACAGCCGGGTGCGGTCAGAAAAAGGAAGCAGACCAAAATGTCGCAGAAGCCGTAAAAGTTACCGTAGAGGAAATCGCGGTTTCATCACAAAATGAGGTGCTGGCTTACAGTGGCAGCATCGAGGCCGACAATACGGTTTCCATAGGTTTCAGTGTGGGAGGCAGGGTAACGGCAGTTCAGGTACAGGAAGGGCAAAGGGTTTCCAAGGGACAGCTGCTTGCCACCATTGAACAGAACAATTATCAGAATAGCTATGATGTGGCCGCAGCCGGTCTGGAGCAGGCGCAGGACAACTTTAACCGCCTGGACCAGCTTTATAAAAAGGGGAGCTTGCCAGAGCGCGATTACATCACCGCAAAGGTGGGACTGGTACAGGCGAAGGCCAGCAAGGAAACTGCGGCCAAAAATTTACTGGATACCAAACTGTACGCATCTTTTTCTGGTATCGTCGCCCAGAAGCAAACCGAGGCTGGCGCAACGGCCGCTCCGGGTATTCCCGCATTTACCATAGTCAAAACCGATAAGGTTTATGCGGTGGCATCAATTACGGAAAACGAGATCAGTTCCCTGAAAATCGGTGCGGATGCACAGATTTATATCCCTTCCGTAGATAGAAAAATTAACGGAAAAGTTTCCATTATCAATCCACAGGGCGATAAGTCTTCCAAGACCTACACCGTCAAAGTGCGTGTGGACAATCCCGACGGAGAGCTGTTGCCGGGAATGATTGCCGACATTAATATCAATACTGGCAAGATGCAAGAGGCTCTTGTTATTCCCGCCCGGGCCGTTGTACGGGATCCGGATAATGTCAATTATGTATTTGTGGCCAAAGCAAACAATACTGCTTTCAAAAAGCGGATCAATATCTTGAAAATGACGGGAACGAGCAGTGTAGTGGTAAACGAAGGTTTACAGGCGGGTGATAAACTCATCATTGGCGGACAAACCAATCTGGAAGACGGGACACCCATCCAGTTTTAATTCCTTAAAACCTTAGTTTAAAAAATGATCAAGCGAAAAATACATTTTCTGGAAGCAGCGATGAAGCACAAGCAAGTGGTCATTGTACTGATTGTCTTGCTGATGTTGATGGGCGTTAATTCGCTGATGAATATGCCCCGAAGCGAAAATCCGCGCATCGAGATGCCTACTGCCCTGGTTTACGCAATTTATCCGGGCGCCGATGAGCATCAGGTAGAAGAGGAGGTCGCGAAAAAAATAGAACAATATCTGTTCTCGTTTGAAGAGATCAAGAAGAAGAAGGTGAAATCAGAGGTCCGGGAGGGACAGGTCTTTATCACCTCAGAGATATACACGACCGTCAAGGACCGCAAGAAATTCTGGCACACCCTGCAACTCGATATGGATGCCAATCTGCGTTCCAAACTTCCCGCGGGCGTCATAGGCCCATTTATTAACAGCAACTTTGCCGATGTCACGGCCATGATTATTTCTGTATCATCGAAAGAGCGATCATACGCAGAAATTGAAAAATACCTTGACAAACTGGAAGACGGACTGAAAGTGATCCCGATGGTATCCAAGATAAACCGGTCGGGTGGCCAGCGTCAGCAGATTTATATCAAGATAGATGACAAAAAGCTACAACAATACGGTTTTGACGTCGGCACCCTGATAGGAACTTTGCAACAACAGAATGTTACCGGATATACCGGTGAAGTTTCCACAGGTTCGAACAACATTGTACCTGTTTACACCAACAGCCGTTTTAAAAACGAAAATGACATTGCCAATCAGATTGTCTACACAACGCCCGAAGGAACGATCGTACGCCTGAAAGATGTAGCGATACTTGAACGCCGGTTTGAAGAAAAGTCTTCACTCGTGCGCATTGGCGACGAAAAAGCGATGGTATTGTCTATTGATATGTTGCCAGGTAACAATGTTGTGGCGTTTGGTGAAGAGGTAGAGGCTAAAATTGCCGAAATTCAGAAGACGTTTCCCCCCGATATTAAAATAAAGACCATTGTGAACCAGCCCGAGGTGGTAGGCGAAAGCATCAGCCACTTTATGAAGGAATTTGGTTTGGCGATCGGTTCGGTTTTGTTAGTGGTCATGTTGCTGCTTCCATTTCGCATAGCGGCGGTTGCATCGGCGGCAGCGCCTATTTCCATGCTGATAACCTTTGCATTTATGAATCTGATGGGAGTGGAACTGCATCAGGTGACCTTGGCTGCCTTAGTAATTGTACTTGGAATGGTAGTTGACAACGCTATTGTAGTCGTTGACAATTACATTGAGAAGCTCGATGAGGGTGTGTTGCCCTGGACAGCTGCCTGGCAGGCAGCCAAGCAGCTGATGGTTCCGATATTCACCGCAACGCTGGCGATTATATTTGCATTCCTGCCACTGGCCATCTTTATGGACGGCATTGCTAAGGACTTTATGTTTTATCTGCCAGTCACTGTGGCCATATCCTTGATTATCTCAATGGTTGTCGCCCTGTTGTTTACGCCTTATACCTGCTATGTATTTATTAAAAAGGGATTGAAGCACAAGGTTAGCGACCGCCCTGTAAAGAAGAGCATGCTCGACCATTTACAGTCGCTATTCGATAAAGGTGTGGAAGCGGCATTCCGAAACCCAAAAATGACTATTTCGCTTGGGGTCCTATCAGTAGTGGCGGCGGTGTTTATTGCCACCAAAGTAGATTCTGAGTTCTTTCCAATATCGGAAAGGGACCAGTTCAATATGGAGGTTTGGCTGCCGAACGGAACCTCTCTGGAAAAGACCGAAGAGAAAGTAAAGGAACTGGAACAAATCCTCAAAAAGGACGACCGGGTACTGGACGTCACGAGTTTCATCGGGATGAGCTCGCCGCGTTTTCACACTTCATATGCACCTGAAACTCCTAAAAAGCATTTCGCACAGGTGTTTATTACAACTACCGGAAACGATGCTACCAATGAAATGGCGCAGGAATATTTGCAAAAACTGAAGGGCTTTGTCACAGACGGTGCCATCAAAATAAAGCAATTGAGTTTTCAGGAAGGGGCACCTATTGATGTTCGGATAGTAAGCGAAAATGAAGCCGACCAGAAAAAGGTGGCGTTACAGGTAAAGAAGATTTTAGAGAATGCCAGAGGAACAAACTACGTGCGTTTGAGCAGCGAGTATGACTATATGGGTGTAAAGCTCAATATCGACAAGGTAAAGGCCAACCGGTTGGGGATCAGCAATCAGGCAATTACGCAGACTTTGGGCGCTGGCCTGAAGGGTTATTCCCTATCTACTTTGTGGGAAGGTGACAAAACCGTGGATATTTTTCTTCGCTATGACGAAGAAAGCCGGAAGGATTTGATCTCATTGGGGAACCTGCACATTTCCTCACGCTACGGGACAAAAGTGCCGCTAAGGGAAGTGGCCACCCTCGACCCTGAATGGCATACGGGAATGTTGCTGAGGCGAAACGGGTTGAAGCTTTTAAGTGTGTATTCGGAAGCGCAAATGGGGCTCAAACCGTCACGTATATTGAAGGACGTTCAGCCGAAAATAGATGCTTTGAAATTGCCAAAAGGAACTTCTATTCAATATGGCGGGGATGCCGAATCCAGTATGGAAAACGCTCCCAGTATGAGCATTTCTCTTGGTGTGAGCCTTCTTCTTATTTTCCTTACACTATTGTTTCAGTTCAAGAGTTTAGGGAAATCCCTCATTGTCTTGTGCACGTTCCTGTTAAGTTTGTTCGGGGCATTTCTTGGGCTGCTCGTTACGGGAAATCCACTTGGAATGACGGGTTTTATGGGGATCATCAGCCTGATCGGTATCGTCGTACGAAATGGTATTATTTTAGTCGACTATGCGGACGAACTTATCCGTGACCACGGCTATAAACATAAAGCAGCCGCAATAGCGGCCGCGAAACGGAGGATGCGGCCTATTTTTCTTACCTCAGCTGCCGCCGCTGTGGGTGTGGTCCCGATGATCATCGGAAAATCACCGATGTGGGCACCGCTGGGCAGCGTGCTGGCCTTCGGCTTGATCTTCTCGATGATACTCACGCTGTTCGTAGTTCCGGTGATGTACTACAAATTTTTAAATCAACCGGTCATCCCCGAAGAAGCACCTGAATTTCAGCCTGACGGGGAGGACGATGTAATGTATAAGCCTATAACCGCCCACTAGGCCAATGTGTTAACCAATTCGAAACTGTCCGCTTTCCAGTACGTTTTCTTCCCGTGGAGCAGTTTGTTAAAAAGAATGATAATGAAAATACAGCAAAAAAAGATTGTAATACTGTCCCTTTTGTCCATCCTGTTTTTGAGATATGAGGGTATGGCACAGGGGAAGAAACTGGCGCTGGAAGAGATAAGATCGCAGGCGCTGGAACACAATAAAAAACTCAAAAAGGCACAAAAAGAAGTCGAAGCTGCGAAGGCGGCACTACTTTCGGCCAGGGCAGGCGGAAAACCTACATTGGATGGAAGTGTTATGGGGATATATCTTTCAGGGCCATTAAATACCCTGCTTCCTGAGTTGCAGGCCAGCGCCGTTCTTTCCGCGACCCAGGTCATATATGCGGGTGCGAAGGTGCAAAACTCTCAAAAGCTCGCTGCCTCGGCAGTCGAATTGCAAATAGCTCAACAGTCTTTAACGGAGGATGAAGTCCTGTTAAAAGCTGAAAGTGCGTATTGGAACCTTGTCAGTATAAAGGAAAAAAGCGTCCTCGCACAAAAATATCTGGATCTTCTCGGCACGTTACACAAGAGTCTTAAGAATTCATTCGATGCCGGACTGATCTACAAAAATGACCTGCTGAAAGTGGAAGTGAAACGGAACGAAGCTGAACTTAACCTTACCAGGGCGCAGGACGGCCTGACAATGGCTAAACTCAACCTGGCGCAGATCGCCGGGCTGACCGAGCTCAGTTTCGATGTCCAGGATACTGTCGTGGTGCAATATGGACTCGTTGCCCAAGCCGATAGATCCTTAATGGAAAACCGCCCGGAGATAGTCATGTTGAACAAAGCCGTAGAAATTCAGAGCCTGCAAACTAAAATACTGCAAGGCGATCAAAAGCCGACAGTGGCCCTGAATGCCTATGGCGTTTCTGCTTTTGGCAAACACATCAATGTGAAGAATCAAAGCAATACCATGCCGGTTGCCGTAGGTGTGCTTTCGGTAAACGTACCCCTTCTGGATTGGGGTCAACGGAAACAAAAGGTTAAGGAACAGCGGTTTAAAGCTGATGCACAAAGGCTGGAACTGGAAGAGACAAGGGATCTGGTCGGGCTGGAAATACAGAACGCCTGGTTTCAGCTTAGTCAGGCAGCAAAGCGCATTAGTCTTTCAGAAAAGTCGCTATTGCAGACGGAAGAAAACCTACGTTTGAACCAAGACAGATTGGATGCGGGAACGGTTCTGGGGGAGGACGTTTTGGAAGCACAGGTATTATGGCAGCAGGCTTATTCCGACCTTATCGACGCCAAGGCGGAATACAAGGTAAATGAAGCCAAATACAAAAAAGCAGTTGGAGATTATTAGTGAGACGACCCTGATCGCGACTTGGTAGAGAGCTTTTTGTAGCTGTTGGAAAAGAGAGCCATCAAGGATTTCGACAGAGAATTGTATCAAGTACAAAAGAGTTTACGGAAGATGCGAAGGTGTGCCTTTTAATTGTAAGCTCAATAATAAGAAACATGGAGTGAATTTTCATGGAAGATGAAGTGTTTTCATACACCCTGCAGGCATTGTTTGTAGGGTGTTTTCAAATCGCCTAAATTACAATTTAAAATTGTGTTAGTCCGATGAAGATGGCAATTGCTGGGAAAAGATGAGAATCTGAGTACTTAACAGCTTTCTTTTTCATATACATTACATTTGCCTGTATTCCAACGGGCTCATACCGGTGTGTTTTCGAAAAAAGGTACCGAAAAAGGATTGATTGGCGAAATTGAGCTCATTGGCGATCTGCGAGATACTCATATTGCTACCCTTGATCATGGACTTGGCCGCAGTGATGACCATTTCCTGGATCCAGCTTTGTGGCGATTTACCGGTAAGCCGGGTAATAATTTTGGAAGCATATTTTGGCGAGATAAAAAGCTTGTCCGCATAAAAACGGACCTCCCGCCTCTCCCTGTAATGTTTAAGCAATAGGGACATAAACCGTCTGTATACTTCCTCGTCCCTTTGGGCCGCGGCTGGATGATTTTCCACCTTCCTTGGCGAAAACCAGGACGAGACCTTATGCAACAGGGCGAGCAAAAGATATCTTACCACACTGTCCCGGTAAAGGGCCGGTGTATGGTATTGCTCCTTCATTAGTTCGATTATTTGGTGGAATTCCGAACATTGCTGTGCCGGCGGCGACAGGCAGGGTTTAATTTCCACCATCTGGATGATCTGTGATATATCTTCGGGTAGTCTGATATCCGATACGAGGTCGAACGAAAATGCAATGCATTCTATCAGAAAACCCTCGCTCTCCTCCAATACCTGGAACAGGAAGTTGGGCAACACGAATAACAGTGTGTTTCTCTGCAAGGAGTATTCCTTTAAATTGCACATCACACGGGCGTTTCCCTCTTTGCATAATAGCAGGATATTGGCCGAAGCTATCACGGGATTAGTCGCAGCCGGCATGCTTTCAGAAAAGGCAACTGGTCTTTTAAGAAGTGCCAGGCCCTGTATTTGGATACGGTTTAAACCTAGTTTCTCAAACTCAGGCAGCCCAATCTTTTTAAAACTTTCATTCTTGGCCATACAATCGGGTTAGAGTACAAAAGTACACGTTTAGGGGAAAATAGAACAATAATAGCGTCATTCTGACATTGACAGCACGTCCCGGGGCGTGTAATTTAGCCCTTAAAAAATAATCGATCTCAACTTTAAAAACAGAATTATGCGACTGGAAAATAAAGTAGCGATTGTGACGGGAGCAGCCAGTGGGATGAGGTACGAGGACGCAAAATTGTTCGCCAAAGAAGGCGCCAGGGGCATCGCGACAGATTTGCAATACGATTCACTAAGCGAACCCGAAAGGGAAGTCAAGGCGGCAGGTGGCACCATCCTTGTCCTGCAACACAATGTGCCATCCGAGAAGGATTGGATCTCGGTAGTTGACAGGGCCGTGAAAGAGTTTGGTGCAATTGACATCCTGGTGAACAATGCGGGTATCTCCGAGAAGAATGCATTTACCAGCAATATCGAGAACAGTACCCCGTAAGAGTGGGACAAGATCATGGAAGTCAATTCCTCCTGTATGGCCGGCGCGGAAATGGTGTTTGACGGTGGGGCAACGACATTTTAATTTTTAAATCAATAATCGAGATGAAAAAGATAACGATTGCCGGCAGCGGCGTTTTAGGTTCGCAGATTGCTTTTCAGACGGCCTTTTTTGGGTACGATGTGACGGTTTATGATATCAATGATGTCATCTTGGAGAAGGCCAGGGCCTCGTTTGCCCGGTACGGTGATATTTATCTTAATGATGTGCAAGCAACCAGGATAGAAGTCGAAGCCGCCAATGCCCATCTCCGGCTGAGCAGCGATCTTAAAGTAGCCTTGGAAGATGCTGATCTTCTGATAGAGGCTATTCCCGAAAGAGTGGACATCAAACGTGATTTTTATCAAAGGGTGGCGACACTGGCGCCGGATAAAACCATTTTTGCGACGAATACGTCTACCTTACTTCCCAGCCAGTTTGCCGCGGAAACGGGCCGCCCGGAAAAATTCCTGGCACTACATTTTGCCAATGAGATCTGGTTCCGCAATACGGCCGAGATCATGGGTCATCCGGGGACGTCCAGGGAGACATTCGACGCAGTGGTTGCGTTTGCCAAATCTATTGGAATGGTAGCGTTGCCATTGCATAAAGAACAGCCCGGATATATCACCAATTCTCTGATCGTGCCGTGGGTAACGGCGGCGCTGAAATTATGGGCCGGTGACGTGGCCGATTACGAGACGATTGACAAAACCTGGATTATTGCGACAAAATCAAACTTTGCACCGTTCGTATTTGCAGACATTGCTGGACTTAATACGGCCTTTAACATTACCAGCATCTTAGCAACCGAAATGAATGACCCACAGCTGCGTCAGGCTGCCAAAAGGCTTAAGGAGGAATACATAGATAAGGGCAAATTGGGTATTGCCTCCGGCGAGGGTTTTTATAAGTATCCTGATCCCGCTTTCGAGCGGGAGGACTTTTTGAAGTATAGGTGATAAGGTTACCGTGAAGCCCCTCCGGGGATCAAGCGGTAGAGGGTGGTGAGTAAGGGCGCGCTCCTGTAAGAACGCGCCCTTTAGGTTGAAAAGAAGGATTGCGACGAGGCCTTGGCGAAGGCTGGCATTAGTTATTGGGCATTAAATCCAATCATGCAGGATCGGAAAAAAACATACGAGCATAGGTCCTATCAGGGGCCGTTATGGGCAAGACCTTAATACCCATCATCGAGTCTATCGCGCGATGGGAAGAGGCCCCCAAGTGCTTGCTGAAACCGCTTCTGCAATCCTTTGATCGATAGGAGAACCTATGGTCAGTACAACAGTGGATCGGTGTTCGGTAAATGGTTTCACCTGATCCGCTATGCTGATCTTAAAGAGTTCCTTCAAGGCTGCTTTGAGTTTCATCGAAATGAATTTGGCAGCGACGGCTGCCGTCCCGGCCTGATGTTCCAGGGCTCGGAAAACATCCCGGATTTTTGATATCAGAAAGTGTTATTTCCGTGAGGGCCCCATCTGTATCTCACTCTCCTAAACAGGATGATTTCATTGCTGGATAGCAATCTTCAAGGTGACGTCCTCTCAGGTATTCAGATGTTTAAAGTCGAGTTTCGGGCGTTTCTTGACGTAAATTAACAAAATCTTTCAAGGCCGTCCGTGGCCGCGGTTAAACCGTTCTGTGCGCTGTGCGGCCTGGTTGTGTTCCCATTGAAAGTTGCAGCCGGCTCCCTACGATTCAATTGCATACCGCTCCGTAGTTTCTACACTTAGAATCCGAACCGGAACACTCTTGCCTTTTAGTAAGATTGTTGCTATTTCCCTGGTCGGAAAATGTCCTTCAATGCCACTTCTGTCAAAGAAATAGCCGGAGACTAAAAGCCTTTTTCCATATTCATTGCATAGGCCCTGAATTCTCGCAGCGGTATTAAGTGTGTCTCCATGATAGGCAATGTCCCGTTTAATTTCACCTATTTCTACTGCGGTTACCGTTCCTATATGCATGCCCGCCTTAAAGACGGGTACAATTCCATAGTTGCTTAAATAATATTGCGCCCTGTGTTGAATATACTTTTCGCAGGTAAAAAAGAACCTTGTGCTTGAAAAGTCCCTCAACCCTTCTACTGCCGGCCAACTTACGACAATTTCGTCACCCACATATTGATACACTTCGGCGTTACAGGGAAAAAGTGCATGGTTAATATCCATAAAGCAATCGCTTATGAAGCTGCTGTACATGATATGTCCCAGCTTTTCAGCTATCGATGTGGATGACTTCAAATCCATAAACATAAAGATGCGCTCTTCCTCTTTTGGCCGCCGGTACTTACCCAGCAGCAAAGGCAAAAGCACTCCCGGACCGAACTTCTTATCGACTTCCCCGATAAAATTTACGACCAGCGTCATAAAAAAGGTATAGGCCAGCACCAGCAGAAACAGATACTCCCAGTTGTAACTGGTTATAACCAAGGCCCTGGTTTGTGTCAGCTGGCCGGCAAAAATCAAATCCAGAAATACATATTGTAACAAGAGAAAGCAACATATCATCAAAACCAGGCATACAATCGCTTTTATTGCCATAATCCGGCCGAGTGAGGTGTTGCGCAGGAATTTCCTTTCCAGAAAGTAATCCAAAACGCCTGTCCCGGTTCCGTATAACAGGCTGCAAATGAAAACAGGCAGAGTATTAAACCCGGCGAAAGATCCATTCATTTCCCGGTAGGTGCTTAGCGTGGCCACATAAGACAAGTAGACAATCCCATACAGCAGACTATACGCTATGACCCAGAAACTAACATGGAACGCAACCACGCTTAACATCGGAAAGCGGGCCGCAAACCTCCTGGACGCAATGGTATAATCAAGCCTGGTTGCCATATTTTAGTTTTGTTGGACACCAGGAAGATACAATTTAGATCGTAAATTTTTACAAATTGAGGTCAATAAAGCCAGCAACTAAAGGACTATAATTCCACACATATTTGGCCAACGTACCTCATTTATCTGAGATTGTACTTCCGTTTGATGGGAGCCAGACGTGACGGGGATCGTTGAAGCTAACGACTATTAGATTCAGTCGACAGAGATTGTACTAATCTCCTATATTTGCTGGTTAGGGATTGATCTACTTTTTGAAACGGGCATTTATTGGGAGGTATGGTAAACTGTAAAGGAAATACCATCAAAACCCAACACTTTATAGTCGCCAGATTTAACAACAATTAAAAATTCTCCCACGATGGATGAAATTGCACCGACAAACGTATTCTTTATCTCCGGTTTGGGTGCCGAT